>JAZRZM010000045.1:0-9579 GCA_045601385.1 Clostridia bacterium | reverse complement strand
ACTGATATCTTCGCTTCATTCGTGACTTCGCTACGCTCCGTCACTCATTGCACTCAGATATCAGTCGTTTTGGAATAATCTATAACGAGACAAACAAAATTTTTTTAATAAGTTGGTCTCACATCATTTACAAATGCACATCCGCCCGTCGAATCGCCGTACCGACGACGGCGCCGAAAAGGTCGCAAAAATCCTCTTTTTTTCTCTGCAAAGGAAAAATCAAATTTCCCCGTCGCAATACAAACACCGACGTACGCCTTTTTCGTCGATATAGCAGCGTTTTTCCAATTCCTGCTCCACCGTCAGAATACAATGTTCGTTTTCGCATTGTTTTTCACAAACGAAAGTTTCCCGACCGTCGTCCGTTTTGTCGTTTTTTTCGCCGAGAAGTTTCAAAATAAGCGCCATGCGCATATATTTTCCGTTCTCCGTCTGCCGAAAATAACTCGCGCGCCTGTCTTCGTCGACCTTAACGGATATTTCGTTGACGCGCGGCAGGGGGTGCAAAACGTACATGTCGTCCTTTGCCGCAAGCATTTTTTCCGCCGTCAGGACATAACTGTCTTTCAGCCGTTCGTACTCCGCACCGTCGGTGAACCGCTCTTTCTGAATCCGCGTCATATAGAGGATATCGAGTTTCGGAATACTTTCTTCCAGCGAAGTCGTCTCTTCGTATTCGATTTTGTTTTCGTCCAGAATGTTTTTTTTCACGAAGTCGGGAATGGACAGTTCTTTCGGAGAAATCAAAATAAACTTCGTACCCGGATACCTGACCATCGCGCCGATTATAGAATGAACGGTTCTGCCGTATTTTAAGTCACCGCAAATACCGATCGTCAAATTATCCAGTCTGCCTTTATCCGAACGAATGGTACACAGATCCGCCAAAGTCTGCGTCGGATGAAAATGTCCTCCGTCGCCGGCGTTGATGAGCGGTACTTTCGTCTTTTTCGAGGCGACGTACGCCGCGCCCTCTTTCGGGTGTCGCATGGCGATAATATCGACGTATCCGGATACGACGGTCACCGTGTCCGCTACGCTCTCGCCTTTCGCCGCGGAAGAACTGCTTGCCGACGAAAAACCGAGGACGCTGCCTCCGAGCGACAGCATCGCCGACTCAAAAGATAATCTCGTCCTCGTAGACGGCTCGAAAAAGAGCGTCGCAAGCGTCTTGTGCTTGCATTTGTTTTGGTATTTCTTCGGATTTTTCCGAATATCCGTCGCCGTTTTGATTAAGTCGTCTATCTCTTGCGTGGACAAATCCAGTATGTCCAAAACGTTTTTCATCATCTTTCTCCTATCCAACTTTCGTCGCTCGGATTGTCCCTGAATTTGATCAGACGGGCGATATCCTCGCTTTTAATGTATTTTTCTCTTGCCGCAATCTCCGCTATGCAATCAAAATCGGTGAGCGAAACGTTCTTTACGTTCGCTTCTTTCAGCCGATCCAAGCCTCTTTTCATGCCATAAGTAAAAATGCTGACGATTCCCAGCACCTCGGCGCCCTCTTCGCGCAAAGCCTCGACGACTTCGATCACACTGCCCGCCGTGGAAATCAGGTCTTCCACCACGACGACTTTCTGCCCTTTTTCCAGTTTCCCCTCGATTCGGTTTTGTCTGCCGTGATCCTTATTGCCCGATCTGACATACCCCATGGGCAGTCCCAGAATGTGCGCCGAAATCGCCGCGTGCGCGATGCCCGCAGTGGACGTCCCCATCAATACTTCCGCGGTCGGGTACTCTCTTTTTATCGTTTCCGCTATCGCGTTTTCGACGTCGCCGCGGACGGCGACGGAAGTAAGCGTCAGTCTGTTGTCGCAGTACACCGGGCTTTTTATTCCGCTCGCCCAAACAAACGGCTCTTCCGGTCTGAAAAAAACCGCCTTGATCGAAAGTAAATCCATTGCTATCCTTTCTTGAATGTCCGTCATGTCCTTATCCTCCTTATTCTTTGCCCAAAAATTCCCGAACACATCTGTTATATGCCGCAACGGGATCCTCTGCCGCCGTAATCGGGCGCCCGACAACGATATAATCGGAACCGATTCTTCTTGCTTCCGCCGGCGTCGTCACCCTTTTTTGATCGCCCTTTTCTCCGCCCGAAAACCGCACGCCGGGCGTTACGGTAATAAAGTTTCCGCCGCACGCATTATGCACTTTTTCGGCTTCGAGAGGAGAACAAACGACGCCGTCGAGCCCTGCGCTTTTGGCATTCATCGCGTAGTGCATTACGACTTTATCGATCGGCTCTTTTATCCATAAATCTTCTTCCAAAGCCGTTTGATCGGTCGAAGTCAGTTGCGTCACGGCGATCAGAATCGGTCTTGTGCCGTCCTCTCTTTTCAAGCCCTCCAACGCGTACTCCATCATTTTTTTCGTTCCGCTCGCATGCAGATTGGTCATATCCACGTTCAGTTCGGACAATACGCGCATGGTCTTTTGGACGGTGTTGGGGATATCGTGCAGTTTGAGATCCAAAAAGATTTTGTGCCCCCTTTTTTTCAACTCTCTGACCATCGCGGCACCCTCCGCATAAAACAGTTCCATTCCGATTTTTACAAACGGTTTTGTCTCCCCGAATAAATCGAGAAAAGAAAACACTTTTTCTTTCGTGTCAAAATCCAACGCGATAATAACGTCTTCAGCCATTGTGCGCACCTCCTATTATTTCTTTCAGACTGTTTATTCCGTATTTTTCCATCACTTTCGGCAGGTTATCGACGATCTCTTTGCAAACGAACGGATTGACGAGATTTTGCGCGCCGACTTCCACGGCGCTGCTGCCGGCAAGCATCATTTCGATGACGTCCTCGGCGCAGGACACGCCGCCCATGCCGATAATCGGTATCTTTACCGCTTCGTACACCTGATACACCATTCTCAACGCGACGGGGAATATCGCTTTACCCGAAAACCCGCCCGTTTTGTTGGCAAGGATCGGCCTTTTCTTATTCAGATCTATCCGCATACCGAGCAGCGTATTGATAAGACTCAATCCGTCCGCGCCGCCGTCTTCGCATGCTTTTGCGATTTCGACAATGTCGGTCACATTGGGCGACAGTTTGATATAAACAGGTTTTTGGGTTACTTTTTTTACGGCTTGCGTTACCGCAAAAGCATTTTCCGGCTTCGTTCCGAAAGCCATACCGCCGCTGTGGACATTCGGACAACTGATATTGATTTCAAACAAACCGATTTGCTCTTCTTGATCGAGCAAAGAGACGGTTTTTGCATATTCTTCCACCGAAAAGCCGCTCACGTTGGCGATGACTTTTTTGCGGAAGTATTTTTTCATTTCGGCAAGTTCGTATTTTGCGACGTGCTCCGCGCCCGGATTTTGCAGCCCGACGGCGTTCAGCATACCGCCCTCGCACTCCGCTATACGCGGCGTCGGATTACCGAATCTTTCATGCAAAGTCGTCCCTTTGAACGAAAAACTGCCCAAAATATTGATATCGTACAGTTCGCTGAACTCTTTGCCGTACCCGAACGTTCCGCTGGCGGGAATAACGGGATTATCGAGAACCAAGCCCGACAGACATACGCTTGTATCTACCATATGATTTCCTCCCTTTTCAACACCGGTCCGTCCTTACAGATCCTTTTATTGCCGTATTTCGTCTTACAGGAACAGCCCATACACGCGCCGAAACCGCAACCCATACGCTCTTCAAAAGAAAATTGACCGCTCGTCAGCGCGATTTTGTCCACCGCTTTTAACATCGGCTCCGGTCCGCAGGTATAAAAATACGAATACGCCGTCTTTTGCATCACGTCGGTCACAAAACCTTTTTCGCCGTAACTGCCGTCAACCGTCGCAACGGATACGCGTGCGCCGAGCGCCTTAAACTCCTCCTCATAAAAGACTTCGTCCGCCGTGTTAAAACCCAAAATCACCGAAACGTCCTTACCCGTGGCGACGAGTTTTTTGCAAAGGTTATACAAAGGCGGAACGCCGACGCCGCCACCGATCAGCAAGGGTTTTTCGCCGCATACGGACAGGTCGTAGCCGTTGCCAAGTCCGACGAGAATGTCGAGATTTCCTTCCCGCATGCAAGAAAGTTTTTCCGTCCCTTTGCCGACCGTTTTGTACACGAGCGTCAACGTATCCGAGCCGTAGTCGCATACGGAAAGAGGTCTTCTCAAATATAAGCCGTCGACGGCGACGTTCACGAATTGTCCGGGCGCGGTAATCGCTTTCGCGTCCCCTTCCAAGACCATTCTGAAAACGTTTTTCGTCAATTTTTCATTGGACAATATCTTAAAAATTCGTTTTTCCATAAGCACCGTTTTAAGAATCGATTGTGGAGACGGTGATCGTCGCTTCTTCCAGCACGTCCAAAAGGACGCTGACCGTATCGAGCGAGGTAAACATATTGATATTGTTTTCCGTCGCGATAGAGCGGATCAGATAGCCGTCGTTGACCGTACCCATACTTGCCACGTCGCTCGTATTGATGACGTACGTTATATGCCCCATGCGAAGTCTGTCCGGTATCTCGTCGCTGTCTTCGCTGATCTTTTTGACGGCATGCGTCCTTACACCGTTCTCTTTGAGGAATTTTGCCGTACCGTAAGTCGCCTCGATGTTAAAGCCGAGGTTATAAAATCTTCTTATCAGCGGCAAGGCTTCTTCCTTATCGGCGTCGCAGATCGTGGCAAAGACGGTGCCGTAGTTTTGCAGTTTCATACCCGACGCCTGCAAGGCTTTGTACAGTGCCCGGTTGAGTTTATCGTCATAGCCGATCGCTTCGCCGGTCGATTTCATCTCGGGCGACAAATACGCGTCGAGTCCTTTGATTTTGTTGAAAGAAAACACCGGCGCTTTGGCGTACCAACGCTTCTTTTCATCGGGATACAAATCGAAGATCCCGAGTTCTTTGAGCGTTTTACCCAAAATGACGTCGGTAGCGATATCCGCCAGGCTGTACCCCGTCGATTTTGACAAGAACGGGACGGTTCTACTGGAACGCGGATTGACTTCGATAATATAGACGTCGTCGTTTTTATCCACGATAAACTGGATATTGTACAGACCTTTGATGCCGATTTTTACCCCCAACGCTTTGGCGTATTGCAAAATCAAACCCTTGACTTTGTCGGAAATACTGAACGACGGATAGATGCTGATCGAATCGCCCGAGTGAATGCCCGTCCTTTCGACAAGTTCCATAATACCCGGCACAAAAACGTCTCTTCCGTCGCAAATAGCGTCGATTTCGACTTCTTTTCCGATGATGTATTTATCGACCAAAACCGGTTTGTCTTCGTCGATTTCGACAGCCGTCTTCAAATAGTGTTTCAGCTGCGTTTCGTTGGCGACGATCTGCATCGCGCGTCCGCCGAGGACAAACGACGGACGGACAAGCACGGGATAGCCGACTTCTTCCGCCGTACGTATTCCCTCTTCGATCGAAGTCACCGCCTGCCCCTTCGGTTTGGGAATTTTTACCTCTTCCAACAGTTTTTCAAACAAATCTCTGTCTTCCGCCTTGTCGATGGCGTCGCAGTCCGTCCCGATAATCGTCACGCCGCGCTTGAACAGCGGTTTTGCAAGGTTAATTGCCGTTTGTCCGCCGAGAGAGGCGATGACGCCCTCGGGTTTTTCGATTTCGATAATATTCAGGACGTCTTCGGGCGTAAGCGGCTCAAAATACAGTTTGTCCGAAGTCGTATAGTCGGTGGAGACCGTTTCCGGGTTGTTGTTGATAATAATCGCTTCGTACCCCGCTTTTTTGATCGTCCACACGGCGTGCACGGTAGAATAGTCGAATTCCACGCCCTGTCCGATTCGGATCGGTCCGGCACCGAGCACGATTATTTTTTTCTTGTCCGAAACGATCGACTGATTTTCGCCCTCGTAGGTGGAATAAAAATAGGGAATATACGCGCCCGTGTGAAGCGTGTCCGCCATTTTGTAGACGGGGACGATTTTGTTATCCCGTCTCATATCGAAAATTTCGGTTTCTTTCTTTTGCCACAGTTTTGCGATAAAACTATCCGCAAAGCCCATTTTTTTGGCGGCTTTTAACCAATCGACGCTGCCGACGTTATTTTTCAACGATTTTTCCATGTCGGTTATTTTTTGCACGGACAGCAAAAAGTATTTCGTTATTTGCGTCTTGCGGAAAATAAGGTCGATGTCCGTATTTCTTCGGATCAATTCGGAAACGGCAAAAATCAAGTCGTGTCTGAACTCTCCGACGTAATCGAGCAGTTCTTGATCGGTATAGGAATCAAACTTCTTCATATAGAGGTGATCGACGCCGATTTCCAGACTTCGGACCGATTTTAACAGGCATTCTTCGAGGTTCGAGCCGATGCCCATCACTTCGCCCGTCGCTTTCATCTGCGTACCGAGTTTGTTGGACGCGCTTGTGAATTTATCGAACGGAAAACGCGGAAACTTGGCGACGATATAGTCGAGATCGGGCGCGGTATGGGCGTTCGTATTCGCTATACCGATTTCGTCAAGCGTCATGCCGACGGCGATCTTTGCCGTCACTTTCGCGATCGGGTATCCGCTCGCTTTACTTGCCAAAGCCGACGAACGCGAGACGCGCGGATTGACTTCTATCAGATAATACCGACTCGAATCGGGATCGAGTGCGAACTGCACGTTGCAACCGCCGTTTATTTTCAACGCGCGAATCAGTTTTTTCGCGCTGTCTTCGAGCATCTTTTTGTCGTGATCGGACAGCGTGAGAATGGGTGCGACCACTATGGAGTCGCCCGTATGCACGCCGACGGGATCGATGTTTTCCATACCGCAAACGGTGATTACGTTATCTTCGGTATCGCGCATCATTTCAAATTCGATTTCTTTATAGCCTTTTACGCTTTTTTCCACTAAAACCTGATGGACGGGAGACAGTTTGAAAGCGTTTAGCGACAACTCGCGCAATTCGTTTTCATCGTTGGCAAAGCCGCCGCCCGTTCCGCCCAAAGTAAACGCGGGGCGCAGCACGACGGGATAGCCGATTTTTTTCGCGGCTTGCACCGCTTCGTCCACGTTGTAGGTGATTTCCGACGGAATGGTCGGTTCGCCGATACCGATACACAACTCTTTGAACTTCTCCCTGTCTTCCGCCTCGTCTATGCTCCGACTTGACGTCCCCAGAAGTTCGACGCCGCATTCGCGCAGGATCCCCTTGGTCTCCAACTGCATCGCCATATTCAGCCCCGTTTGTCCGCCGATACCGGGGATAATCGCGTTCGGCCTTTCGTAGCGCAGAATCTTGGCGATATATTCGAGCGTCAACGGCTCCATATACACCTTATCCGCAATCTGCACGTCCGTCATAATCGTCGCCGGGTTGGAGTTACATAGCAGCACCTCGTATCCCTCTTCTTTCAGTGCCAAACATGCCTGCGTGCCCGCATAGTCGAATTCGGCGGCTTGCCCGATGACAATCGGTCCGCTGCCGATAATCATGATCTTCTTTAAGTCTTTTCTTTTTGCCATACGACGCTCCTTTCGTTTATTTTATATATTGACTGTCCCGATAGACGATTTTTCCGTCGCACACGGTCAGGACGCACTTTCCGTATACCTCGTTTCCCTCAAACGGCGTCGATTTCCCTTGCGACATAAAGTCTTTGCTGTCGATACGGTACTTGCGCGACAGGTCAAAAACCGTAAAGCCGTTGTCTTTCAGTCCGAACCTTTCTCTCGGATTATCCGTCAGACACCGAACGACTTGCTCCAAAGAAACGACGTTTTTTCTGACCAAATGCGTATAAAGCACCGAAAAAGACGTTTCCAAACCGACGATGCCGAATGCGCTTCCTGCCAGACCTTTGCTCTTTTCTTCGGGCGAATGGGGCGCGTGATCGGTCGCGACAATATCGATCGTGCCGTCTTTTATCCCGTTTATCAACGCCTCCCTGTCTTCTTTCGACCGCAAGGGGGGATTCATTTTGAACCTACCTTCGTCTTGCAAATCGTCTTCGCATAGAACAAGATAGTGCGGCGCGGTTTCGCACGTTATGTCCAGCCCCTCACTTTTCGCCTTGGCGATAAAAGCGACGCTTTCTTTCGTGGAAACGTGACAAACGTGGTATTTTACGCCCGTTTTTCGTACTAAATCGATATCCCTTTCCACCTGTTTATATTCGCTTGCCGACGAAATACCGACAAAACCGTTCCGTTCCGCCCACCGTCCTTCGTGGACGCAACCGCCTTTCAAAAGAGTATTGTCCTCGCAGTGAGCGACGATTATTTTGCCGAGCGACTTCGCCTTTCTCATCGCCCGTTCCATCGTTTCGCCGTCCTGCACGCCTTTTCCGTCGTCCGAAAAGGCGCAGACAAAGTCTTTCATCTCTTCCATATCGGCGATACCGTTTTGCCCCTCTTTCGTTATTCTTCCGTACGGAATCACGTCGATTACCGCGTCGCGTTTTATAATATCCGTTTGTTTTTTTACGTTTTCCGCCGTATCGGGCGCGGGATTCAGATTCGGCATCGTGCATACGCAAGTATAGCCGCCGTGCGCCGCCGCAAGAGAACCGCTCCGTATCGTTTCTTTATACGAGAAGCCCGGTTCGCGGAAATGGACGTGCACGTCACAAAAACCTTTACACAGCAGATACTTTCCGTCGGAAAAAAAGACGGGTACTCCTCCCGTCTTTTCATATTCGGCAATAAATAACGCCAACTCTCTGTCTTGAATGGAAACCGTATCGAAAGAAAACATACCCGGCGCCTCCTATTCCACGATATATACGCCCGTTTCGCCGTCGGTGTCCGTAAAACGAACGGACACGCTTTCGGTCTTGGACGTGGGGACGTTTTTCCCGATATAATCGGGGCGAATCGGCAGTTCTCTGTGTCCCCTGTCAATCAGGGCGACAAACTGCACGCTCTTCGGCCGTCCGTATTGAAAAATCGTCTCGATCGCCGCTTTTACCGTCCTGCCCGTGTACAGCACGTCGTCCGCGATAATGACGGTTTTTCCGTTGATGTCGCACGGAATCACCGACTGCGTCGCTTTCGCTTTTTTTTGTTCTTCGGTCAGGTCGTCGCGACGGTTGGTTATATCGAGTTCTCCCATCGGTATCGACGCGTTTTCAAAGGAAGCAATGCTGTCGCAAATGGCTTTCGCAAGCGGAACGCCCCTTTTTTTAACGCCGAAAATGACGACGCCGTCAACGCCGTTGTTTTTTTCGGCAATCTCGTGCGATATCCTGACGATGACTCTCGCCATTGTTTCGGCATTCATAATCTGCGCCTTAACCTGCATTTTTTCTCCCATAACAAAAAAAATCCTGTCGAGAACGACAAGATCATACGCGAAAAATGTTCCCTCCGCCCGAAAGCAAAGGTGCTTTGCCATAATCTTATCGGTCTCTCTGTACCGATTTAAAAACTACTGTCATCAGTATACCTTGTTACAAACCGATTGTCAAACGATTTTTATCGGTACGGCTCAATTCGCCTTAGTGATTTGTCAAACTAAGTGCAACACTTTTTAAGTTCAAGTTCAAACAATTCTGCAGCAGATTTGTAGTTGAGAACTTTCCTGGGTCTGGCGTTAATTAACGCCAGATTCTTTTTCAAGGTCTTCTCTCCCACGTGGG
>JAZRZM010000044.1:0-1237 GCA_045601385.1 Clostridia bacterium | reverse complement strand
AAATGAATAAATGAATATATGAATGTATGAATAAATGAATATATGAATAGAGAGAAATGAACGAATGAATAAAAGAAAATGAACAAATGCTATATAAGAGAGAGAAAATAAAAAAGAGAGAAAACTTTTCGTTCTCTCTCTCTTGTAAGCTGGGCGGCTTTTTCTTTTTTTTCTTTTTTTCGGCAGGCGAAAAAGTCACGGAAGAAAATATCTTCTCTTTCCTTTGGTCATAAAACCGAAATCGATTGCCTGCGTGGGACAACGGTTGATACACGCCTGACACTGGGTGCAGTCGCCGTGCCAGACGGGACGACCGTTTTCCAAAGTGACGTTGGCAAGGGGGCAGACCTCGACGCATTTTCCGCAAGAAACGCATTTGTCTTTGTCCGCCTTGAAGTAGCGGTCGGTCACAAGCAGTTTGTAAAAGACGGGATTGACCACGTCGGTCGCAACGGAGACAAGCGCGGGCTTGTGCAGTTTTTCCTCTTTCATGATTTTATCGACAATCGACGGCAACTTTTTTTCCGCTTTGTAGACGATGTCGCCCGCCGTTTCGGGAGAGGGCGCAAAGAAAAGGCAGATGTAGTTCTCGGGCATGACGACGCGCTCGATTCCGCAGAACTCCTTGCCGATACGGGCGCAGAGTTTTTGCAGTTTCCGTCCCATACCGTACATGCTTGCGCCCGCGCCGCACGTCACGACGAAATAAAAACGCTCACAGCCGTCGAATTTGCTATCGTAAATGAATTTTTCAAGCACTCTCGGCATATATGACGCGTAAGCGGGAAAGACGAAAATAAAGGGCTTTTTCGACGTCAGAGAGGCGCCCTCTTTTTTCCGTATGTAAACGGAAGAATCGACGACCTCGTCGCCGAGCCCATCTTTAAGCAGACCGGCGATATGACGGCTGTTGCCCGTACCTGAAAAATAAATAACCATACTGTCCTCCTTTTATGTGACGAGGGGATTTCTCCGCTCGCTGCGCTCGGTCGAAATGACGAGAGTAACTTTTTTTAGATTCGGTCGAAATGACGAGAGCGAATAAGTTTTTCTAGCTCGGTTGAGGGGATTTCTCCGCTCGCTGCGCTCGGTCGAAATGACGAAAGTAACTTTTTTAGATTCGGTCGAAATGACGAGAGCGAATAAGTTTTTCTTGCTCGGTTGAGGGATTTCTCCGCTCGCTGCGCTCGGTCGAAATGACGAAAGTAACTTTTTTTAGATTCGGTCGAAATGACGA
>JAZRZM010000043.1:0-11783 GCA_045601385.1 Clostridia bacterium | reverse complement strand
ATTTTTTGGGGTAAATTTTGCGCCCTTTGTCAAAAGGGAGAGCGTCCGCACCCAAAGCGTAAGAGACGGTGCGGAGAGGGTTTTCCACGAGACGAAACAATGGCAAGCGGTATGATTGATTATTCCTTACATAAAAAAAGGCGTTTTTCCATTAAAAACCCCCATTTTTCGTCGCTCGCATCTCGGGGTCCCCGAAAAATGCACCGCATTTTTTGGGGTAAATTTTGCGCCCTTTGTCAAAAGGGAGAGCGTCCGCACCCAAAGCGTAAGAGACGGTGCGGAGAGGGTTTTCCACGAGACGAAACTATGGCAAGCGGTATGATTTATTTGCCGCATAAAGCAAGGTTCTTTCTCGTTAAAAACCCCCATTTTTCGTCGTAAACTCCGAAAAATCAAGCCCCCTTTTGAGAAAGGGTGTAAGTCAATTTTGGGACATATTATCGGGGTCCCCGAAAGATGCACCGCATTTTTTGGGGCAAATCTGCCCCCTTTTGAGAAAGGGTGTAAGTCAATTTTGGGGTATATTTTTGGGAATATAAAAAATGACTTTTCGGTCGCCTTTTTATAACGTTTCGTTACCCGAAAAGCGGAATTTCGGCGCGAAAGAAACATTCTTGTATGCGCATATTCGGATATGTACGCGCGAGGGGCGGAAAAACGGGTGCAAGGGTGGCGATATGAGAAAGTGCGCAAGGTTTTTTCGGTGCGGAAGAGGACATATTTTCATATGGATACGAGGGAACGGAAACCGTTTTCTCATATGAACAGGTTTTTTGCGTGCGGGAGAAAACAACGGACTTTCCCCATATGAGCAGACATTTTGCGCGAGAGGCGAAAGACGGACGTTTTCCCATATGAGCATTTATTTTGTTTTCGTCGGCGTAAAGAAAAGTGCTTTGGACGCTTCCACACTTGAAAAACTGTTTAGCGCGTGCTATAATAAACATAAAGGAGGGATTTTATCATGTTCGATTTTTTCAGGAAGCCGAATAAACGCGAGAGCGAAAACGTGCAAGAACAAAGCGTGCCGCGGCGCGCTCCGCAAAAGCCGACTCCGCTTTGGCTGATGATTCTTAATATGGTTTTGCCGACGGTTTGCGTGCTGGCGTACCTTTGTTGCGGTTTGATTGCCGATATTTGGCACCCGACGTGGCTTATCTTTTTCGCTTTGCCCGTGTATTATTCGGTCGGCGAGGCGATAAAACGTCGCTCGCCCGAGTGCTTTGCGTATCCGTTTATTGCGGTCGCGGCGTATCTGCTCGCAGGATTTTTGGGGGGTAACGTGTGTTGGACCTCTTGCGTCGTCATTTTGCTGACGATTCCGCTGTACTATATTTTATGCGCCGCCGTGAAAAAAAGACGGATAAAATTGATCGTCGATATTATCGTGCCGATCCTGTGTATCGCGGCGTATTTGTCGGTCGGCTTTTTGGTCGGGATATGGCACCCGACGTGGGTTATTTTCTTCATTGTTCCGCTGTATTATCAGACGGAAGCCGCCGTCGTCAAGTATAAAAAACAGCAACAAAGCGGCGCGTACGGCGAGGAAGAAGTGCATGACAAAAGTCGCGTCGAATCGATGTCGCAGGAAGAATACAACCGCCGCAGAAACGACCGCTATTAAAAAAAGGAGGACAGCATGAAAAACGAATTCAATACCTTGCCGCTGACGACGCTTGCCGGGACAATCGCGGACGTACTGGGGACCGAACGCCCGAAGTGCGCCGACGAACGCGAGGTGGACGCGATCAAAAATCTCGTCGGCACTCAAAAACCCGATCGTATGCTGATCTATAATCCCGACGCCGTCGGAGAATGGATTTACGAAAAATATTACAAACTGTTCGACAATATCCGCGACGCCTGCCAAACCGAAGTTTCGTTCTTGACGGCGTTTCCTCCGAAGACGCCCGTTTGCTTTGCAACGATGTTTACGGGTGCCCAACCAGAAGTGCACGGTATCCGAAAGTATGAAAAACCGGTTCTGAAAATCGACACTTTGTTCGACAGCCTCGTGCGGAGCGGAAAGAAGGTGGCTATGGTCGCCGTCGCCAATCAGAGCATACCGCGCATCTTTGCCGAACGTCCGATCGACTACTATCTGATGCCGTATGACGGGGCGGTCATCGAGAAAGCCTTGGAACTGATCGAGAAAGACGAATACGACGTCATCGAAGTCTATAACCAGGAATACGACGACAAAATGCACCTCTCTTGGCCGTCCAGTCCGATCGCCGTAAACGCGCTCAAACACTATAACGCTTCTTTCGGAAAACTCGTATCCGCTGTCCGTACGCACTGGAAAAACCACGATACTTTGGTCACTTTTTCACCCGACCACGGCGTGCATAAACCCCTTTTCGGACTCGGCACGCACGGAAAAAACATTCCCAAAGATATGAATATCCGACACTTTTTCGGTATGATTCCAAAACAATAAACAAACTTTCTTTACAAAGAAAACAGACTTGCGACCGCGTCGTCGCAGGTCTGTTTTTGTGTGACGATTTGCGCTTTTATGGGAAATACGGCTTTCGGAAGTTTGCGCTTTTTGGGGATTAACGGTTTAAGAAGATTGCGCTTTTTCAATTTTTTGGGCATTTAATGATTGCGCTTTTTTTTTATCCGTGCTAAAATATGTTTGTATTTATTTGAAAAGGAGAGAATCCAAAGGATGTTTGAGAGAAAAGTTTATGCGCGTCTTGCGGAATGGAAAAAAGAAACCGACGGGAAAAAAGCCATTTTGATAGAAGGGGCAAGGAGAATCGGGAAGTCGACCGTTGCCGAAGAATTTGCGCGGAAAAATTACAAAAGTTATATCCTTATCGATTTTTCAAAAACGCGCGCTACGGTAAAAAACGCGTTCAATAACCTGCTGGAAGATCTCGACTCACTTTTTATGATTTTATCGGTGGAGTACGATACGCATTTGTATCCGAGAGAATCCTTGATTATTTTTGACGAGGTTCAGGCTTTTCCGCGAGCGCGAGAGGCAATAAAGCATTTGGTAAAAGACGGCAGGTACGATTATATCGAGACCGGCTCTTTAATATCCATCAAAGAAAATACAAAAAATATTCTGATACCCTCGGAAGAAAGAAAACTGAAAATGAATCCGATGGATTTTGAAGAATTTGCTTTGGCTTTGGGCGAAGAGATGCTTATCCCGTATATCAGAAAGTGTTTTGAAGAACGGACGCCGCTATACGATTCGCTTCATAAAAAGGCGATGTTTTTGTTTAAACAATATATGCTGGTCGGCGGAATGCCAAAAGCCGTGGACGAATTTATTACTGCGGGAAAACAGTTTTTTACCTGCGAAAAGGAAAAAAAGGATATACTCGAAACATACCGAGGCGATATTCGAAAAATCGACCGTTCTTACCGTACAAAAGTGTTATCGGTGTTTGACCAAATACCGTCTTTTTTATCTCAACACGAAAAAAGAGTAAAAATCAACTCGCTTTGCGACGACGATACCGCGCTGGATTATGAAGAGACTTTTTTTTGGCTATCCGATTCTATGATTTGCAACGAGTGTTTTTTGTGCTCCGATCCCAACATAGGGCTTTCGCTGAATGAAAAGAGAAATTACATCAAATGTTATATGGGAGATACGGGCTTATTGCTTACGCACACGTTCGATGAAAACCCGAATGAAAAAACAAACTATCATAAAGAATTGCTGTCCGATAGATTATCGGTCAATAAAGGAATGTTTTTTGAAAATATCGTCGCACAAATGCTTGTCGCAAACGGTCATAAACTGTACTTTTATACAAGATATTCGCCCGAAAAACACAGAAACGATATAGAAATCGATTTTTTATTGACTACGGGCAGTAAGACGTCGCAAAAACTGATACCGATAGAGGTTAAGTCTTCCAAAACGTATAAAACGGAATCGCTGAACGCTTTCGGAAAAATATTCGGAGAAAGAATCGATACGTCTTATATCATACACCCGAAAAATCTTTTTGTCAGAGAAGACGGTATCGTTTGCATCCCGGCGTATATGACTTTTTGTTTGTAAAAAAACTATACCGGACGAAATTTTCGCGAAAGCACGCAAAAATTCGGAATATAATTCCGCATTTTTTTATAAGTATAGCCTTTGCTTTTTTTATAAAAAGGTGTATTTTGCGGACGTAAAGCAGCGTAATATGGTGGAAAGGAACGGATAGAATGCGTTGATTTTTTGCGAAAATGAGTACAGCTGTACTGTCGTACTGCGTGCGAAATTTTCGCGAAAGTCCGCAAAAATTCGGAATATAATTCCGCATTATTTTATAAATATAGCCTTTGAATTATTAATAGAGGATTTTTTTTGCGGACGTAAAGCAGCGTATTATATCCGTTCCTTATTTGTGAGTTTTGGTTTTGAGGCGATTAACAGCCCGCGCGAGTTTGGCTTGCGCGAGGTGTTGCGCGGTCGGGGTTTTGCTTTCGGCAAGCATTTTTTTTGCGTGTTCGTACTGTTTTGTAGCGCGCGGAAAGTCGATTTCTTCGGCGGTTTCGGCGACGAGGCAAAGGACGGTAACGACGTTATTTTCGACGGTGACGATTCCGCGCGAGACGGCGGCGAGCATAAAGTCGGTTTGTCTGGGCAGGCGGTACTTGATTTCGCCCTCGCACAGGGCGAGGACAAGATCGGTGTGGTGCGCGAGGATACCGTACTGACCTTGCTCGGTCGGCACGATCAGGCTTTCGCACGCGCCTTCAAAAAAGATTTTTTCCGCCGTGTATATGCGCAAAGAAAAGGTGCTCATCGGTTGTCCTTTTTGAGTAAGTCGGCTTTTTTGGGCACGTCGTCGATAACGCCGACGTTATAGAACGCCATTTCCGGGTACTCGTCCATTGCGCCGTCAACGATTTTCGCAAAGCCGCGGATGGTCTCGGAAAGGGGGACGTACACGCCGGGAAGCCCGGTGAACTTTTCGGCGACGAAGGTAGGCTGTGACAAAAACCGCTGTAATTTGCGAGCGCGGCTGACGGTCAGGCGGTCTTCTTCGCTGAGTTCTTCAACGCCGAGAATGGCAATAATATCCTTTAATTCGGTGTATTTTTGCAATATTTCCTGCACTTTTCTCGCCACGCGGTAGTGTTCTTCGCCGACGATGTCGGGTTCGAGGATACGGGAGGACGAGGCGAGGGGATCAATCGCCGGATACAAACCCTGTTCGGCGATTTTTCTATTGAGGACGGTCGTCGCGTCGAGGTGGGTAAACGTGGTCGCCGGCGCCGGATCGGTCAGATCGTCCGCCGGGACGTAGACGGCTTGCACCGAGGTAACCGAACCGTTGACGGTCGACGTGATGCGCTCTTCCAGCCTGCCCATTTCTTCGGCGAGGGTGGGTTGATAACCGACCGCCGACGGCATGCGCCCGAGCAAGGTCGATACTTCGCACCCGGCTTGGACAAAACGGAAAATATTATCGACAAAGAAGAGGACGTCTTTTTTTTGTGCGTCGCGGAAGTATTCCGCCATCGTCAAGCCCGTAAGAGCCACGCGCATACGCACGCCGGGCGCTTCGTTCATTTGACCGAAACACAAAGCGGTTTTTCCCAAAACGCCGCTTTTTTCCATTTCGTTCCAAAGGTCGTTTCCTTCGCGTGAGCGTTCGCCTACGCCGGCATAAACCGAATAAACGCCGCTCTCGGTCGCCACGTTATGAATCAATTCTTGTATCAAAACGGTTTTTCCCACGCCTGCGCCGCCAAACAGCCCGATTTTGCCGCCTTTTAAGTACGGTTCGAGCAAATCAATCGCTTTGATGCCCGTTTCGAGAATCTCCATAGAGGATTTTTGCTCGGCAAAAGAGGGGCTTTTGCGATGAATATCCCATCGCGGTTCGGTATCGGGAACGGGCTGTTTTCCGTCGATCGGTTCTCCGAGGACGTTGAAGAGGCGGCCGAGTGTTTTTTCGCCGACGGGGACTTTGATTCCGCCGCCGTTTCCGACCGCTTCCATGCCGCGCGCGAGCCCTTCCGTCTCGGACAGCATAATGCAACGCGCCGTTTTTTCGCCGACGTGACGGGCTACTTCCATCGTTTTAATCTTGCCGTCCGCCGTGATGACGGTCAGTGCGTCGCGGATTTTCGGCAAGTTATTTTCAAATTGGACGTCTACGACAGAGCCTTCGACGCGAACGATTTTTCCTGTTGTCTTCACGCGTGTTTATTCTCCTTTTGATATCGGGCTCCCGCCGATACTTCGATTATTTCTTGTGTGATCGCGTTCTGTCGGACGTGATCGTACCGGGCCGACAGTTCGTCGAGCAGTTTTTGCGCGTTCCTGTTCGCCGAGTCCATCGCCGTCATGCGCGCGTTCTGTTCGCTGCAATACGAATCGACGAGCGCGCCGTAAATCATCCCTTCCAGATAGGGCGAAACCACGCCGTCCAAAACCGCCTGTTCGGACGGGAAAAACTCCGATTCTTTTTCGCTTGCTTCGGACGTGATCGGCAAAATCCTTTCCGCCGCGATCTTCTCGCTCATGCCGCCCGAAAAATCGGTATAAACGAGATAAATTGCGTCAACTTCCCCGTTGTCGTACAGTTCGAGCATGATTTCGGCTATCTCTCTTGCGACATGCATGTGTCTTGATTCCGTCCCGTAAACAAAGTCCTTTTCGTACCGAACGTTTCGGCGCGAAAAGTATTGACGGGCAAAACTGCCCACGGCAAAGAACCGCACGTCTTTTCCCTCGGCGACGGATACCGCTTTGGACAGTACGTTATGGTTATATCCGCCGGCAAGTCCCTTGTCCGAGGAGATGACCAAAATGGCGATTTTTTTCTCTTCTTTTTTTTGAAAATATTTGCTTTTTTCGGCACCTTTGACAGCCGCGACGGTCCGAACCGTACGGATAAGCGCGTCAAAATAGGGACGGGCTTTTTTTAAGTCGTCGCGCGCTTTTCTCAATTTGGTCGAGGCGATCAGATACATAGCGTTTGTTATTGTTTTGGTATCCGAAACACTCTCGATATGGTGCCTGATTTCTTTTTTGTTAGCCATTTTTTATTGCAGACTTTCCATAAAAAATTTGCCGCGGTCAAGGACGGTTTGTTTGTCTTCGTCGGTTAATACGCCGCTTTGCGAGACGCGGCGGAGAAGGTCGGGTTCGTCTTTTTTGAGACAGTCGAGCGCGCCGAGGGCTGCTTTTTTTATCTTGTTCGGATCGACGCACACAAAGAGCCCGGATGTCATCAGCGTCAGCAGGACGACTTGGTCTTCGATCGGATACGGACTGTATTTTTCTTGCCGAAGCATAATCATAAGCCCTTTTCCGTAGGCAAGTTGACGGGCGGTGATTTCGTCGAGATCGCCGGCAAACTGCGTGAAGACTTCCATTTCGCGGTACTGGGCGAGGTCGAGTCGGAGGGTACCGGCTACTTTTTTCATCGCCTTTGTCTGTGCGTCTCCGCCGACGCGCGAGACCGACAAACCGACGTTGACGGCGGGGCGTTGACCGGCGAAAAACAGGTCGCTTTCGAGATAAATCTGACCGTCCGTTATCGAGATGATATTGGTCGGTATATAGGCGGACACGTCTCCTGCCTGCGTTTCTACGACGGGTAAGGCGGTTATACTGCCGCCCCCTCTTTTTTCACTGACGTGCGCCGAACGTTCGAGCAGGCGCGAGTGGAGATAAAACACGTCTCCGGGATAGGCTTCGCGCCCGGGAGAGCGGTTCAGAAGAAGACTGAGCGAGCGGTAGGCGATGGCGTGCTTGGACAGGTCGTCATACACGATCAGCACGTCTTTTCCTTTCTCCATAAAGTATTCGGCAAGGGCGCACCCTGCGTAGGGCACGATATATTGCATCGGGGCTGCTTCGCCTGCCGTCGCGGCAAAAATGACGGTGTAGTCCGCCGCGCCGAGTTTTTTGAATGTCTCGTGCAAGCGCACGACCGAAGACGTCTTTTGCCCGATGGCGACGTAAATGCAGACGACGTCCTTTCCTTTTTGGTTGATTATGGTATCGACGGCAATCGCCGTTTTTCCCGTCTGACGGTCGCCGATGATCAGTTCTCTTTGTCCGCGACCGATCGGGAACATTGAGTCGATGACGAGGAGTCCCGTTTGGAGCGGTTTGTTGACCGGTTGACGGTCGATGATGTCGGGCGCGGAGCGTTCGATGGGAAAATACCCGTCCGCGTCGATTTCGCCGCCGCCGTCGATCGGTTCTCCGAGGGCGTTGACGACGCGTCCGAGAAAGGCTTCGCCGACGGGCACGCCGGCTGTTTTCCCTGTGCGGAAGACGGTCGCGCCCTCCGATACGGAGTCGTCGTTATCGAACAAAATGCACCCGACGAAATCGCGTTCGAGCGACTGCACCATGCCTTTGACGTCGCCGTCGAAAAGAAGAATTTCTCCGTAAGAAGCGTTGGACAAGCCGCTGACGACGGCGATACCGTCGCCCACCGACAAAACCGTCCCCGTCTCGTGCGGAACGACCGAGATTTTCCACTCGGCTACGCTCTTTTTCAGCAGGGGAATGACGTTTTTTTCTTCGGCTTTCAGACAGAGCAGGGCTTTTTTGAGTTGCCGCATGCGCTCGGCGACGGTCCAGTCGTATTCGTCTCCGTCTACACGCAGTCTGAATCCGCCTTTTTCGTCCGTCTTTTCCCAAACGATTTCGTATTCTTCGCCGTATGTTCGCTTAATAAACGCCGAAAAGCCGTCTTTTTGCCTTTCGTCGGGCGGACAGGCAGAATATAGATAGGCGCGCTTTGTTTTTTCAGTCATTCTTTTCTCCGTTCACTTCTTGCAAAAAACTGTCGAACGACGCGCTGACGTCGGAAGAAAGGAGCATTTTTTCGCAAACGGTTTCCACCGTCTCCACGATGTCGTCCCGTGCAGAATCGACGATCTTTTGCTTCTCTTCTTCGCCTGCCGCTTTGGCGTCTTCCACGATTTTTTCCGCTTGCTTTTGGGCTTCAAGAAGGCATTTTTCCCTTTGAAAAAGGTTCTCTTTGTCCGCTTCGTCTTTTTTGAAGGCGATTTCTTCGTCGGCTTTGTCGAGCCTGGCTTGGTAAAAGGCGCGCGTCTCTTCGGCTTCGGCAAGTTTTCGCTTCGTTTCGTCGTCCGCTTGCTTGTATGCGTTCAGGCGCTTGTCCATAAAGTCCTTGACGGGCTTGTACAGTAAAAAGAACAGGATGCAGAACAAGAGCACCAAATTAAACAGGTGCAAAAGGATCTGTTTCCAATCGATATTCAGGGGCATTTTTTACCCTCCTTACAGGACGAATACGAGCAGTATGGCTATAATCAAAGCGTAAATAATCGTCGTCTCGATAAAGACCAGACCGAGCATGAGCGTCGTACGGATCTTGCCGTCCGCTTCGGGTTGACGCGTGATGCCTTCGATGGCTTTCATGATGGCAAGTCCCATAAAAATCGCGCCGATCGTGGCGACCAAACCGACGATTGCCGCGGCGCCGATCGCTTTGTATCCGAGGGTGTTTTCCTGCGGCGCAACCGTTTGGGCAGGCGCTTCTTCTTCGGCGGCGTATGCCGATTGCGTGCCGTTCGTCGTCAAAACAAACGCTACGGTCAGGGACAAAAGCAGTACGATAAGTACCGCAAAAATCGAGATTCTGGTGGCTGTTTTCATAATGAATAATCCTCCGTCAAATAAAAAATTTATTTATGTTTTTTCGTCCGTTTGGACGGTTTTTTCTCGCTCGGCTCGGTCACTTCTCCGAAGAAAAGCGCGGTCAGAGTAATCAGAACGTACGCTTGTATCAAAGCGTGCAACAGGGTGAACATCACCCCGACGAATATCGGCAGTCCGTAACTGAGTGACTCCGAATAATAGACAAGTTCGGTAACCAAAAGTCCGCTAAGCAGTGCCCCAAACAGACGAAAACTCATCGAAATCGGCAAGGAAAAATCTTTCAGTACGTTTAATGCGCCCCTTGCCTTATTGGCATAGATCCCGCCGCCGAGAATGACGAGGAAGGAGCAGACGCCCATACCGATCGCGCCGTTTATGTCGGACAAAGGCGCGGGGAGCGAAACGGATACGCCGTTTGTCGTCACCACTTGCAGACCGACCATCTCAAAAATCGTACTGAAAAAGATATAAAACCCGGCGGTAAAAATGTACGCGCCGAGAAAGCCGCTGCTATGCGGACTGTTCGACTTTGCTATACCGTCAAAGAGCCCGACCATTTGTTCCAAAAGCATCTGAAACTTGCCCGGGACGACCTTGAACTTCGGTATGACGAAAATCCGCACGATAAGGCAAAACACCAAAATGATACCCGTCATCACGAACGCCGAAATCAGCCCGGGGTTGACTTCGAGACCGAAGAAAGAGACGTGGTTCGTCTCGTGCAGAACGGCGTCTTTCATCGTCTCCTGTATCGTTTCTTCTTTTTCGACAGCCGGCACCAGCAGCGCGCCGACAAGCAGCCCGACAAGCAGAACGCCGAATACGAGTATGGCTATTTTTTTTGTTTTTTTGCTCATGGCTTTTCCCTTTTACAGTAGTATTGTGTGTCACTATATAAGGATACAACCAAATATTATATCACAATGTCTTTTTTTGTCAAACCTTTGTTTGGCTTTTGAAAAAGGAGATCCCTCGGCTGCGCTCGGGATGACGAACATACGTCGAAGAGAGTTGTTATAACGGTAACGCGCTTTCCCGACATGTGCGCCAAGCCTCAGGCTTGTCATTCCGACCGAAACAGCCGACAGGCTGTGAAGCGGAGGAATCCCATAAAGTATGGGAGATCCCTCGGCTGCGCTCGGGATGACGAAAGAAAGGAGATCCCTCGGCTACGCTCGGGATGACGACCGCGCCCAAAGATAAGCCCCCGGGGTCCCCGAAAAACGGCTTGCGTTTTTTGGGGAATATATTTGCGCCCTTTGTCAAAAGGGAGAGCGTCCGGAGCGGAGCGAGGGAGAGGGTTTTTCCAAGGGACAAAACTATGACGAACGGTATATTTATCCGTAGCATAAAGCAGACTTTATTCTCGTTAAAAACCCCCATTCCCAAAACGCGTGCGTTTTGGCAATCAAGCCCCCTTTTGAGAAAGGGTGTAAAACAAGTTGTTTTCTCGTTAAAAACCCCCATTTTTCGTCGCGCGCGTCTCGGGGTCCCCGAAAAATGCTTGCGTTTTTTGGGGCAAATCTGCCCCCTTTTGAGAAAGGGTGTAAAGCAAGTCCGTCATTCCGACCTTCCTTCCCCGTCCGTCATTCCGACCGAAGCGGAGGAATCCCATAAAGTATGGGAGATCCCTCGGCTACGCTCGGGATGACGAACATACGTCGAAGAGAGTTGTTATAACGGTAACGCGCTTTCCCGACATGTGCGCCAAGCCTCAGGCTTGTCATTCCGACCGAAACAGCCGACAGGCTGTGAAGCGGAGGAATCCCATAAAGTACGGGGGATCCCTCGACTGCGTTCGGGATGACGAAAGAAAGGAGATCCCTCGGCTACGCTCGGGAGGACGACCGCGCTCAAAGATAAGCCCACGGGGTCCCCGAAAAATGCACCGCATTTTTTGGGGCAAATCTGCCCCCTTTTGAGAAAGGGTGTAAAGCAAGTCCGTCATTCCGACCTTCCTTCCCCGTCCGTCATTCCGACCGAAGCAGAGGAATCCCATAAAGTATGGGAGATCCCTCGGCTACGCTCGGGATGACGACTGCGCCCAAAGGAAAGACGGGCTCCCCGAAAAATGCACCGCATTTTTTGGGGCAAATCTGCCCCCTTTTGAGAAAGGGTGTAAATCAATTTTTCGGGGACTCTAAAAGAAAATCCCCCGAAA
>JAZRZM010000042.1:0-3443 GCA_045601385.1 Clostridia bacterium | reverse complement strand
AAGAAAAAAGACAGAAAACCGAGATAAATCCCGGTTTCCAAGACATCAAAAAGCCTTGAAAACACTGGATTTTCAAGGCTTTTTGATTTTCCTTCCGACTTATCACTCACCGCTATCCGGTGCGTCAGAACAAGGTATTGCGTCTGCCGGAATTTCATCGGGGTTTTCTCCATAGGCGGAAGCGAGTGACGCTTCTTCGTATTCTTCACTTCCCACAGGGATTTCGGCAACCTCGAATACTTTTTCGCTGACTTCACCGTCATCGTCGTAGAAATCGATGTGACGGCGGAAGTTCGCGTTCAGCTTGATCGTGATGTCGAGCTTCCCGTTTTTCTCATAAACCAGGATCTCGTCCACGAGCATCCGCAGGTTCGTATCGCTGATCGCGCCATCGGATAAGATCTGTTCGATCAGTTCCAAGCCCTCTTTCATTTCGGCTTTTCGCTTTTTGATCGTCGCGTCGAAGTCCCGCATCTCGTCGATCGCCTGCGTCAGCGTTCCGATCTCGGTCTCGCATTTTTCAAGCATTTCGGTGTAGATCTCGGCGTGGGCGCGGTCGCGGATGCGCTCCAATAGGATCTGCTGTTGATCTTCTTTCCGCTGTGCCAAGCGGAGGGAGAGATCGCGCAGGCGCTTTTCCGAACTGCTTTTCTGTGCCATCCAGTGCCGGACGTCGCCCTCGATGCTCTCGTAGTTCTTCTTCATTTTCCTACCGAGATTTTTCAGTTCAACGTATATCAGTTCGTCAAGATCTTTTTCGTCAATACGGTGGGAGGAACAATTTTCCTTTCCGTAGCGGTGATACCCGTTGCAGATGTATTCGTACCGTTCGGGCTTGTCCCGCCATTTTCTCGTTATGCAGGAGAAGGTGGAACCGCAGTCACCGCACTTGATCAGTCCCGTGTATCGGTGGCAGGGGTGACCTGCCGAGGCGCGGACCTTGCCGTCTTTCTTCGCCTGTAATAAAAATTGTGCCTGCTCCCATATCTCTCTTGATATGATGGCAGGCACAAAGTTTTCGTGACGGAACTGTTCCTCGGGCGGGAGTTCCTTTCTCACGTGGTTTATTTTGTTGGTGTAGGAGCGGTGGCAGACCAGCGTTCCCGTATAGAATTCGTTTTGCAGGACGCGCTTGACACCGGTGTTTTCCCACAGGAAGCGATGCGCGATCTCGGGCTTATTGTTCCCGATATTCTTGCCGAGCGTTTTTAACTGGTAGTATCCTTGCGACTTGATGCCCTCGTCGTTGAGGATCTTCGCGATCGCTTTCAGTCCGTACCCTCCGAGATACAGACTGTAAATCCTGCGGATGATCTCGGCTTGTTCTTCGACAATAATCACTTCGCCGGTGTTTTTATCCTTGAAGTATCCCATCGGCGGGATGAGGACGAGACCGTCGCGCTGCTTCTGTTTGTAGCCCGCGCGGATCTTTTTGGAGATGTCACGGCAGTACATATCGTTGAAGAGACCTTTGAAGCCGACCATCAGTTCGTCGTCTTCGTTCGAGGTGTCGATATTTTCCGTGACCGAAAGCACCTTCACGTCGTGCTCTCTTAGGTAGTCGATGAACATCGCCGTCTGTGTTTTGTGACGTCCGAGACGGGACAAGTCTTTGACGATGACCGCCTCGATACTTCCTTTTTCCACCTCGTCCTGGAGTTTTTCAATGCCCTCGCGGTTGAAGTGCATCCCGCTGACGTTGTCGTCAAAGGATTCTCCGACGACGGTATATCCGTGCGCGTCGGCGTAGTCCTGCAGGATCTTTTTCTGATTGGTCAGCGAGTTGAGTTCCTTATCCTCGTCGCGTGACAGTCGGTAATAGAGCCAAACCTTCATGCTGTTTTTCTCCTTTCTTCTGCAATTTCTTTCGGCTTTTCGTATGACGGAAGGGGTAATGTGATCTGCGTTTTTTCTTCGGTCAGATAATCACGGACGGTCGCTTTCAGAAAATTATCGAAAGATTTTTCATCGCCCGTGTACACGAACTCGACGCAACCGATCCTTGGCTTGCTGTCTTTTTTCATATTGATTTCCTTTCTGCGCCTGACAGGCGCGTGAGATTTTTTGATGTCCTTTCGGTGCAACACACAACATATCACAAAGATTTCCGAAAGTCCAGACAAATTTTGAGAAAAGAAAAAGAGTTTCATTTCGTTTCCTTTTCAGACACATCCGGCTTTTCGGACGGAGTTAAACTTCCGTCCGAAAGATAATCGCGAATGAGCGCGCGAAGAAATTCGTTGAACTGCTTTTCTTCTCCGGCGTACTCGAAGGTGACGCTTCCGATTTTCGGTTTACTTTCAGTCTTCATCTTCGTCTTCATCTTCAACAACCACCTCCGGTTCTTCGGGCTGACTCTGCCAGCGCGCGGCTTTTTCTAAGCAGAGGATGCCGTTGATCCTTTTGACTTCGTCTTCGCATGTTTCACGAAGCGCGCGGACGTCGGACTCCTTGAAACGGTTCGCGGCGGCATCGAGATTCGAAAGTACCGCGAGCTCGACCGCTATGCGATACAGTTGCCCCGAGAGGCGATCCGCGGAAGAATCGATGATCGCTTTCAGAGTTGAGATCACGATCTTCGGAAAATATTCGGGGTTGGCTTTGTTCGTAACGTAGCCGGAATAGAATTCGATCGCCTTGCAAATGAATTCGGAAAGGCTGCCGCAGTTGTCTTCCTCGTACCATTTTCGGGCGAGTTCAATGACGTGATCGGGCGCGTAGAGCGCGAATTTGTGTTTTTCTTTGCTGTGAAGTTTTTGGTTTTCCATATTAAAAAAATCCTTTCTTGAAATTGCCTTGTCCCACGGGAAAAGGCTTGTAATATAAGTACTTTTTGGGGTTGTGGCCCGGAGAATTCCGCAAAATGGGCAAATTGACCCACAGTGTGTACAACCAACAAAGGTCGGCGGAAAAGCGAGCAAAAGGGGCGAAAAAGCAAGGAAAAGCGGTCGGCTCTGCCGTCCGAAGTGATTTTGGGGCGGGGCGTGACCCGGACCCTTTCTCCTGCTTCATTTTCGACCCTGCGAAAATGACGGCTTTTGTCGGTTTTGCCCATACTTTTTCGTCTCTCTCCCATCTGATATTTTTGGCGATACAGCGATACAAACACCTCTGTAACGCCGTAACGCGAAAATTATAGGTAGAGGTCGGCGATCCTGTTTGCCTCCGCTTTTTTGAGCGTCAAGACGCGGACCGAGCGGTTTCCGAACCGTTTGGTCTGCGTGTTTTTCTTGTCGGCGCTGACCTCGATCAGGCTCTCGTCGCCGAGTGCCTTGGCAAGGGAACGGGCGCTGACGGCGAAGGTATCGTGCTGGACGGCGCAGAGTTTTACGACTGCCTTGTGGACGGGATCGAGCAGAAGGTAGTAATACTTTTCGTCTTCGTACCCGACGAAATTGCTCACGGTCTCATCGAAGATACTGTTCGTCGGGAAGAGCGTGACC
>JAZRZM010000041.1:0-11081 GCA_045601385.1 Clostridia bacterium | reverse complement strand
CGTGGAACTGGCAAACGGTATCGCCGACAACGGCAAGATCCCGAACGACAGACTGTATGCGCGCGGCGCGATCGACTATATGAGAATGGCTTGGCTCGACAGCAACGGACTGCTTTTTGCTATCGTCATGCTGATGAGCGTGCGGTCGTACTTCCTCTATTTTGCGGGTTGGATCGGCTTGCTGATGTTCTTGGAAGGATTTTTGCGCGGTATGCGGAAAGACGAAAAAGAGCGTGAAAAAGCCCTGATCGAATCGGCGTTCGGCGAAGAAGTCGTACCCAAGAAGAAGAAACAAAAACTCGAACTCGCTCCCGTCATGACGGCGAAAGAACGGAAGATGGAAGACTTCGGAAAAGCGATTGCTCGCGGTATTCAAGAGAGCAAGAACGAAGAAGAGGACGACGAAGTGTTTACTCTTTAATCGTACTATTATAATATAGTAAAAAGAACGGGTTGTTCGCTTGCGCGGACAACCCTTTTTTTATTGAACGTTTAACTTTTGAATGACCATATTGACACCGGAATATGTCGTGTCCGCATTGCCGCTGTTGATAAGAGAAACATTGGACGTGGCGGGGACGTTCAGGATGATATTCGAGCCGAGATTTTCGGTACCGCCGGCGATATTGACGCTGGTCACGGAAGTGGACTTCGGGATGGTCGTCCCATCCTGCGCGAGAGAAAGCGAAACGCTACCCGCAACGGGACGAGTCGCATTGGCGTCGAACGATATCCGATAAACGCCGCTTTGCAGGGTGACAGTGCTGCCGCCCGCGGCGAAAGTGATATCAGCCGGATCGGAATTATAATCGAGCGTCAACGGAATAAACGCTCCGGGAGCAAGCGCGGCAGTCGCCGGCGTGGCGGTAAAAGCCGCGACGCTGTCGGCAGAAGACGCGCCTTGCGGACCTGTTGCGCCTTGCGGACCTTGCGGTCCGCGTGGACCTTGCGGGCCCATGGGGCCCATCGGACCGTAAACGTATCGACAGCCGTTACCGCAGCGACAACACTCGTTACGCGTAGACGGAAAATAACATGAACACATAAAAAAAACCTCCTTTGCTTTTATGTAGCGGATTTTTTTCGTTCGTTACATAGGTATGCAAAGAAGGGAGAAGGTGTGTATGACGCTTTTACCGCTTTTTGCGGAATCTGCCGATTTTGCGATAAGGCGCGTTTAGGAGCGGAGGGGTTCGATGATTTTTCCGTCGGCATAGCGGACGGTGACGGCTTTTGCGCGTTCTTTGTCTTCCGCGTCGACGGATAAAGACAGGATCCGATAATCCGCCCATTCCATCGTGATTTTGTAGCCGCCTTTCAGACAAAGATTTTTTACGGAGCCGCTTTCGTTGTGTTTCCCACGCACGGGGAAAAGGACGATCTCGCCGTTTTGTACCGTCGCCACACTTTCGCACAAAGCGCGCGCCGCGCCGAAGTTGCCGTCGATTTGGAAAGGCGGATGCATGTCGAGCAGGCTTTTTGCCGTCGAGTTTTTGAATAACCGGGCGAGGTACTCATCGTACAGTTCTTTTTCGCCGAACGCAGCAAGGAGGTTCAGCGCCCACGCGCACGACCACCCCGTATAACCGCTGCCGTGCCGCAGACGGTAGACGAGACTTTTTCTTGCCGCCTCGAAGTACGCTTTGTTTTCGGCGGTAACGACGCCGAGCGGAAATACCCCGATAAGGTGGGAAAAATGGCGATGACCTTTTTCGCTTTCGGGCATATCTTCGTAGTATTCCGCAAGTCTTCCGTCCGCCGAAATCTTCGGCATGTACAGTTTTTCTTGGCATGCTTTTACTCGGCGCAGGAGATTTTCGTCGCGGTTGAGTTTTTCTTCGGCTTTGATAAAATCGTCAAGCAGCCTGCGCGCCAAAAACATATCGCACGTCGAAGCGAGCGATAAGGCGCACTGAAAGCCGAATTTTCTCCGATAGACGTTTTCCGGACTTGTGGACGGCGCGGAAATCAGTTCTCCGTTATGTTCGACAAGATACGATAAGACGAATTCGCAACTTGCATGCAGGCGGTCGTATATCCTTTCCAAATATTCTTCGTCGAGCGTGTACAGATAGTGATCGAATAACGTCGTGCACAGCCATACCCCGGCAAACGGAAAGAACGAATAGCGCGCGTTACCCGTGACGGGAAAGGTAAGCCCGGTCGCGTCCACGTTGTGAAAAACGCATTCGCCCTCGGCTCCGATATTCTTTGCCGTCTTTTTCGCACTGTCTTGTATATCGTCCGTCAAGCGTGCAAAAGGCTCGAAACATTCTCCCAAATTCGCACAATCGGGAAACCAATAGTTCATTTCCGTGTTAATGTTGACGGTGTAGTCGCTTTTCCAGGCGGGGGCGACGTCCTTGTTCCAGA
Source organism: Clostridia bacterium (assembly GCA_045601385.1). Lineage (GTDB taxonomy): Bacteria > Bacillota > Clostridia > Christensenellales > DTU072 > CAG-1782. Next base: position 8,708 of record JAZRZM010000041.1, on the reverse strand, counting down.
TGCCTTGCAAATTCGTCGCAAAAGAGTCGTTTCGGGAAGAAGAAAGGGTAAGATACTTTGCAAATTCGTAATAAGCCGTCACCAAAGAGGGGCGAGGCGGATTCTTTTTGACGTATGACAGTTCTTCCGCGACGTTTATTTGGTCGCATTCTTCTTTTCCGAAGTGCAAAAACGAGCGGTTGAACAGTCCCGAAAAATCTTTCTCGTGGCGAGACAGAAGTTCTTTCGCACCGAGTTTTTCCGCGTCGCGTACGATTTTTTCGGCGCGTTCTTTCAAGGCGTTGATATCGTTTGTCGCCACTTGTCTTATTCCGTTATAGCCGGTGACGATTGTCCCGACGAGCGTAAGTTTTCGCTCGGAGCGCAACGGAAGGACCGCCGTGCAAAACGCCGTGCCTTGTTTTTCTCCGTTTCCGGGCGCGTTGCCCGTCATAAAGTTTATGCCGTTTTCGGTGAAGATTCTGTCGGACTTTCTGGGACTTTTCAAGCAAAAGTCGACCGTTTCGGCGTCCGTTTCCACGACGAAGACCTTATCGACGTGCGAAACGAAATAAACGGTTCCGTTGGCGCGCAGGACGCCTTTTTCCATATCGAGTTCGCCGTCGGTTTTCGCTTGCGACGAGCGGATGACAAGGTCGCCGATCGGTTGATAGGGTATGGGTTGGATTTCTTCCTCCCCGCGCACTTTTCGTGACAAAATCGCTTGCGCGCGGCGATATTTTCCTTTGAAAAGAAGTTCTCGCGCGCGTAAAACGTCTTTCGTCCGATCGAAGCCTCTATACTCGTTCGTTCCGCTCCAAAATCCGCTTTCGTTCAGGTGTATCGTTTCTTCTTCGACTCTGCGATATGCCCACAAACCGATTCTGCCGTTGCCCAGCACCGTCGCTTCCGTCTCGTCCTTTGCACAAAAATCGTAAATAAGTTTCATAGTTTTATTTTTGCACATAAAGAAAGAATTGTCAACGGCAAAACCGCTTAATAATTGTTTAATCTTGACGGACGCGCAAAAAAATGCGATAATAGAAGCATGAAAAAAGTACGTACCGTTTTGCTGTCCGTAATTCTTGTTTTTTGCTTGTTCTCGCTTATTGCGTGCGAAAAAGAAAAGCCCGAAGAAGAGGCGGAGCGGCATTTTGAAGAAGTTTATGCCTTGGCGCAGGAAGCCGGTTATACCGGTACGCAAGAAGAACTCATCGCGCTGTTCAAAGGCGACAGCGCGTACGAACTTGCTTGTCGGGCCGGATACGTGGGTACGGCGGAAGAGTGGCTCGAAACTCTGCGCGGCGAAAAAGGCGATAAGGGCGAACGAGGCGACAGGGGACAGGACGGACTTACGCCTTACGTCGGCGAAAACGGAAGATGGTTTGTCGGCGATATCGATTCAGGAGTTCTTGCGTCGGGTAACGGCATAAAAACGATAGTAAAGACTGCCGAAAACGGCATTACGGATACCTATACGATTACTTTCTGCGACGAAACAACGACGACGTTCGAGGTCAGGAACGGCGAAAACGGAAAGGACGGAAAGAGTATCGACCACTTTGAAAGGACGGCGACCGCCGTTGACAAAGACACCTACACCATTTATTTTACCGACGAAACGACCTATGATTTTGACGTGGATAAAGTAAAAGGCGACGTGGGGAACGGCATTTTTGGCATCGAAAAGACGTCTTCCGTCGGCAGGGTAGACACCTATACCGTATCGTATACCGACGGCACGGAAAGCACTTTTACCGTCACCAACGGCGAAAAAGGAGTGGGGATAAAGTCCGTTGAAAAGGTGCGTTCGGACGGTATCATCGACACCTATACGATTTTGTTCGACGACGGCAACGCATTTTCGTACACCGTCGCCAACGGGAAAGACGGCGTCAGCGCAAGGGACTTGTACGAAGAAAGCGTGCTTGAAGGCTTCGAGGGCGATTATCTCGATTTTGTCGAAGAGTATCTGAAAATAAACGCCGATTCGTCCCTCGTTTCGTCCGCCTGTTTTTCTTCCGTTTCCGTGTTGTGCAAGTATCAAATTTTGGTTGGTTATAAAAAGGCTATGGAGATATCCACCACGGGTTCGGGCGTTATTTATTCTATGGATAACGCGGGGAACGCGTATATTGTGACGAACTATCACGTCGTTTTTGCCGCCGATCGCGTTGATCCGACGACTTTGACGCAAAAAAAAGGCGTCGCCGATAAAATTTACGTCTATCTGTACGGCAGTGAAATATACGGGAGCGAATATGACGAAAGTATTCCTTTCCGCGGTATGGGGATCGAAGCCGAATTTGTCGGCGGAAGTTTGACAAACGATCTTGCCGTTCTGAAAATAACGGACAGCGAGATCCTGCGCGACAGTGACGCACGTCCCATTCTTATCGGCGACAGCGACCGACTGCAACCGGGCGAAACGGTCTATACGATCGGCGCGCCGGGGGGCGAGGGCATCGCTTTGTCCAAAGGCGTGGTCGGCATTCCGTCCGAAAACATTTCTTTGACGGGTGCCGACGCCGTAACGGGTATTCGTCTGAACGTCATTCGGCTCGACGCCACCGTCAATCCGGGCAACAGCGGCGGCGCGCTTATCAATGCCGTCGGCGAACTGGTCGGCGTCGTCTCGGCGAAAAAAACGCAAAAAGACTATGAGAATACGGGCTATGCCATTCCCGTCAATCACGTCGTTTCCGTTATCGAAAACATCCTTTGTTATACCGAAAAAGCCGAGGAGGCTTCTTCTCCGTATCAAAAAGGCTTTGCTTACAAGCCGACGCTCGGCATTACCGTCACCGCGACGAGTTCTTTCGCTCGCTTCGACGAAAACAAGGGCGTCGTCACCACGCAGGAAAAAATCACCGTCCTTTCGGTAGAATCGGGCTCGATTTGGTTCGGACGACTGAAAGAAAACGACGTCCTTACGTCCCTTTCCGTCAAGCGCGACGGAACGACGACGGTTTATACGCTGCGACGCGCGGACGACTTGGGAAAAATCCTCTACGACTGCCGCGAAGACGATCGGATTACCCTTACTTTTTTACGCGGAACCATTGAAAGCAGCCTGGCGCATCTTATTACCGTCGACGATATGGAAGAGATAAAATAGTTTTTCGCTCTATGCCCGTTTTGCGGACTCGCGCGGCTCATTACCCGCGTAAAAGCGACATTTATTTCCTGTAAAAACGTTTATTACGATATAAATTACTTGCCTTTTGCCTCAAAAAAAGGTAATATTTTTTGTATGGAAAAAATGTCTTCGCGCGCGCGTTTCGTGCGCTACGTTCTGCTGTTTATCGCCGCCGTGATATGGGGGCTTGCTTTTGCCGTACAATGCGAAGCGATGGAAGCGATAAAGCCGTTCACGTTTACCGCCCTGCGTGCCGTCCTCGGCTCTCTCGTCCTTGTGCCCGTCTTCCTGATCGTCGATTCCGTAAAAAAGAAAAAGAACCCGACGGCGACGAAAATGAGCAAAACGGACAAAAAAAATCTCCTTTTGGGCGGCGTCAGTTGCGGCGTTTGCGTCGCGGTCGCGTCGAATTTGCAGCAGTTCGGGATCGCATACACCATGAACCCCGGAAAAGCCGGTTTCGTCACGGCGATGTATATCGTACTCGTGCCGATCGTCGGCTTGTTTTTTAAGAAAAAAAGTCACTGGATTATTTGGCTTTCGGTAGCCATCGCCGTGTGTGGGCTGTACTTTATCTGCGTGTCGGAAACGATGACGATCGAAAAAGGCGACCTTCTTCTGATCGCGAGCGCCGCTTGTTTTACGGGGCATATTCTCATCATCGATCACTTTGCCGATAAAGCCGACGGCATAAAAATGAGTTGTATCCAGTTTGCCGTCAGCGCGGTATTGTCGGGTATAGCCGCCTTGATTTTCGAGCGGGACGCTTTTTCGCTGGCCGCCGTTTTGTCCGCGTATCCCGCCATTTTGTATGCCGGTATCGGCTCGTGCGGCGTGGCGTTCACTTTGCAAATTATCGGTCAGAAAGGGACGAATCCGACCGTCGCGTCGCTGGTGATGAGTATGGAGTCGTGTTTCTCCGTCGTCGGCGGTATTCTTCTGATGCACGCCGTCCCCACCGTCCGCGAAGGAATCGGTTGCGGTCTGATGTTTACGGCGATTATTTTGTCGCAAATAAAAGACCTCCTCCCCACCAAAAAAAGCAGAACATGATTACCGTAAACGGAAAAAAAATAAACGCTTCTCCGAATGAAAATCTCCTCCGCGTATTGCAACGCGAAGGTTTCTTTTTGCCGTCGGACTGTAACGGAAAAGGAACGTGCGGAAAGTGCGTCGCGCAGGTGGACGGCGTTATTCAAAACGCATGCAGGGTTTTTCTTAGCGGCGGAGAGAACGTCGTGTTGCCCGAACATAAAAACATTGTTTCGGAAATAGGGGCTCCCGAAAGAGAAAAAAAGGGTACCGAAAATATCGTAGCCGTGGATATCGGCACGACGACGGTTGCGGTTTGTCTTTGCGATAAAGACGGCTCTCCCGTCGCGGCAAAAACGTTTGATAATCCCCAAAGGCTATTCGGCAGCGACGTCGTTTCCAGATTGGACGCCGTCAAAAAGAACGGTGTGGACGCTCTCCGCACCCCCCTTGTTTCCGCGCTCGAAAAGAGCATTTTTTCATTGACAAACGGCACTGCGCCCAAAAAGATTTTTATCTGCGGCAATACCGTTATGCTCCACATTTTTTGCGGCAAGGATTGTTCGTCGCTCGGTGTTTTTCCCTACACGCCCGACTTTTTGAACGGGCAAAAAGGCACTCTTTGCGGTGCCGGATACGAAACGCTCCCTTGTCTTGCCCCGTATGTAGGCGCGGACGTAACGGCGGACGTCATGTATATCGAAGCGACCGAACGAAAAGTCGGCTATCGTCTTCTGATCGACCTCGGCACAAACGCCGAAATCGTCCTCTTCGGCGACGGGAAATATTATGCCACCGCGACGGCGGCAGGTCCGTGCTTCGAGGGTGGCAATATTTCTTGCGGTATGCCGGCTTGCGAGGGTGCCGTTTACCGTTTTTGTTTGGACGAGAATGAGAGCGCCAAGGAAAAACATTTCGGACTGAAAGCGCGGGGACTGTGCGGCAGCGGACTGATCGACGTCGTCGGACAACTGGTAAGGCACGGAATTATCGATGAAAAGGGTACCTTTACAACGGGAAACGGTTACCTCATCGCGCCGTCCGTTCTTTTGACGCAAGGAGATGTGCGGAATTATCAACTCGCAAAATCCGCTGTGGCAAGCGGTATCGAAGTCCTTATGAAAAAAGCGAACGTTTTGCCCGAAGACGTCGGGACGGTCTATCTTGCCGGCGGTTTTTCCGCGGCGATATCGCCCGAAAACGCCGTTTTCAGCGGCTTGATTCCGTCGTGGGCACAAAACAAATGCGTCCCGATCAATAACTCGGCGTTGAAAGGGACGGCGCTTTGTTCGGCAAACAAAGTCAGCCCCGACGACTTTATCGCAAACGGCAGGTTTGTTGACTTGACATGCGACGCCGATTTTTCCGAATTGTTTATCGATAATCTTTCTTTTCGCTAAAATCGCAACTTGCCCCAAAAAACGCACGCCATTTTTCGGGGATAAATTACACCCTTTTTCAAAAAGGGGGGGGTAACGAGAAAGAACCTTGCTTTACACCCTTTTTCAAAAGGGGGCTTGATTGCCAAAACGCGCGCGTTTTGGGAATGGGGGTTTTTAACGGAAAAACGCCTTTTTTATGTAAGGAATAATCAATTATACCGCTTGCCGTAGTTTCGTCTCGTGGAAAACCCTCTCCGCACCGTCGCTTACGCTTTGGGTGCGGACGCTCTCCCTTTTGACAAAGGGCGCAAAATCGACCAATTACACCCTTTCTCAAAAGGGGGCTTGATTTTTCGGAGCGTGCGACGAAAAATGGGGGTTTTTTAACGAGCGAAAAGTTTGCTTTATGCGATAAATATCATACCGCTTGGCACAGTTTTATCGCGTGGAAAACCCTCTCCCACGCTCCGCTCCGGACGCTCTCCCTTTTGACAAAGGGCGCAAATTTGCCCCAAAAAACGCAAACATTTTTCGGGGAGCCCCGGGGGCTTGTCTTTGGGTGCGGTCGTCATCCCGAGCGCAGTCGAGGGATCCCCCGTACTTTATGGGATTCCTCCGCTTCGGTCGGAATGACAAGCCTGAGGCTTGGCGCACATGTCGGGAAAGCGCGTTACCGTTATAACAACTCTCTTCGACGTATGTTCGTCATCCCGAGCGTAGCCGAGGGATCCCCCCGTACTTTATGGGATTCCTCCGCTTCGGTCGGAATGACAAGCCTGAGGCTTGGCGCACATGTCGGGAAAGCGCATTACCGTTATAACAACTCTCTTCGACGTATGTTCGTCATCCCGAGCGTAGTCGAGGGATCTCCCGTACTTTATGGGATTCCTCCGCTTCACAGCCTGTCGGCTGTTTCGGTCGGAATGACGGAATGGAAAAAAGGTCGGAATGACGGACTTGCTTTACACCCTTTCTCAAAAGGGGGCTTGATTTTTTGGAGTATGCGACAAAAAATGGGGGTTTTTTAACGAGAGAAAAGTTTGCTTTATGCGATAAATATCATACCGTTTGGCACAGTTTTATCGCGTGGAAAACCCTCTCCCTCGCTCCGCTCCGGACGCTCTCCCTTTTGACAAAGGGCGCAAAATCGACCAATTACACCCTTTCTCAAAAGGGGGCGTATTTGCCCCAAAAAATGCGGTGCATTTTTCGGGGACCCCGGACGCTCGCGTTTTGGGAATGGGGGTTTTTAACGAGAATAAAGTCTGCTTTATGCTTTTCCGCGGAAAAAATTGATTATTTCTTTTTTTTGTTGCACCGCGAATCGGTATGCAAGCGCGGTGCCGCTTTTCGGTTGATAATCGAGCACAAAGCGTTTGGCAAATACACGTCTCGGCGGCAGATAGTTTTCGTCATAAAAAAACAAGCAGTAGTCGCTGTTTCGTATCATAGCCTTGTTGCGTTGGATATACGTGGCGTAGCCGGCGTTCCGCTGTTCCTCGGCATATACGCATTTTTCGAAGTATTTCGGACAGCAGTGTGCGACGAATTCCTCGTCGTCCGGGTAATAAAGTTGATAGTATATCCTTGTCAAAGAATATTTTTGCCGCAAAGTACTGACTATATCATAAATCGTCTCTTCAAAATCCATCCGCTGACCGAAAAGAAAAGTGTCTACGCCCTTGTTTTCTATCAAATCGATAATTGCGTTTTGTATTTCCGTTTGCGTTTCCGACGTGATGTTCGCGTTCCGATGACCGATAGAGCATACCGTTTTTCCCATAAAAAAAATGCCGTCCTTTTGCGAGAACGGCAAGTATGGTGTATACCGTTTTCACAGGTTGCTACTCCAAAAACACAAACACAATTCATTACAAAAAGGCATGCGCTGAAAACGATAAGACCATCATCGGTCTTGCCCTGTTGTATTATTCCGAATTGTATTTTAGTGTTTTCGACCGTAAAGGTCGCGAGTAGCATTGTCATTATAGCAACCGCGTGGCACAAAGTCAAGTAATGTCTTTGTTTTGTCGGGGCTTTTTATGGACGGTTTTACCTTTTTTAATCGATATTTTGCAATTTTTCGAGCAAAAATAAAGGTGCGCAGTCCGTTCTTAAAAAAAAATGCCGTCCTTTTGCGAGAACGGCAAGTATGGTATATACCGTTTTCACAGGTTGCTACTCCCGAACACAAACCGATTTTCACAAAAAAGCATGCGTTGAAAACGATAAGCCCATCATATAGGCTTGCTTTTTCGTGTTTTTTTATTCGGTTGTTTTCGACCGTAAAGGTCGAGAGAGTAGCATTGTCATTATAGCAACCGCGAGGCACAAAGTCAAGTAATGTCTTTGTTTTGTCGGGGCTTTTTATGGACGGTTTTACCTTTTTTTAATCGATATTTTGCAATTTTTCGAGCAAAAATAAAGGTGCGCAGTCCGTTCTTAAAAAAAAATGCCGTCCTTTTGCGAGAACGGCAAGTATAGAATATGCCGAAATCGCCGATTGCAAAGTTAATCAAAATACGTGCATACAGGCATTTGATTGTGGCAATAAAAGCATAATTCTATTGAAATTATGCCCATTTAGCACGTTGACAACCCGAAAGCTATCTTAAATTAACTTTGCGTTGCTATCATAGCAAAAAAAAGCCGAATAGTCAATAAAAACAAAGGAGCCGGGGCGGAAAGGGTTTATGTCGCGTGGAAAACCCTCTCCCTCGCTTCGCTCCGGACGCTCTCCCTTTTGACAAAGGGCGCAATTTGCCCCAAAAAATGCACGCATTTTTCGGGGAGCCCCATGGCACTTACGCTTTAAGTGCGGTCGTCATCCCGAGCGTAGTCGAGGGATCCCCCGTACTTTATGGGATTCCTCCGCTTCACAGCCTATTGGCTGTTTCGGTCGGAATGACAAGCCTGAGGCTTGGCGCACATGTCGGGAAAGCGCGTTACCGTTATAACAACTCTCTTCGACGTATGTTCGTCATCCCGAGCGCAGCCGAGGTATCTCCCGTACTTTAAGGGATTCCTCCGCTTCGGTCGGAATGACGGACTTGCCTGACACCCTTTCTCAAAAGGGGGCTTGATTTTTTGGAGTATGCGACAAAAAATGTGGGTTTTTTAACGAGAGAAAAGTTTGCTTTATGCGATAAATATCACACCGCTTGGTATAGTTTTAC
>JAZRZM010000040.1:0-1671 GCA_045601385.1 Clostridia bacterium | reverse complement strand
GTTTTGGTAAAACGACTCGTTAGTCGCCGTTCGACTTTGCCGATAAAGCTCGGCGATTCCCTCGGCAAGCGATTTTTCCAACGCAAGAAAGACGGACTGGAATTTCGGATCGAGTTCTTCCGCTTTTATCGTCGCTATTCCGTCCAGATAAAAACGTCCTTTGCACGAAGGAGTCAAACCGAATTCTAATCGTTGCAACTTTTCTTTCAAAGCGCGTCCTTTCGCGTTTTACCGTTTGTTCGAAATTTCGACTGTACTTTCCACTTTTTTAAAAAAAAGGAGAACCTCCACCCAAGTTGACGTATACAAAAAAGGACTCGTTTGGTATTGTAAGCAAAAACACAACACAACTCTACAATCCCAGCGAGTCCCAAAATGCGCGAAACTTTCGTCCCACGCGTCTTCATTATAACGATCCAAAACGTCCTTAGCAAGGGGTTGCGCTCTTGGTTTGTCGAGATTTTTTTCTCCGCCTTAACCGTTTGTGGAACCGTTTCGTCTTGGATACTCAACTCTAACGAAGAGAAACGTTACCGTAAGTTTTATCGTTATTTGCAACGTCTTGGCCGATTTGACGAAAGAATCCCAATCGCCTACGAGAGTCGGTTTATCGGCATTTTAAAGGACGCCTTCAAAAAGAGAACGTCGTTCGACTTACGCACGACGACTTGCCGAATAAACGGTACGGCTCTAAAATCGAGGGCGCGAGGCATGCGCGATCCGACTAATACGGTCGATAAAAGCGCGACGTGTTACGGACATTCTTGGGCGCCGCTTTCACTAATCGTTGAACATACGAAACGGGGACGATTAGCCTGCCGTTGCGTTGGCGTTTTTACGTTCCCAAAAAGAATTTGGAAGAGATCGACGAAGAGATTCGACCAGAGTTTCAAACGAAACTTGAAATAGGAGGCGAACTTGTAAAACAATCCGTCGCAACGATTAGAAAAGTAACGAACAAACCAATTCAATTAGCGTTTGACGTTGGATATGTTTCCGACGAACTGTTCAAAGCGACGGACAAACCGCTCGTCGACGTCTTTACCCAATTTAAAAAGAACACAAATTTTTACGAACTACCTGAACGCCCAGCGAAAGTGAAACGCGGGCGCCCCCGTATTTACGGCGCCGTTTTTAAAATGAAAGATTGGATCGAAAACGATAAATCGGAAACGTTTAGAGAATGTTTGTCGCAATACGGCGGAACCAGAAGCGTAGAATTTAAGACAATGATTGCAACAACGCAAATAACGTACGGTCGTCCGATTTGTTTGGTTCTGAGTCGTTATGTCGACGGCGTTAAAAGTTCGCCATAGAGTGTATTTGTATCGACGGATTTGAACGCGACTCCGCAGGAAATATTACTTGAATACAGTCGTCGTTTCAGCATAGAAGAGACGTCTAAAGACTTGAAAGAGGATCGAAGTCAGGAAGTTCGCAAATGGGAAAGTTGCAAAGCGTGTACGACAATAACGGCGATGGGGTTTGCATTTGTCGAGATTGAGACGTAGGAACATAGTGCCTCGGAACTGACTGCGTTACGACCTCATTGGGACGACGCAAAACGTCGACCGTCTCATAAGAACAAACGCGGTTGGATTACGAAAAAAATAGCGTTTGAGAATTTTTCAAGGAATATCATTGGCGCAAAACAAGAGGATATTCAAAAAG
>JAZRZM010000039.1:0-7896 GCA_045601385.1 Clostridia bacterium | reverse complement strand
TCCCACGTGGGAGAGAAGACCTTGAAAAAGAATCTGGCGTTAATTAACGCCAGACCCAGGAAAGTTCTCAACTACAAATCTGCTGCAGAATTGTTTGAACTTGAACTTAAAAAGTGTTGCACTTAGTTTGACAAATCACTTTCATAAATATTCTGGCACACAAAATCTTTTCGGGAGTCTTGATTTGTGTAGACAGCCAATAAATAGGCTGTCTTTTTGTTGTATTTGACAACAATGAGGAGGCTCGAACGGGCGGATAGGGAGCAAGCCGCATATATACGAATTATTGCTCCCGTTGATTTCCTATTGCAAATTTTATACAAAAACTCAAACGGAATGCGAGAGCGTTTGCTTAAAGTAAGAGAAAATCTCCTCGTTTGTCATGGTAGGATAGGTCTCTTTCAATCCGCAAATAATGGTGAAGGCGTATTCCGGAGATATTCCGTAAAATATTTCTTTATAGGGAGACGTAAAGGTTTTGGCGGGGATGCCGTCGATCGGCTCTAATTCGATTTCCCGACTATACCATGCGCTGCCTTCTTGTTTATTTATTTCCAAGTATTGTTCTTTTGTGACCAAGTAGGCTCTTCCCAGGGCATGACCTTTTTTCGAGTCGTCCAAAAACGATACCGAAAGGTTCCCCCAAGAACCTGCTTTTTTCCCGTAGTACATGTTGTATGGTATTTCGACGGGAAGGGACTTTGTCGGAAGCGTTTTATCGGTACAGCCTTCTTCGTTTTTCGCTTTATAGATACATTCTCCGCCGGTAATATAGGTTTTGAATCTGTCGAACAGCAAGTTCGAGCCGTAACATACGTACCATACGTATTGGTTACTTTCTTTTTTCATAGACAAATACTCCCTGTACGTTCCTTTTTCAAGACGGATTTTTTTGCTTTTGTTGACCGGATTATTGTAAACGTAAACGATCGCTTCGTACTCGGAAGTCCATTCGACGGTAACGTTTTGCTCGACTCTCTTGTACAGCCCGCCGCCTACGCCTTCGTATATATCGAGTTGCGGAACAAGGTCGGCGTTTATTTCGTATAGTTCACCTTGCACCAGTCCGTCCTTTTCCTTTACGATTCCGGGATAATTGCCTAAATCGTATATGGCATAACCGTTCAGTTGGGCATACCCAAGGAAAGTGGCGTCTTTCAGATAAAGGTCGTGCGCGCGAAGTCCCCTTAAAAGCGTTCCGTATACGAATAATTTTTTGGTATTTTTTGATGAAGTATCGGATAAAGCGTTTACGATCCGATTAAAATCTTCTTCGTGGCTTTCATCATAATAATAGAAGAATTTTTTTTCTTCGACGCATTTCTTATATTCGTTGACAATCGCATTTATCATAGAGGTAAATTGAGTAGATAAGGACGGATATTGCGCGATAAAGTCTTTCAAACCGCAAGAAATAAAGAAGTCCATAACCTCAATTTGCTCTTTTAAGTCGTCATAACCGTGACCACGAAGATTTCTTCTACAACAAAAATCGAGTGCTTTTTTGAGTTTATCTTCGGCGTTTGACAAAAACGTTTTATCGAGGAGATATGCTTTCATCAATAATCCGGTGCAATAATAGGACGGATAATAGCAGTAACCGACGCGAGCGTCGGACTCGACATTGTCGGAATCCAAAATTCGAAAACCGCCGTCGCTGTCTTGAAAAAGAAGAATGTCTTGCAGTTTGCTTAACCATTCTTTTGAATACGGGCGCGCTTTACTTTGCGCAAATTCTTTTATTTGCTTAAAGGTTGTACGCAATTCGGTAAAGTCGGGGTGTTGTGCGTTTTGTTTCTTTAATTGTAATTTGTTCATGATAGAACCTCCTTAAACTTGATGGCTATATCATATTACAAAAAGAAAAAGACCTCCATACAACCGTAATACCGATTTTATTGGTAGTCAAAAGAACCGGGAACAATATTGATTTCGTTTATATCTAAATTTTCGGCTATGAGATTATCGTTTTCGTCTACAAGACTGACCGCTCGGTCATGTCCCAAGCGGAGTCTTGCCCTTACGCTTTTGAAAATCCTCTTTTCGACATATTCTACGGTCGCCGTTTGTCCGCTCTTAAATAGATACATAAGGCAGCCCTCGCGACCTTTTGCAAGCATATTGTCAGGCAAGTATTGCAACTCCTTTGGGGAAAACCTGTTATCTTTATTGATTATTGATTTTCCGTAATCGGAAAGTTGCGAATAAATGGTGTTTTCAAGATAATCAAATATATATTTATTGGGATCGTCATCTTTAATCAGATTATGGAGATACACGGTAAGCGCATATACTTCCGTGATATTAAGCGTCAGAAATATGGGGTGAAGGGTGGTGTGATAATACTTTTTCAGCCCGTCCTTTTTGCAGTCTGCCTTAATATGATAATCAAGCAGTTGCACGCCTTTTGCAAGAGCGTCTAAATCGGAGCGTACGGTACGCGCGTCGATTTTGAAATGCTCGGCAATTTCGCTTGTTGTGTGCGCTTCATGCAAGTACTTTGCGATTTCCAGTTGCCGTTCAACCGGATTATCGAAAAAGCGAAAATCGGCAAAAGGATTCGTCAAATCCCAATCCCGACGCGTGTTTTTCAAATAATCGTAAAAATTTTTTAAAATCTTTCTATATCCGTCTTTTTTTGACTTTTTGGATTCCAAAGCCTCCGTTATAGCCTCCAAATCTTCTATTTTTTTGACGTTTGCTTCTATATATTCCCTGATATATGCAAGCATTTTTTTGATTCCCGTGCCATAATCGCAGACATAACACGTTTTGGAAAATTTATCAAACTCGTTAAGAATATCTTTTTTCCCCGGTTTTACCATTTTTTGCTCCCCCTTTTTTATGTTGAATATACCGAATATCGATATAAAAGAAACGTTTCGCATTATAACGGACAAAAAGGGTGCCGAAAATATCTTTTCGGCACCCCAAATAGTCGATTGATTATTTATCTTCTTTTTCTTCGGTTTGTTGCAGTTCGACAGGAATGGCGTCGAAGAGGGTGGCGTCGATGACGCCGTTCGCGAGGGCGGCGCGTTTGGCTTTGATACGCTTGTTATAAAGGCGCGTGGCAAAAAACAGCGGAATGAACGTCGCAAAGACGACGAAGGAAGCCCAGAGGAAAAGTTCCGACGGGGGAATATTGACCGCCATGCCGTAGGCGTCCGGTTCCTGCGTGCCGAAAGCGCGGATGATGGCGTCGCCGCAGAGCGTGCCGATCAGCATCGGGAGCCATACGAAGAAAATCGAACGGATACCCTCGAACTGACCGCGTTTTTCTTCGGGGAACAGTCCGCGTACCCAGATCATGCACGCTTCCGTCATCAGGATTTCGCCCGTCCCGAAGAAGAAACATGCGATAATCATAATGATGTTTTTCGGGTGGAGCGCCGCCGCGCCGTTGACGTCGCTTGCGTCCTTAATAAAGAAGAACACCAATAAAAGTCCGATGATGCTGACGACAAGCCCGATCAGGCATACAAGCGGGATTTTGTCCTTGTCGATAAGTTTGGACGCAGGGAACGCAAGGATAATGCCGAAAACCATCGAGATCCCTTCCACGAGTCCGAATTGGAATTCGTCGAAGCCGAGGCGATAGATCGCCCAGTTGCCCAGGTGCACGAAGTAGAAATTAAACGAAATAAAGTACACGCAAATGACTGCCCCCGCAAGGAGCATTTCTTTGATATTGGGCATTTTTTTCAATTCCTTAAAGCGGAACGCCGTCGTCGCCTGCTTCCACAGCGAGCCGTCTATCTGCGGTTTGAGGTCCTTTTTATCCTTGACGAAAATCAGCGTCAGCACGCCGCACACGATGACGAATCCGCCCATCAGTCCGAACAGCAGTTGGTAGTTCTGCCCGTCGCCCGTGCCGATAATCGCGCCGCCGATGACCGTGCCGAGAATGGTCGCTATCACCGGCATAATGCCGTATATCGTCCCGATAAAACCTTTGTTTTTCTCCGTCGTGTGGTCGTTTGTCCAGGCGTTAAAGGTCGAATCGTACGCGATCGAACCGATAAAACTCATCACGCCGTCCAGTACGACGACCATGGACGCGGCAAACATAATTTGCGACGCCGTGGAGCCTTCGCCGACCATAAATTCGCACAGTCCGACGCCGATGGTGGCTATTCCCCACAAAATGTAGCCGATACCCATCATCTTTTTCCGTTGTCCGCGCCGATCGGACAGCGCGCCGAAAATAAACGTCGATATCGTCGTCAGACTTGCCGAAATGATGACCATCGCCGTCACATACGACACGTCCATCGTGATCTTACGGTACAAAAACGTGTTGAACCATTGGTTTTCCACGTTCCAGCACAACTGTCCGCATAAGCACAATACGATAAAGGTAAAAGAAAACGTAAATCCTTTTCCGACGTCGTATTTTTGCTCGTCAAAAAATTTTTTCATACTCACTCCTTTGGTATAAGAACCAAAATTATTATTGCATAATAATGTTTTTATGTCAATATCGACCGATAAAAGTTTTACCCCTTGAAAAAAACTCTCCCTTTTGACACAGGGCGCAAATTTATCCCCAAAAAACGCAAGCCGTTTTTCGGGGAGCCCGTGGTTTTAAAACGAAAAATCGCTTTCCCGCCCTATGCGCCAAGCGTCGGGCTTGCGATTCGGTCGGAACGTCGGACGAAAACGAAAATATCATTCCGCATATTTTTTCCGCTTTTTACCATACTGACAATACCGAAAAATAGGGGGAAAAGAAAAATGAATCTGATCGGAATGATCGTGTTGATGGTAGTGGGGCTTATGGTGCTTATCGGGATCGGGCATACGGCGATGGAGGACTTCGGCGTACCCAAGATAGTGCCGGTGCTTTTGTGCGGACTTATCGTGGGGTTGATGTTCGTGCCGAAAATATCGATCGGGAGTGTGTCGTTCAGCGTGGGAACGGTGGTGTTCTTTGCGACCGTTCTTCTGTTTTGGGCGTTTCGCGGCAGTCTGAAAAACAAGTTGGTTTGTCTGCTGTATGTTATTGGCGTTTCGGCGGCTTTGTATGGCTTTACGTGGCTACTTGGGTACCTGAACGTGACAAACGCGCCTATCGGCGTTTATCATGCGCTTGCGGTCGGGTTTGTTTCGTTTCTGCTTACCCGTAACACGAAATACGGCTTTATCGTGGCGTCGGTATCGATCGGCGTGGTCGGCGCGCTTTATTTTGTCGGCGGCAAAATCGACCTTGACGCGCTCTTTTCTCCCGCCGTCGTCGCGGGGACGACGGCGTCCGTTCTTTACGCTCTTGTACGGGCGGCGTTGCCCAAAAGGGCAAGCAAACCCGCTTATTATCTCGAAACGGGCCGTTTGGTCGATTAAAAAATCGCAAGCGGCGCAAAGTCGCCGTTACGAATGAAAAAATTTGCGCAAAAACGCAAAAAAACGACAAAAAACGTTGACAGCATAACCGATTTGTGTTATAGTGCCGATATATCGATAGAGGCGCGACCAAGATCAGTACCGCTTGCAAAAAAACCGACGGTCGTCGGGCAAGGAAAAGGGAAAGGCGCGGTCGCCGAAGCAAAGACATTTTCGACCGGAATATTTTTGCTGGGACGAAGCGGAAGACGCTGCGGACTGTCACAAGAATTTGTGGAGCGCTATCGTTGCCGTTATCAAGATAAGGATTTATATTTTGACGCAGTAACGATCGCATTCTATCGTGACTGCGTTTTTTATTTGCCCGAAAAGCAAATGGAAAAAATATTTGAACAAAAAAAGGAGAAAACGTTTTTATGAAACTCGGAAAATTTTCGTTGACGCGCAAGCAGATGATAAACGGTATTGCCGTTCTTATTGCGCTTGTCGCGGTGATTGTGCTGGCGTGCGTTATCAACAACGGCGGCAGTATCGACTGTCCCGACTGTCTGAAAGACGGCGTTATTTATGACAGCGACTCGGGAGAAACGATAACATGCGAAACGTGCGGCGGATCGGGAATAGCCGAAGCGTCCTCGCGGTATCAAGGCACTTTCGTATCCCTTTTGCCCCCGATTATCGCCATCGTGCTGGCACTGGTGACCAAAGAAGTGTACAGCTCTTTGTTTGTCGGTATTCTTGCCGGCGCCCTCTTTAACTGCAACTTCAAGCCCATTTCTTCGTGGGATATGATGATCGGCGACGGCTTTATCAGCGTGCTTGCCGACGAATGGGATATGGGTATTCTTATTTTCCTTGTTCTGCTCGGCATCGTCGTCTCGCTTATCAATAAAGCGGGCGGAGCGCGCGCGTTCGGATCGTGGGCGCAGACTCATATCAAAACCAAGTTCGGCGCGGCGATCGCTACGTTTGTCCTCGGCGTCATTATCTTCGTTGACGACTACTTCAACTGTCTGACCGTCGGCAGCGTCATGTTGCCCGTCACCGACAGCAAAAAAATATCCCGTGAAAAACTCGCTTATCTTATCGACGCGACCGCCGCGCCGATTTGTATGATCGCGCCGATTTCTTCGTGGGCTGCCGCCGTCTCTTCGACCGCTTCCCAGGTCGGCATGAAAGGTATTACCCTTTTTGTCAGCGCGATTCCCTATAACTTCTATTCTTTACTTACCATTACGATGATCATCACCCTGCTGATTCTCGGCTTCGATTACGGTCCGATGAAAAAGTTTGAAGAAGCGGCGCAAATCGTCAGCGGCGAACAAACCGTTTCCGCCGCAGAAGAAAGCGGCAAAAAGACGAGCGTACTCGATCTGATTATTCCCGTCGCTTTGCTCATCGTCTCCTGTATCGCAGGTATGCTTTATTCGGGCGGATTCTTTACCAAGGACGCCGCCAACTACCTCGACGTCATTAACGGCTTTTCGGACAGCGACGCGTCGTTCGGCCTTGTCTGGGGCAGTTTGTTCGCTTTGATCGTGATCATGATTTACTTTATCGCAAGACGTCTTTTGACCTTTAAGGATGTCATGAAGAGCGTGTCGGAAGGGTTCTGCGCGATGGCTCCGGCGATTCTGATCCTTTCCTTTGCCTGGACCTTAAACGCCATGACGAGCGGACTCGGTGCCGCCGGCTTCGTCGGCAACCTTATGAAAGGCGCCGCCGAAGGCGTGCGTAGCGTCCTGCCCGCCATTATCTTCCTTGTCGCGCTCGGTCTCGCCTTCGCCACCGGTACGAGTTGGGGCACTTTTGGTATCCTTATTCCCATTGTTGTCGCCGTTTTCGGCACGAACGGGGGAGAACTCCTTGTCATCGGTATCTCCGCTTGTCTTGCCGGCGCGGTCTGCGGCGATCACTGCTCGCCGATCTCCGACACCACCATTATGGCTTCCGCCGGCGCGCAATGTAACCACGTCAACCACGTCGCTACCCAACTTCCTTACGCGCTCACCGTCGCCGCGGTTTCGTTCGTGACCTTTATCATCGCGGGCTTTGTTAAGATGTGGTACGTCGCCCTGCCGATCGGTATCGTTCTTATGGTCGTCACCCTTGTCGGAATCAAACATCTGCAAAAGAAATTCGCCAAGTAATTCCGCGACAAAACTCTGTGAAAACGGGCGTTTCCGGCTCTTTCGGAAACGCTTTTTTTTGTCTTTCCGAACGAAGAATACAAACGCTTAAAAAACCTGCCGAGTCAAGTCTTTCTGTACTTAAATCGCTTTTTCGCTTTATTTATTTGTAAAATCTATTTTAAACTATAAATAGTGGGAAATTAAACTTTCTGCCCGAAAACAACAAAACGAAAATACGGACGTGCGCGCGACGGTACGCGCGCAAGAAAGGACAAAAAGTCCGAAAACGCCCGTCCGTTTTTTGCGTTTTCCCAAAAACGCCCGAAAAAATGTCGCTTTTTCGGAAAATTTACGAAAAACGCTTGATTTTTGTCGGGGGGGGGGGGGTGGAAGTTTTTTCTTTCAAAAAATTCTGGGACGC
>JAZRZM010000038.1:0-2029 GCA_045601385.1 Clostridia bacterium | reverse complement strand
ATCCGAAAGACTATCCCTACAACGAGAAAGGAAGTGTTCAAATCATTAACTTCGTGGAGTTTTGTTATTCCTACAAGTCCAATCAAAGGGGCGCCTACGGGCTGTATATCTATGTATATAATCCGCAAGGTTTGATCTTCGATACAAGCGTCAAGCAGAACAAAATCCAAATGGCAGCCGCGTACAATACAAGCGGACAACCGACGCGATACGAGAAGTTCAATCTTATCTATTGTAATAAATCCGAAGAGAACGGATACAACAATCTCTTCTATAAATTTCGTGTGGAAGACAAGAAGATAAACGATATGACTTTTGCCGAGCGCGTCAACGCAAGCGAACGGAGATATGATATTTCGGGTATCGAATTGGTAACGAAAGGAAACCGAAACGCTACGGAATACGGTGTAGGCGGTACATATAAATTTACCGGCTATGCCTCCGGGTTCGGCCCCGATCCCACAGCGGAAAGTAATCTTTCTTGCGTGGTCGAAAACCTTGAAACGCTGGAACTATCCGTTCACCATACCTATTATCGGACGAACGTATCAAGCCGAGGAAAAGACCATTACAACGAAGTCAATACCGTTTATTTCTCGGTGCCGGAGAGGTTCTTTACCGAATACGATAATCTTCGGAAGATACGCGCCGAATGGTGGGAGTATAAAACAAAATACGCGGCGGTGACATCCGACAAGAATTTCTACGACAGCCTTTTGCAGTACATAGGAAAAGACGTCGGACAGTACGACGACGCCGTACCGGTCAAATTGGGATACGGATACTTCGGACAAGCAAGCGTAGGATTAGGTTCGCCCACCATACATAATTTCGAGTGGACGTACAATATCGATACATCGGATAAGAAAACCGTCTTCGGTACTTATTCGGAAGTTTATTTCGTCGATAAGGTCCAAAGCATTATGCCCTACGCCTTTTATTCTCCGACAGTCGACGTCGATTCGGTATTTGACTTTCTTTATTCAAAGCCCGTCGCCGGAGACGTGAACGGTACGACGGTATCCGACTGGATCTACAACTACACCAACGATCTCGGTCACGGATATATTGATTGCAACGGACGAAAGATCAGTAAAGATCTATTCGAGAACTATGTGGACGAAGGGCGCACGATGGGACACAACGATAAGACGATCGACCTGACGGACACGTTCGATCTGAAAAGCTACGACAGTAATCACAACTGGTGGGATAAACTGTGGGACTACGGTTTTTCTTGGCCGAAGACGTCGGGAGAATATAGCAACGTACCGCCTATCTACATCCTAAGCCCAAACGACCTTGTCGGTTCGACAATCGATATATCGGACAGGTTGCTTATCGGAAAGAAAGACGTAACCGCGCTACAAAGCTTTTATGCTACGGAAACGCTCAAAGGAAACAGAGTGGTATTGTTCCGCTTTGCGACGACCGACTACTTTTGCGGTATCGCTTCTCCCGACGGCTCAACGCAAAACCCTAATACCTATGTGGTATCGGAAACGGTCTTTTTAGACTTTGACATTATCGAACTGACCTTTAACAAAGATGGCGTATATTACGTGATCCCCGTCGTATCGAGTCCGACCGATATTATCAACGGTTTCACCGCTCCGCCGACTGAGTTTCAATGGTGGAAGATACTGGTGGCGTTACTGTTCTTGATACTTCTTATCGTCCTACTTGCACCCGTTATGCCCTATATCATACGCGCCGTAATTTGGATTGTTACCTTGCCGTTTAAGGCGATTAAAGCAATCATCCAAAAGGTAAAAGAACACAAGTCCAACCGTGACAAAAAAGAAAAGCCGGAGTAAGGCAAAGGAGTAATCTAATGAAAATATTGAGAAGAATACTCGCCGTGTTCTTCTTGATAATCATTCTTGTAGGAGTCGGCTATTTGGTTTATACAAGTAGCCGATTTTCTTTTCAAGAGAGTGATTTTCAAGACTATATCGGCGCAAAATACGTAAGTGAAAATAATGATACTTTCGTTATTTTCTTATCAGAGGAAAAAGTCATATATAAG
>JAZRZM010000037.1:0-9721 GCA_045601385.1 Clostridia bacterium | reverse complement strand
TACGTTCAAGGTCAAACCGTTGACCGTCTCATTCGCAAAGTCGAACGTCGCTTTCACGTCGAGGTTGAACAGTTTTTCCGACTTGAATTCGGCATTGTATACGCCGCCTCTCATCGTGTAGTCAACCATTCCGTGCAGGATTTCTTTACCGTTGTTTTCGACAACGCGGAATCCGAGGTCGGTTACTTCTTTATCGAATCCGTATTTGCCTTCTACGGTCAGTTCTCTCCAATATCTTTCGGTGACTTTTCCCGTGTGGACTTTTCCGTCAAACGCGTATTCGATTTCCACGTCTTTCTTGCCGTCGAGACCTTCTGCAAAGTAAGCCGAACGTACGACGCCGTCAACGATTTCCGCTTTGGCTTCCGTATCGAACTTCCAAGCGACGTCGTGGTAATCATAGTCGATACCGAAACTTGCGTCGAAGGAATAACCGTCGATTGCCGCCTTGGCGTAGATCCCCAATCCGAACAGAGCGACGTAGGACGCGTCAACCGTATACTTGTCGCCGTTTGTCGTGAAGAGGACGTTGATTTCGTAGTCGCAAGCCACCTTGCTCGATCTCTTGTGGGACGCAAGGAGTTTATACTCTTTCGTGCCGTCCGCTTTTTCGGAAATCGTCAGTCTGTTGATGACAAGCGCACCCGCCGCGTCAATCGTCAATTCGATCTTGTTTTCAAGATATTTTGCGATGACGCTGAAGCTGACTACGTTGCTGACGATCTTCACCGTCGAATCAAAGTGGTATCCGTCGATCTTGGTCGAAACGCCGATTCTCGTTCCGTTCATATCGGAATATTGACCGACGATCTTATAGTAACCGTTTTCACCGAAGGTTACGTCGCCGCTTGTCGTGACGATCTTCTTGCCGTCGACAAAGTGTCTGATGTTGAACGAGTGTTTCGTTCCGTCGGTTTCTTCCGTCTTCGACAGTTTTATCGACGCTTCCGCACCGTTGTAAAGTCCTGCGAACGCGGCTTCGATTTCTTTCTCGTCAAACTTCGCGCTGAAATCGAACGAAATATCGTCGCTCGTTTCCACATACAGTTTGCCCTCGAACGCCTTGTCGCTTCCGTACGAGAACGCGGTGTCGATTACGACGGACAGATATTCAAAGTACAGACTACCCGAAATACCCGTCTCGATGTACTTCGCACGAATGTCAAACATCTTCTTATTGTTAAGGACGAACAGGATTTCACCGACGAAGTATTTGTCTTCGATGATATTTGCCGTCATATGCAGACTGTATTTGACATCGGTATCTTTCATCATTTGCGTATCGGCGTCGTATTCGACGAGAGAATATTTCAAGTTATATTCATACCATATCGATCCGTCTTTCAGCGCAAATCTCTTGACGTTGACCATGCTGTAATTGGCTTTGTAAGTAACTTCCAGACCGATTTCGACATCCGAATACAATCCGGCGACCGTTACCAACGTGCCTTCGTCTTCACCGTATGCGACTTTCGCGCGGTAGTATCCGTCACCAAACGCCGCTTCGACAGCGACATCGAACGCAATCGAACTTACAACCAACGTTTTGTCATCGTAATATCCGGTAAAGTGTCTTACGCGCAGTTTGTAGAGCGGAACAAGGACTTCCGCTTCCGTTCCTTTTTCAAAGTTGGCGGTCACAAACGTTTCTTTGTAGTTCAACGTATAGTAAGCGCTTTCGGCAGCGTATCCGATATTCAGCGCGAAAATCTTTTCTTCGTTTTCGGTATAGGCTACGCCGGCGTCAAAGTAGTATCCGCCGAGGAGTTCGGCTTCCGCGTTCAGCGTGTACACAAGGCCTTTCGCGTTGTGCGCGACAGCCAAAGCGTACTTGTCGTTACCGCCTTCCGTCTTACCGTTCGTCAGATAAATGCTTGCCGTGTCTTCCTTGAACGTAACGGCAAATCCCGTTTCCGTCGCAAGATATTTCGCGTTGAGGACAAAGATTTCGCTTCCCTTTTCGCTGTACGTCACGTTCGTATCGAAGTGATAGCCTTCACCGATATAGTCGGTGCTGACATTGAGCGCAAACGTCGTCTCGCCGCTGTGCATTATATCGAGTACATGTTTGCCGTCTTTCGTCGTAATCATAACTTGCGCTCTCGTTTCATTGTATTGCGCGCTGAATCCGATTACGTTTTCAAGATACTTGACGTCGAGCATAAGGTCGTATTTCTCGTCTTTATACTCCGTAACAAAGTCGAAGTGATATGCTCCGTCTTTTACTTGCGTATAAGCGATATCGTACTCGAAGTCGGTCGTCGCGTCGTGCTTGACTTCGAACACGTAGCGCGTTTCTTTTTCGCTGTCTTCGATCGTCAGGTATACGCTTGCTTTGCTTCCCTTATAGGTCGCGTCAAAGCCGACTTTATCCGCGAGATACCGAACCGTCAATCCGAAGATATCTTCTTCGTTTTCGCCGTACGCCACGGTGGTATCGAAGTGATACTTGCCGTCTTTTACGTACTTCGTATTGATATCGAGCGTAAAGTCGGTATCGGCGTCGTGCGCGATCGCAAGACAGTAATTCGTAAATTCGTCTTCTTCGGTTATCGTCATATAAACGCTTGCGGTATCGCCGTCAAACATAACTTCGAATCCGACTTTCTCCGCCGAATAAATCGCACCGAGCACAAACGTTTCCGTACCTTTGCTAAAGTACGACGCGTCCAGATCGATTTCTTCCGCAAGATACTTGACTTCGATATGGAGACCGTCCAGATCTTTTTCTTTATAGTCGATTTCCGTCGCAAAGTGATATGCGCCCTCGTCCTTATAGACGGTGGAGATACCGAGATCGAATCCGAAGGATTTTTCAAGATAAGAAATTTCCAGTCCGTAAACGGCATTTCCGGTAAATTCTTCTTCGGAAATCAACATATAAACGCTCAATTGTACTTTTTGCGTCGTCGTTTCAAAGCCGACCTTATCTGCCGAGCAAAGCACGTCGAGAGTAAAGTCTGTTTCGTGTCTGTACTTGGACTCGATATTCAGTTCCGCTTTTTCTTCCACATAAATTGCATGCAAAGCGACTTCGTGGTCTACGTCAACATAGGACGCATTCCAGTCAAACATCCAATCGTCATAGAGTTTGACGCCGATAGCAAGATCAAACCTGTTATCGCTCTTTTCGATAACGGCGTGATGGATCGTAAAGTCATACGTCTTTGCGCCATCTTCTTCGCCGGCGACCATCTCGAACGCTACGCTGCGGTTCGCGTCGCAAGTCAGGGCAAGATATGCGCTGTCAAACGCTCCGTCTGCCAAGGCAAAGGAAACGCTCAACACGTTAACCGATTCTTCCTTGACATCATGGCTGATGTCGAGTGCCGCGTCGCCGAATTTGCCGTCTGCGAGGTTCAGCGAAGCGACAATGTTCATATTTTTCCATTCCGAGGACAAGAATGTGGCACTGTATGCACCGCTTTCCGCCTTGTAATCAATATATACGTACGTCTTGGTTTCCTCTTCGACTTTTTCCGTCGCCGAGAACATGATCTCTCTGATACCGGTTTCGTCAAAGGCGTAAAGCGCTTCCGCAGTATAGTTGCCGGAATACGTTTCGTTCAAGGTGAACGAATAGGTTTCTTTTTCGTCTACGGTTCCGTATGCATATTTGATATGCAGTTTGGTTACCGCAAGCGTCGAGATATAGAAGTTTTCGGCGATCAGAAGCTCCACTTTCGTCACGGCTTTATCGATATAGTCAAAGTAAACCTGTACGGTCTCTTCTTTAACGTCAACGATAACGGTCGCTTTGATGTCGGTGGTCGTTTCTTTTTCTTCCAGTTTGAGACCGAGTTGGACTTTGACATCCTCGTTCGCTTTGATAACCAAATCGCCGTCAAACTTGACAAAGTCAAATCCGCTGAGCGTATATCCGGTTTCGATACCGAAGTTGTCGTTGGTCGCAAGTTTGAACATGCCGGTTATCTCTTCTTTTTCACGGTTGAATTGCATATCGAAAGCAAGCGTGAACAGATATTCGCCGTTCTTATTACGGAATTCCGCTTCTTCCAGTACGATACCCAGCGTATTGAACACGACCGCTCCGTTTTCGAACGCGTCGAAGTTGAAGTCCACGTCAAAGATCGTGCGTTCGGCTTGGAATTCACGTTTGACGAGTCTTCCTTCTTCCCACGCCGCTTTGAAGTCGTAGTTTGTATAACCGTCTTCGACCGTCTTCTCGAGAGTAGCGGCGATCAGCGTCTTCGAGCCGATCTGCATACCCATATCAAAAATTTCCGAATTGAAGGTTATCCAACCGATGGCTGCGCCGACGTTGACTTTGCCGACGGAAACGGCGTTCACGTCGAAGTATACGTCGAGCGTGTTCGCGTCATAATCGTAAGTGACCGTACCGCTCGTTGCGCCTACGTCAAAGTTCTCTACTTTGAACGCCAGCGTCTCGAAGTCGACGACTACCGTTTCCGCGTCACGGTCGATTTTGATCGTGCCTTGGACATACTTATCGTCGTCGATCGCGCCGTAATAAACGCGTTGTTTCTCTTCGCCGTTCTTTTCGAGCGAGATTTCGTAGGTATAGTGTTCTCTTACCGCGTTACCGAGCAATTCCACTTTTACGTCGCCGACATATTCTTTCGCGTCGACAAGCGCGTGGACGCGGACTTTTTCGTCATAGAAGAAGTCGAATTGTCCCATCATGCTTTCTTCCGCGTTGACAAGAACCGCGGCGGTGACTTGCGTATTACCGTCTTTATCTTTCGATTCGAAATCGAACGTATAGTTCTTCGTTTCGAGATCGTACTTGGCTTCGACAAACAAATCGTTGTCTTGCCATCTGAACAAGACTCTGTGCTTGCTGATAGCAAATCCGAAGTCAATATCGTGGAGCGTATCATAGAAGTTCCAGGTTTCGTTCAAACCGGTCCAATAGAGACCGATCGAGATTCCCTTGACATTATTATAAGAATGCTGTTCCACTCCGGTATCGAAATGCATTCCGCCGAGTTTATCGTTGACGAATACACCAAGACCGCCAAAATTATTCTCGCTGTCGTTATACAGTACGAATCCGCCTATATCATACAATACATAAGAGTCGGCGTCATTTTTATTCGCCTTATTCGGCGTAAGCCCGAATTCATCCAGTATTTCCACCCAAACCATCGGCGTCAACTGAATGTCGTACACCGTCTTCTTCTGCGCATAGTCGGCGACATTGACGCGTACCATCAGTCTGTCGGGTATTACTTCCGTCATGTTCTGATCGGGATTCAGTGCTTTTATCTCATTGTATTTCGCTTTGATTTCATCCGCACCGTAATACCCATATACTTTCAATACTTTCTTCGTGACGCCTTCTTCGGGTACGACATCCGTATCGGGACCATAATAAATATACTGTTTGAGCATATTCTCGTAGCTAGGTCTACCTTGGTCCATTTTACCCGTCTCCAAATATTCCATCGCCTTTGCGATCAGAACGCCGTCTTTCAGGTCGACTTTCAGATAAACGTTTTCATCGGTCAGTTCGTCGTATTCGAACAGCATCGTTTCGGGATTGTACACAAAGTCAACGGTACTGGTATTGTTGTCAAGAATATGTAATTCGTATTCTTTTTCGTCGACGGTCAATCCGTAACCGTTGTTATATGAGAAATCAATTCTAAAATCTAATCCCCATTGTGCGATCTCGTCCACAAATTCTTCTTGCAGGAAGTAAGGCATATCGTCTCCGTGCAATTCTTCGATTGTCGGATAGCCATACTTCTCTGCAAAGAACTTATTCTTACTCCCTTCTCCGTTAGTGTAATTACTATAGAGATTGAACGACCACGCGTTCCTGTCGCCCTCCTCACGTGCAAGAACACCCCTAAACTCGGGAGCTAACACGGTTTCGCCGTAATGATTCGTATAGAAATGTGTGTATTGAACGAATTTTCCGAATTCAAACACAAGTTCGCCGCCGCCGGCCATACTGTTGTTTATGTTCGAACTATCGGTTCCCCAATTTTGCTCTGCCGTGAAAATATAACGGGATCCCGTGATCTTGCCGGATTCGTCGTAGAGGTTACCCATATAGAAATATCCCGCGAGTAAATCGTCATATTTCCCCGGTTCGTTAGGATCGTAGTCATAACTTTCGTATAACACTCCGTTATATTTCGCCCAGCCTTCGAAGTTTTCATTCATATCACTGTAATCGATTTCGAATACGTAAGCATAACCGTCCCGAAGAATGGAAGGATCGCCATTTTTCCATTCAAATTCGATCTTGTTATCCACAGCGTTCCATTCGATGTACCCATCCGTGCATTCGCCCGTTGCCATACGAACGGTTGTCGTAAAGACCAATGTTTCGATTGCACTGTCTAACACTTCGACAAGTTCTTTTGCCAAATAGAGTCTGTTTATATCGAGTACGAAGTAGTCGATAAGATATACACCCAATTCGACGATCTCTTCGACACTGTTGATTTGCGTGACTTTCGTCCAGTCGAATTTTTTCCACGGGTGAACCAATTCTCCGGACAAAGTCGGCGCGATATTCTTGCCGAATTCGTCCACAGGTAAAGTCAGTTCAATCATAACGTCATACGTATCTCTGTTTTCGTACGGATCGCACGGAATGTTATTGATACTTTCGACGCCCATGTCATAGTGACCGGCGAGATAAATGCGTTGGTTATTGCAATTCCAATCGAGATTTGCAAGTATGATTCCGTTCAGATAATCGATGCAGATCGAGTAGAGTTCGCCGTCGTAGGTATAAGACACTTCGCCGAGTTTTTCCAATTCGGCGGGATCTTTGAGATCGACCATGCTGTAAATAAGCCGCAGTTCTCTGATTTGCTTTTCTTCATTGAATCCGAGAGCAAACATCACTTCGTACTTCGCGTCGTCTGCGTCAATTTGGATTTGATACCTATCGGATATAGGCATATAGAAGTAGTTGATTTCCGCCCAGACTCTTCCGGCAGGGATCAGACCTTCCGTAACAATACCGTCGACGCTTTGATTCGTCATCACAAACACGTTCATATAGTCGATGACGCCGTCGGTGACGTTCCAGGACGCCTTACCGAATGCCGTTTGCCAATGAGCGGCAACCGTCAGGTCATTCCATCTGACAGAAGGCGTTTCGCATACGGAAACGTAATTTACGCGCACATATTCCACTTCCTCATATTGGAAGGTGAAGTATCCGCCGTTGATTTTTTCTCCGTCATAGCTTAAATCAAAGGTCGTATAAACTTGATATTCGGGCAAATCGAACAAACCGTAATAGTTGCCGTGATCGTCAAGCGTATAAATCAACGTGAACTCCGCGTCGTCCGCTTTCGTCGGTTTGTAAACAAGAGACAATTCTTTCACCGAGTTGTCGGCAAAGTCGAATTTCGCGTCAACAAAGTACTTGACGTCGGTATAAACACGCGCCATATAGACGTCGTTTCTGCCGAAGTATTCGATGTTGCCGTGAACCGCCGTCACCTCTCCCGCTTTGTTTTCTTGCGCGATATAATGTTTGAGGGCAATCAGTCCTTCTTCTTGCGTATAGCCGAATTTACCTTCGTAGACGTAGCCGCCTTCCCAGTATTTCTCAGCGATTCTCCAAGCGTGGATGTCGTCTTCGTAGGTATAGATCGCCACGACGTCGGGGTTGTCTCTGCGCGTCATGTCGAACGTCAGTTTCTTGACGACGCCGCCTGTATAATCCAATGTCGCTTTTCCGCCGAGATCCCATTCGGGCATGTAAGCGGAGGCTTCATAGCGTCCGTCTTCGGCGACATAAGAAGCGGTGAGCAGATCTTTTCTTTCGTCTGTTCTCTTGTGAGCGACGTCGAGCGTCACTTTATTTACGGTTTCGCCGGTGTAGTCCAAGAAGGCTTTTACGTCGAAAAGCATATCCTTATCGGTGTAGACAGACGCACTGTATTTTCCGTCTTCCACGTCATAATCGAACATGCCGTGAACGACGGCGTCTTCTTTTCCTTCTTTTTCGATAACCGACGCGCCGAGCGTGTAAACTTGTTTGCCGTCAAAGCCGTATCTTGCCGAAATCGTGTACGGTCCTTCGTAACTTTCCATGAATTTCAGCGTATGCAGTTTGCCGTCAAAGGCGTATTCCGCATTGATATCGACGTCCGCGTAGTTGCAGGACGACAAAGCGTATTTCAGATAGATAGGCGTCAGATCTTCGTCCAGTTTAACGACCGCGCTCGTCGCCTTGTTGTATGTGGGCAACGTAATCGTCAAAGTATACGAATCGACCTTGGCGTCCGCATATTGATAATCGCCGTGGAACACGTCGGTCTTGGCAAATTGATTTTCGCCTTTTCTGATCGCCATCTTGTGGCTGACATCCAGCGATACTTGATTGATAACCGCGTCCGTATAGTCGAGATACGCTTTTACGTCGAGCATCAGATCTTTATCGGTGCGAATCGCCGCTTTATAAATACCGTCTTCCGCGGTGTAGTCGAACATGCCGTGAATAACGGCGTCATCCGCGCCTTCTCTTTCGATAACCGACGCGCCGAGCGCAATGATTTCTTTGCCGTCAAAGCCGTATTTTGCCGAAACGGTATAAGGTCCTTTGTATCCTTCCATAACTTTCGCCGTATGAATCGTACCGTCGAACGCATATTCGGCGTTGATGTCGATATTCATAAGGTTGCAGGACGACAAAGCGTATTTCAGATAAACAGGCGTCAGATCTTCGTCAAGTTGAACCGTCGCGCTCGTCAGTTTATCGAGCGTGGGCATGCTGATCGTCAATGTATACGTATCGATCTCTTCATCCGTATACTGATATGCGCCGTGGAACACATCCGTTTTCGCGTATACGTGCGAGTCTTTCGCGGTTTCCATCTCGTGGCTGATATCAAGCGTCACTTGGTTGACAATGGCGTTCGTATAGTCAAGGTAGGCTTTTACGTCGAGCAGAATGCCCTTATCGGTATAGACCGCCGCGTTATAGATACCGCCTTCCGCCGTGTAATCAAACATGCCGTGTACGATAGCGTCCGCTTTTCCTTCTTTTTCGACAACCGACGCGCCGAGCACAACGATTTCTTTGCCGTCAAAGCCGTATTTTGCCGTGACGGTATAAGGCCCTTCATAACTCTCCATGACTTTCGCCGTGTGGATCGTACCGTCAAAAGCATATTCCGCATTGATAAATATTTCCATATTGTTGCGGGAAGACAAAGCGTATTTTGCATATATAGGCGTCATGTCTTCATCCAGTCTGACCGTTGCGATCGAGGTCTTGTTATAAGTGGGCAACGTAACGGAAAGCGTGTACGAATCGGTCGTATCGTCAATGTATTGATATTCGCCCGAGAAGACGTCCGTCTTCGCAAACGTGCTATGCTCCACTTCCATTTCGTGGCTGATATCGAGCGTCACCTGGTTGACGACGCCGTTCGTGTAGTCGAGGTAGGCTTTTACGTCGAGCAGAATACCCTTGTCGGTATAGACCGCCGCGTTATAAATGCCGCCTTCCGCCGTGTAATCGAACATGCCGTGTACGAGCGAACCGTTTTCGACAACGGACGCGCCGAGCGCAATGATTTCTTTGCCGTCAAATCCGTATTTACCGGCGACGGTCAATTCTCTCCAATATCTTTCGGTGACTTTTCCTGTGTGGACTTTTCCGTCGAAGACGTATTCGATTTCCACGTCTTTCTTGCCGTCGAGACCTTCGAAGAACTTGATTTCTTTCACGCCGTCGGTGTAATCGAGGTACGCTTCC
>JAZRZM010000036.1:0-11201 GCA_045601385.1 Clostridia bacterium | reverse complement strand
TTTGAAAAAACTTATAAAAATTTTCAAAAGAAAAATCAGACTCCATGTGGGATCCGATTGTTTCTTCGCTTAAAGTATTCAGCTTCAATTTTGATTATAATTTAATGTTTCCAAATAATCCCTATGAAACCTGCACATTTGCCAAAGTCTTTTTGTTTGTCGGGGAAGGTCCGTTTTACGCTTCGGGCGTACCGTCACTGTCGAACGGTTCGTTCCAAGCGGCGTCTTCGGGCGCGTCGCCTTCGATGATTTCTTCCGCGGCGGTTTCTTCTTCCATAGCGGTGGCGTCTACTTCCTCTGCCGGGATGAAGTCGCCCGTTACGGTGCCGCCTGCCTGCATGGCAAGAGCCATAGCCGGCGTTGCTCCTTCACGGGCAAGACGGCGTTCTTCCAGTTCTTTATGGACGATATCCATTGTCTTTTTGTCAAGTTTGATCAGCAAATAGGGCAGAATGGTAAAGAAACATCCGATGCTCGCGCCGATGGTGTAGATGGCAAAGAGCCATTTTTTGGTTTCTTCCGTCTGCACGACGTTGTCGCCTTCGATAAAGCCGATTTTTTTGAAAACCCATGCGTAGATAAGGGGGTTGAGAATATTGATTGGCGCGGCTACCCAACTGCCGACGAGGTCGGTCGTCGATTCGTTACGGATATGATATTTCCATTCGTAGTGATCCCATATGTCGGTGTCGAAAGTATTGGTGGCGACGCCGCCGATATATTCGAACATGGCGGCAAAGGCGCGCGTAGCGAACAGGGCGATGATATAGCCTATTCCCGTACCGTAGCCGACGGCGAAGAGGACGAGATTGGCGATGATGGTCATCGTGTTATAGGTGATAACGATCGCTTTGGACGACATGTGTTTGTAGACGAATTTTGAACCGAAGAGGGTAATCCAGGCAAAAATACCGGCGATACCCCAAATAAACGTTTGCATGCTGTACGCTTCGTAGCAGTACATAATGACGTAAGGAGTGGCGATATTGACGGTGTAATTGAAAATCGAACCGATGGTGCTGATCCAAGTAATCATTTTGTTCTTGTTCTTGAAGACCATACCGATCGTTTTCCACGGTTTTTCGACATGTTCGATCATGACGCGCTCTTGCATATTCTTGGCGGTAACGACGGCGACAAGTCCGAGCAAACCGAGGAAACAGGACAAAATGACGAATACAAGGCGGACGCTGATACCGATTTTCGGTCCGAATTCGACCATAACGGGAATCCAGCTCGGGACGGTCGTCGAGACGATGCCGAGACCTTTTGAAATGGAAAAGGCGCGTTCACGCTCTTTCGGGTTCTGCGTGATGCACTTGGTCAAACCGTTCCATGCCGTGGTGCAGAAGCCGTTACTGATGCCGAATAGGATATAGATAATGTACATCCAAATGTCGGCGCCCGTTTTTGTGCTTGCGTTAAAGGGGTTCAGAAAGAACAATATGGCAAAGACCGCCGTTAAAGGCGCCGTGATGATGAAGTACGGACGGAACCGTCCCCATTTTGTCTTGGTGCTGTCTTCGAGAAGAGAAATAAAAGGTCCCTGTACGTAGCCGATTATTTGCGATACGGTCATCAGAATACCGAAAGAAAGAACGTCAATGCCCAAACCCATAACAAGGAACATATTGATATAGGTCGTGCTGGAAATGAGTTGCTGACTGCCGCTTTTGCCGAAGTCGCATAAGCCGTACGACCATATTTCTTTCGTTGACATGAAAGTGCTTGTGGACTGCTCCGTTTTCAGACGGTAAAAGATGTCTTTGAACTTGCCTTTGTTTTTTGCCATAAGTCCTCCTTTTTTATCCTTTGTAGGGATAAGAGAATAATTCAGTATAACATATATTTTCAAAAAATAAAATAATTTCCCGAAAAAAATTTTTGCGTCTTTTCGGTAAAAAAATCGGTCGGAAGGGAAAACGAAAAATAAAAAAACAACAATTTTCAAAAAAACGACTTTTTTTCGGCTCCGCGAGAAAAACGGTATAGATTTTGCGTAAAACTTTCAAAACAGGCTAAAAGGCGACCGAAAAATTTACAATTTTTTTGAGGTTTTTACAATTTTTTCGAGGTTTTTACAATTATTTGCAATTTTTTACAGAAATTTAATTTTGAAATGTAGTAGGCTATGAGCCGCCGAAAGGACGGGAGGGAAGAAGTGAGCGAACGCGAGATCGTACAGAAGATACTTTTGATCGAGTCGATTTTGGAGACGAGAAAGAAGTTTGACAATCTGGCAAGGTACAACACGGGCGAAAAGGTGCATGAAAAACAAATGGCTTTCCACAAATGCCCGAAGCGGAACAGGTGGGTTTTCGGCGGCAATCGTTGCGGCAAGACGGAGTGCGGCGCGGTAGAAACGGTGTGGCTTGCGCGCGGGATTCATCCTTATCGGGAGAACAGGGACAACGTGTTCGGATGGGTGGTCAGTGTTTCGTACGAGGTGCAAAGGGACGTGGCGCAAAGTAAAATACTGCATTATCTTTCGCCCGAATGGATCGAAGACATCGTCATGGTCAAAGGGAGCAAGGACAGTCCGCTGTCGGGCATAATCGACACGATCGTGATCCGCAACGTGTTCGGCGGTCTGTCGAAAATAGGATTCAAGTCCGCCGATCAGGGACGGGAAAAGTTTCAGGGGACGAGTCTTGACTTCGTTTGGTTCGACGAAGAGCCGCCCAAAGACATTTACGACGAATGCCGCATGCGCGTGTTGGATAAAAAGGGGGAGATATTCGGCACGATGACGCCGCTACTCGGGCACACATGGGTGTACGACGAAATTTATTTGAACAGGTATCAAAACAGGGAAGTGTGGTACGAGCAGATGGAATGGGCGGACAACCCGTTTTTGGACGCCGAAGAAGTGGAACTTATGTCGGACAGTATGTCTCGGGAAGATCTGGATACGCGTAGGTATGGACGGTTTTGCGGCAAAGGGGGGCTTGTGTATCCCGAGTTTGACGAGAATATCCACGTCATTGACCCGTTCGACGTGCCTTTTGAATGGCAAGATACCGTCAGCATCGATCCCGGCTTGAAAAATCCGCTCAGCGCGCATTTTTATTGTACCGACTTCGACGGAAACATCTACGTCGTGGCGGAGCACTACGATCGGGAAAAGAATATCGACTATCACGCCGAAAAAATAAAGGAAATCGCCGCGAAAATCGGTTGGCATACGAATGCAAACGGGCAGATAGAGGCTTTGATCGACAGTGCGGCGGGACAAAAAACGCTGGCGTCGACAAAGAGCGTAGCCGAACTTTTCTACGAACGCGGTATCGCCGTCAACTGCCGCGTCAACAAGGATATGTTCACAGGTATCAGCACGGTAAAGACGCTTTTTTCCAAACGACCTCCGTCCATATACATCTTCCGCACCTGCCCCGAAATGATACGTGAGATAAAAGGATACACGTGGGGGAACAACGATTTGCCCATAAAAAGGGACGACCACGCGATGGACGAACTCAGGTACTTTGTGATGCATAAGGCGACCGAACGAACGACAGGGAAGAAAAAAGACGACAATATCGTCGAAAAGAACTATCGGAGACTTCTGCGGCAGGCGGTGCGGAAATAAATCAAAAGGATTCCGAAAGGCGGGTTTAAGGAATCCATACAAAGAAAAATGCGCAAGCGCAAAGGAGGTGAAACAGAGATGCTGGATACCTTATACAAAAAAGCGAAAGGGTATGACGTCGAAGAGGTCTCGTACGAATATACGGTTGACGAAGACGGAAACAAGGTGCTCGTGAAAGAAAAAAGGCAGGTAAAGCACGTGCCGCCCGATCTTGCCGCAATCAAAGCGTATATGGAATTGAGCGACAGCCGGTTAGCGAAAATGGACGAAGAGCAACTGAAAAAAGAAAAGGTGAGACTGCTGAAAGAATTGCGGAAAATGGAGGGGAAAAAATGAAAAAGAAAGAAATCGATCCGAGAGTGACGTTCGTGCAAAGGGAGTTTGCCGAGCGCGTAAAGGAGAGAGAAAATCTGGAAAGAAACTGGCTGCTGAATCTCAATTTTTACTGCGGCAATCAGCAAGCCGAAGTGCTGGCGACGGGCGAAATCGTCAACGCGGACAAAAAGTACAAGTGGCAGGAGAACGAAGTGTTTAATCACATCGCGCCGATCATCGAAGCGCGACTCGCCAAGTTTTCCAATATTCGCGCGGCGGTCAGCGTCGTGCCGTCCACAAACGACGACGCCGACGTAATGACGGCGAAGTTTTCGACGAAACTTCTGCGCGCGACGGAAGAAGAAAACAACTTCCGCAAACTTGTTTCCGACGCCAATTTCTGGTCGGAACTGACGGGAACGGCGTTTTTCAAAGTGGTATGGTCGCAGGCAAAGGGCAAATGCGTGTCGGAGAAAGAGAACGTGTGCGAAGGGGACGTCGAGATATCGGTCTGCCCGCCGTACGAAATCTATCCGGACAGCCTTACGTGCGACGATATAAGCGCGTGTCGGAGCATAATACACGCCAAAGCCTATCCCGTGTCCGTCGTCGAAGATATCTGGGGCGTGCGCCCGAAGACGGAACCGGTCAGCGTGATATCCGCCGATTGTATAACGGCAGACGGAAACAACACGCAAAGGGGACGCAATCAACTGATTTGCGGTACCCAAAAGGACGATTATGTGACGGTGCTCGAATGGTATTCGCTTCCCGACGGAGACAACCCGGACGGACGGCTTATGATCGTGGCGGGAGATCGGCTTTTGCATGACGGCGTTCTTCCTTACAAGGTGGGCGAGGATATGAAAAGAGGTTTTCCCTTTGTCCGGCAAGCCTGCGTTTCGCGCCCGTCGGCGTTTTTCGGGACGAGCCTTATCGAAAGAATGATTCCGGTGCAACGCGCCTACAATGCCGTCAAGAACCGTAAACACGAATTTTTCAATCGGATGACCGCGGGCGTCCTTGTCGCCGAAGACGGCAGTATCGACCTCGAAGAACTGGAAGAAAACGGAATCGAACCGGGTAAAGTGCTCGTTTACAGGCAGGGCAGTAACGCGCCGTCGATGGAGAACGTCGGAAGCGTGCCCAAAGAATTCGGAGAGGAAGAGGACAGACTGCTCAGCGAGTTCGTCTCGATAAGCGGCGTGAGCGACTTTTTGCTGTCGGCGGACTATTCGACGACGAATATGTCGGGGACGGCTTTGCGCCTTATTATGCAACAGGACGACAACCGCCTCGCGCTTGTCGGCGACAATATCCGCTATGCCGCCAAAGAGGTGGCGAAACTTATTTTGCGGCTGTACAAGCAATACGCGTCGATATCCAGGCTCAAACGCTTTTACGGCGAGAACGGCTCGATAGAGACGAAAAGTTTTTCCGCGAGCGATATCAGTTGCGCCGATATACGGTTCGATTTCGAGAACGAAACGGTCAATAGCGTCGAACTGCGGAAAGAGACGGTGAAAGAGGTGTTTGAAATGGGACTTTTGCACGGAAAAGACGGCGTCCTTTCCGACGAAACGAGATTAAAACTGGTCGGAATGCTGGGACTCGGGAACTGGGAAAACGCCTCTTGCGACGATGAACTGCACAGCAAGAAGGCGATCGGAGAAAATGAAAAAATATGTAAAGAGGCTCCCGAAGTCGAAAGTATAGACAACCATTCTATTCATATTGCCGAGCACACCCGTTATCTCTTGCAAGAAAACTGTCCTTTGGATAAGGAAACGAGAAGCCTGCTTATAAAGCACATCGAAGAACATAAGAAATATAAAAACGTAGAAGAATAAAAAATTATTTTGATGAAAAAAACGTCTGCCGAAAGATAATATGCCGCAAAGAAGGCGCGTCCGAAAACAGGAGAGAAAAGGCAGGTTTTTTACATAAGATCGGAACGAAAAAGGAGAAAAAGAAATGGAACAAGAACAAATTTCCGTAATTCCCGCCGACGGCGACAAGAAGGAGGGAACTTCTTTGGGAAAATTCAATTCTGCCGAAGAATTGCTCAAAGCGTACACCGCCCTTGAAAGCGAATTTACCAAGCGGAGTCAGAAGTTGAAAGAATTGGAAAGCAGGGCAAACCTGCAAAAAGAGGGGGAAAACGACAAGCAAACCGCCACCGCCGCGCGTGCGGCACAGACCATTGAGGCGCAGGAAAGCAAGTCGTGTATGCAAGGGCAAACGGACGTCGTGGAAGGGTACATGCGATTGATCCGCGAAAACTTGTCCCCCCGATCGTTACCCAAAGGGGGCGCTATTCCCCTCTCGCCCGTATCGAAACCGAGAACGATCAAGGAAGCGGGCGAAATAGCAAAAAAATTATTGGAAAGGATGTAAAAAAATGATTACGTTAACGAATGCAGACAAAATACTTAAATCCGTTTATCTGGACGCTGTTACCGAAGAGATCAAGGAAAACACCAGTCCTTTTATCAGCCGAATCGAAGAAACGAGCGACTATATCTCGGGCAAAGAAATCATTGCTCCGTGTCGTATCGGTATCAACGGCGGCGTCGGTTGCGCGGCGGAGACGGCGTCTTTGCCGACGGCGGGCGTACCGAATTTTCTGAACCTGAAAGCAAGTCTTTGCAATATCTACGGAAACGTCGAGTTTACCGATAAGATTTTGCGCGTCGGACAGGGCGATTCCGCTTCCGCCGTCAATATTCTCAACCACGAGATGGAAAATCTGCTTAAATCGGCGAAATTCAATATGCGCCGTATGCTTTTCCAAAGCGGAGACGGCGTCCTTTGTACGACCGTGACTTCGGCTTCCGCCACGGCGTCCGTACTTGCCGTTGACAGCACGAAAAACCTTGTCGAAGGTATGATTATCGATATCAATAACGCAAGCAGAGCCGTCTCGACGGGGCATA
Source organism: Clostridia bacterium (assembly GCA_045601385.1). Classification (GTDB taxonomy): domain Bacteria; phylum Bacillota; class Clostridia; order Christensenellales; family DTU072; genus CAG-1782. The sequence goes on along the minus strand of JAZRZM010000036.1, from coordinate 4,361 downwards.
CGATCACGAACGTGGACAGAGTCAATAACCTCGTGTCCATTACGCCGACTACGACCGCCTATACGAACGGTTATACCTTGACTGTCCAGGGCAGTCTTAACAACGAAATATTCGGCTTGCCGTACATCTTCAGTGACAGTATCACGATGTTGTACGGAAACGTACGTTCTACCGTCGCGTATGCGAAGGGCGGCAAAATGACGACTTCTTCGGTTGATAACGATACCATTCAGTCCGTCATCGACCATATCGAAGAGGTGTACGGCTCTTATCCGAATCTGATCATCGCTTCGTACGATATGCGGCGTAAATATCTCGAATATCTGCGCACCAACTCGCTGAACGTCGATCACATGGAAATCGAAGCCGGCTTTAACTCGATTACTTACAACGGCATTCCGCTGTACGTGGAAAAGTTTGCGCCCGAAAACAAGATGTACTTTATCAATACCGACGATTACAAACTCGCGCAGTTGGGCGATTGGAGTTGGATTGAAGGAAACAACGGCGGCGTACTCAATCAGGTAGCCGGCAAGCCCGCCTACTACGCGTCGCTTGTCAAGTATTGCAACCTGCTTTGCCTCCGTCCGATGGCGCAGGTACAATTGACCTATACCGAACCCGTCGTAGAAGACGATGACGACGCAGGCAGCGGCGAAGGAAGCGGTAGCGGCAGCGGCTCTTCCGGCGCGGGCAGCAACTGATTCTTAAATCACGAATAAACCGAACGGGTAAAAGAAAAAGAGGCGCGGATGTTACTGGAAATTAAGAACGATTTGTACGATATTGCCGACAGACTGAAAGAAGTGCACCCCGATTATAAGGTGTATTTCGATACCGCTTTGCAGAAGTTTGTCCTGTATGCGAACGGGAAGAGACAACTTGTTTTTCCTTTTGAAAATCTGGACGCAAGAGCGGTGGAGTATGCGGAAAAGACGAGCGTCAAGTACGCCGACGAGATCGTGCGGGAACTGGACGAAGGGAACGAACGGTACCAAAGGGACAGAGTGGCTCGCGTTCAGGACTACATAGAGGACGAATTTTCTCATCGTCTGCGCGTCGGTGGGGGTTAAAAGTGCGTGGAACGCAAAATAAAACGAACTAACCTTATCTTGAAAACAGGTATATATCTTAAAACAACCAAGGATAAATAATATAGAGTTTTATTTTGCTTCGTGCGTTTTTGTCTCTCGCAGTACCCCCGTACAGCTTCGGACAAAAACGCGCGATCCACACCCTTTTTCCGCCCCACCGACCAAAAAAAGGGGGTTAAAAGTGCGTGGAGTGCAAAATAAAACGAAACGAACTTTATTTTGAAAACGGGTATATATCGTTAAAACAATAAGGATAAATAATCAAGAGTTTTATTTTGCTTCGTGCGTTTTTGCCTCTCGCAGTACGCCGGTACAGCTTCGGACAAAAACGCGCGATCCGCACCCTCTTTAACCAAGGTTGAAAAAGAGAGCGGGACGCAAAACAAACAAAGCGCATTCGGAAACGGTGTGAAAGTTTGTTTTGCGTTCCGACGTAAAAGGTTGCCCGTGAGGGGCAAAGGAGAAGTATGACAACACAGAGTATTTTGGAAAAAGTTGCAAAACTGATAGAAATTCAGGTTGATTTTTCGCAGGAAAGCGACGAAAAGAAACGTTTGCTTGCGTGTGCGGAGTATGTTCTGGACGAATTAAGCACGCAGTATGTTACTTTGCGGGATCAGAAGACGGTGGCGGTCGGGACGGACGGGAAAGTGCGTTATTCCGACCTTGGCAATGCCGTTTTGAAGGTGCTTTCGGTAAAAATCGGCGGAAAAAAAGTGCGTTTTTGCGAATATCCGACGTTTTTTCGCGTTGCCGAAAGGGGAGAAGCGGAAGTTGTTTTTACCTATGCGATACGGGGTGTGACGCTTGCCGGTTCGATCGTTTTGCCGCAGGCTGTGGGCGAAAACATGCTCGCGACGGGAATCGCGGCGGAGTATTTGTTTCGGTGCGGTTTTGAACAGGACGCCGAGAGGCTGTACGAAAAGTATCTGACCGCGCTGAAAAACGTCGTTTCCGTTCGGAAAAATATCGTTTTGCCACAAAGGGGTTATTTGGTATGAGGACGCCGTATTACGCAAAAAAATATACCGAGCCGAAGAGAATGGCGTATAAGGTGGACAGATTTGTCGGGTTTGACGCGCGGAACAAGGAAGACGATATGGCGTTTAATTTCACGCCGTACGGCTACAATATCCGCATTGCCGCCGGGTATGTCGGGCAGAGTCACGGCGTAGGCGCGGGGACGTACGGAGAAAACATTTTGCCGACGACGTCAAGAGCCATCCGAAAACTGTTTTTATACAAGCGTTTTTCTCCCGTCGAAGGGCGGGAAGACGACCGTTTGATCGCGCTTTGCGACAATAAAAAACTGTACGAATTATCCTTGACAAGCGGCGCGTCTTTCGTGGATATCGGGTGCGAGTTTTCGAGCGGCAACGTGACGCTTTTGAATTGCACGGTAGACGGCGAAGACTGTTTGTGGGGGTGCGACGATACGGGGACGCTGATTTTGTATAACGGGACGCAGTTGCGGATTCTGACGGGGCGTCCTTACGTGCAGTCGGCGTGCGTATATAACAACAGAGTGTATGCGGCGACGGGGAATTTTTCCGACGTGTTAAGGCGAAGCGCGGAATGCGATCCGACCGACTGGACCGACGAAATGCGGTGCGTTTTTCAAGACGAAGGCGGCAGAATAACGCGCGTCGTTCCGTTCAAGGAAGGTTTGTATATTTTCCGCGAATACGCCGTGCATAAATACGTGGAGTACAGCGGTTCGAAAGCGTACACGCTGACGAAAGTCTTTACGTCGAGTGGGCGGATTTATGAAAAAACCGTGGCGACGTGCGGAAAGGATATGTATTTTGTCACGGATAACGGGATTTTTCATACCGACGGATCGTCGTATTCGCAGGAGCAACAAAACCTGTTTCCTATGATTACTTCGGTGGCGGACGGAGCGGCTTGCTATTACGGCGGCAAATACCGTCTTGCCTGTCGCGTCAAAGACGAGGGGGAAACGGTCGGCGACGAAACGAGCGGTTTTGTCAATAACGCGATTCTTTCGTTCGATACGGCGCGCGATGACGTCAGTGTTTTTCGCGGTGCGGATATAGCCGATTTTGTCCCGATGGAACGAGAAGACGGCAGACGCTTGTATCTTTGCTTTCGGACCGATTACAGACCGTATACGGTAGGACAAGTGACCGATGACGGGAGACTTTTTGGTCAGCCGCTTGAAAAAAAGTGGCGCAGTCCGACGGGACTGTTTACCTATCTGAAAGAAGATAAAATCGTGCGAAAAATCTTTTTACGCACCTTGGGCGGCGGTACGCTGCGACTGACGACGGACGACAAGACGTATGATTTTTCTTTGAACGCCGGGTCCGGCGTGCAAGCGGTGTTTGGCAATAAAAAAGGGAACGCGGTCGGTCTCACGCTGACCTCGACCGCGGATAAGGTCATGCTGACGTCTATGGAAATCGAGTTCGGATTGACAAAGAGAGGTATATATGAGCAATAATGCAATAGAAGCGAAACTGGACGAGATACTTGTCAGACTGATTCGTCTGACCGAAGTTATCGAGTCACAACGGGAGGAATGAAAAAATGTGGGAGAACCTATTGAGCATGGCGGCGGAATCGGGCATTTGGGCGGTGCTGTTCGTTATACTGTTTTACAAACAGATAAAAGAGAGCAAAACGCGTGAAGAAAAATACCAGTCTACGATCGAGTCGCTTGCGGACAAATTAAAAATGGTCGCCGAGATAAAAACGGACGTGGAGGAAATCAAGAACGCCATCGTTGCCGTCGGAGAAGAATTCAAATAAAAAAAGCGGTCGTTTTTCGGAACGGCCGCTTTTTTATGAAACGGATTTGTTTTGGTGCGTAAATAGACGTGCTATCGCGAAAGAACGGCAAGAGTGCGTGGATTTTTCACAAAAAAAAGCGCAGATGTACTACGTCAGATCTCTCGCTTTTTTGTTTTGATTTCGGCTCGCCGAAATCAAAATGCGTTCGCTCGGATCTTCCTTTTCCCACAAAAATTCTTTTTGCGGGCTCCCTGTTTGCGCGCGCATTTTTTGTGAAAGCACCCAAAACAACTATATTTTTATCCATATTACATTGATTCGGTAAAAAAACTGTTTAACAACAATGTTATATGTGTTTTGGGTGCGTAAATAGACGTGCTATCGCGAAAGAACGGCAAGAGTGCGTGGATTTTTCACAAAAAAAAGCGCAATCGTACAGGAGTACTATGCGCGCATTTTTTGTGAAAGCACCCAAAACAACTATATTTTATCCATATTACATTGATTGGGTGC
>JAZRZM010000035.1:0-54297 GCA_045601385.1 Clostridia bacterium | reverse complement strand
GCTATCGCGAAAGAACGGCAAGAGTGCGTGGATTTTTCACAAAAAAAAGCGCAATCGTACAGGAGTACTATGCGCGCATTTTTTGTGAAAGCACCCAAAACAACTATATTTTATCCATATTACATTGATTGGGTGCAATATACTTCATTAAAAACAATTTTAATTCTGTTTTGGGTGCGTAAATAGACGTGCTATCGCCGTTCTTACTCCCATTCGATAGTGCCGTTCGGCTTCGGCGTAAGGTCGTACACGACGCGGTTGACGCCGTCCACTTCGTTCAGGATCCGATCGGTGACGCGGTGGAGGAATTCGTAGGGCAGTTCTTCGATGGTAGCCGTCATGGCGTCCACGGTATTGACCGCGCGGATGATGACGGGATATTGATAGAGACGTTTGTCATTTTTATCGACGCCCGTCGATTTGAAATCGGGTACGCTGGTAAAGTACTGCCACACTTTGCCGCTCAAACCGCTTTTGTCGAATTCTTCGCGTAAGATAGCGTCCGATTCGCGCACGCAGGCGAGGCGATCGCGCGTGATGGCACCGAGACACCGAACGCCGAGTCCCGGCCCCGGGAAGGGCTGACGGTATACCATATTGTCGGGCAGTCCCAAGGCTTTGCCGACGACGCGGACTTCGTCTTTGAAGAGAAGTTTGATCGGTTCGACGAGTTCGAAGCCGAGGATTTCGGGTAAACCGCCGACGTTATGATGCTTTTTGACGCCTTTTTCGCTTTCGAGAATGTCGGGATAAATCGTGCCCTGCGCCAAAAATTCGATTCCGTCGAGTTTTGCGGCTTCTTCTTTGAAAACGTCGATGAAAATCGAACCGATAATCGAACGCTTTTGTTCGGGATCGGCTACGCCGGCAAGGGCGTCCAAAAATCTGTCCGTCGCGTCAACGTAAATAAGGTTGGCGTTCATTTGTTTGCGGAAGACCTCGATGACCTGTTCGGGTTCGCCTTTGCGCAACAAACCGTGGTTGACGTGTACGCAAACGAGGTTTTGCCCGATAACGCGGAACAAAAGCGCGGCGACTACGGAAGAATCGACGCCGCCCGACAGGGCGAGCAGGACTTTTTTATCGCCGACTTGTTTTTTGATGGCGATTTCTTGTTCGGCGATGAACTTTTCGGCAAGCGCAACGGTCGTGATTCTTTCCATCGAAGCCGGGCGCGTATTGTTTTGATCCATATAATTAACTCCTTTTTTATTATTCCATTAGGATATGAAAAGTATAGCACTTTTTTCTTCGTCCTGCAAGCATTCGGAACAGCCATAGCGCATTTATTTACGTCCGCAAAAACAAAAAAATATGATAAAGCCGGAGTAATTTCGCAGTAAATAAGCGGAGCGGTGGGATTCCGAGTTTTTGCGGACTTTTGCGAAAATTTCGAAAGCAGTACTTTTGTACAGCAATTCTCATTTTCGCAAAAAATAGACGCACTCTTGCTGTTCCTTCGCGCCATAGCGCATTTATTTACGTCCGCAAAAACAAAAAAAATATGATAAAGTCAAACGGTAATTTTATAGTAAACAAGCAGAAAGGCGGGATTTCTCCGCTCCGCAGCCTATCGGCTGTTTCGGTCGGAATGACAAGCCTGAGGCTTGGCGCACATGTCGGGAAAGCGCGTTACCGTTATAACAACTCTCTTCGACGCATGTTCGTCATCCCGAGCGCAACTTGCCCCAAAAAATGCACGCATTTTTCGGGGACCCCGTGGGCTTATCTTTGGGTACAGTCGTCATCCCGAGCGCAGTCGAGGGATCCCCTGTACTTTATGGGATTCCTCCGCTTCGGTCGGAATGACGGAATAAAAAAGGGATTCCTCCGCTTCGGTCGGAATGACGGAATAAAAAAAGGATTTCTCCGCTCCGCAGCCTGTCGGCTGTTTCGGTCGGAATGACGGAACGGAAAAAGGTCGGAATGACGGACATATTTTTGCGGAGCAAGGCAAGAGAGGTTCGAGAGGTTTTACGCGCGTGCGCGCGTGCGCACACATTTATATAATATATATTGTTTTATTATTGACAATATATTATAATATGATATAATGATTATGCAGAGTTTTGCGAAAATGCAATCGTCCGATGGACGAGGGAAAAAAGGAGAGAGTAAATGGAAAAAGTCGAACAAGTTTATAATCAGGACGCCATACAGGTCCTCGAAGGACTGGAACCTGTCAGGGTGCGCCCCGGTATGTATATCGGCAGTACCGACGTACACGGCTTGCACCACTTGGTGACGGAGATCGTCGATAACTCGATTGACGAGGCTCTTGCCGGTTTTTGCACGAAAATCGACGTGTTTATTCAGGCGGACGGAAGCGTGCGCGTACGGGATAACGGTCGTGGGATACCGACGGGTATTATAGAAAAGGAGAACAAGCCGGCGGTCGAGGTCGTCTTGACCAAGTTGCACGCGGGCGGCAAGTTCGGTGGCGGCGGATATAAGATAAGCGGCGGTTTGCACGGCGTCGGTTTGTCGGTCGTCAACGCGTTGAGCGATTATCTTATCGTGACGGTGTATCAGAACAATCAGGTTTATACCCAACGCTACGAACGCGGAAAGCCGATGACCGATCTGACCGTAACGGGCAAGACGGACGAGACGGGCACCGAAGTGGTGTTCTTCCCCGACGCGACGATATTCGAGACGGTGGAATTCAATTATGACACGATGAAGAGTCGTCTGCGCGAACTCGCGTATTTGAATAAAGGGCTGACGATCTCGATCGCCGATCAGAGAGAGGGAAAAGAGCAGGCGGAGACGTTCTTTTACGAGGGCGGTATTATCCACTTTGTCGAGGAACTGAATATCGGCAAGGAAAAATTGCTGCCCAAGACGATTTATATCGAACAAAAAGAAGACGGCTGCGAAGTGGAAGTCGCCATTCAATATAACACGTCGTACAACGAGACGATTTTTGCCTATGCGAACAATATCAACACGCAAGAAGGCGGCACGCACCTGGACGGCTTGAAAGCAGGCCTTACAAAAGTCATCAACGACAGCGGACAAAAACTGAAAGTGCTCAAAGAAAACGAGAAACTGACGGGCGACGACGTCCGCGAAGGTATCACCGCCATCGTCAGCGTCAAACTGCCCAATCCGCAATTCGAAGGGCAGACGAAAACGAAACTCGGCAACAGCGAGATGCGCTCGATGGTGAGCCGCATTGTCGTGGAAAAATTGGGCGAATTTTTCGAGGAAAACCCGAAGGTGGCAAAAGACCTCATCGCCAAGTCCGTGACGGCGCAACGCGCCCGTGAGGCGGCTCGGCTCGCCCGTGAAAACTTCCGCCGCAAAGGCGCGTTCGAGGGTATGAGCCTGCCCGGCAAACTCGCCGATTGCAGCGATACGAACCCCGAAAACTGCGAAATTTATCTGGTAGAGGGCGATTCGGCAGGCGGCACGGCAAAAGAGGGAAGAGACCGTCATATTCAGGCGATTTTGCCCTTGAAAGGTAAGATCCTGAACGTGGAAAAGGCTCGTTTGCACCGTATCCTTGACAACGACGAAATCAAGGCGATGATCAAGGCGTTCGGATGCGGCTACAAAGAGGAATTCGACATATCCAAACTGCGCTACGACCGCATCATCTGTATGACCGATGCCGACGTAGACGGAAGTCATATCCGCATTCTGCTTCTGACGTTCTTCTTCCGCTTTATGAAGCCTTTGATCGAAGAAGGGCACGTATACGTGGCGATGCCGCCTCTTTACAAACTGACGAAAGGTAAGGTCGAGCGGTACTGCTACGACGACGCCGAACTGAAAAAGGCGCAGGAAGAAATGGGCAGATGCGAATTGCAACGCTATAAAGGTCTCGGCGAAATGAGCGCGGTTCAACTTTTTGAAACGACGATGAACCCCGAGACGCGCACGCTGATGAAAGTCACGATGGACGACGCGATCGAAGCGGACAGACTGTTTACCATCCTGATGGGCGAGTCGCCCGAATTGAGACGGGAGTTTATCGAACAGAACGCGACGATCGTCAAAGAACTCGACGTATAAGGGGGGAAAAAACAAATGGCAAAAAATAACAGCGGAATGGATCTGAATAATATCAAGGAGATATTGTCCAAGACGAGAGTAATCCCCGTCAACATAACCGAGCAAATGCGTACCTGCTTTATCAGTTACGCCATGGCGGTCAACGTCAGCCGTGCCATCCCCGACGTACGGGACGGCTTGAAGCCGGTTCAGCGTCGTATCCTGTTCGCGATGAACGATATGGGTAACACCTACGATAAGCCCACGAAGAAGTGCGCGCGTATCGTCGGTGAAGTCATGGGTAAATATCATCCGCACGGCGACAGTTCGGTTTACGACGCGCTCGTTCGTCTTGCGCAAGGGTTCAGTATCAACGTGCCTCTTGTCGACGGACAAGGTAACTTCGGTACGGTCGACGGCGATCCGCCGGCGGCGCAACGTTATACCGAAGCGCGGTTAAGCAAAATCGCGGGAGAAATGCTCCGCGACATCGATAAAGAAACGGTCAACTTTTATCCGAACTTCGACGACACGCTCGAACAGCCCGAGGTTCTGCCCTCTCGTTTCCCGAATCTGCTTGTCAACGGCAGCGAAGGTATCGCGGTCGGTATGGCGACGAGCATTCCGCCGCACAACCTCAACGAAGTGGTGCAGGCGACGATCGCGCTTATGGATAACCCCGATATCACGATCGAAGAATTGATGGGCATCATCCCTTGCCCCGACTACCCGACGGGCGGTTTGATTATGGCGCGGGACGCTATCCGTCAAGCCTATCTGACCGGGCACGGCGGTATCGTCATTCGTGCCAAGACGGAAATTGAAGAAAACAACGGACGTGAACGCATTATCGTAACCGAGATACCGTATCAGGTAAACAAAGCCCTTTTGATCAAGGATATGGCGGATCAGGTTCGTGACAAAAAACTCGAAGGCATCTCCGATATTCGGGACGAATCGGACCGTTTCGGCATGCGCGTCGTTATCGAAATCAAACGGGACGCGAACGCGCAGGTTGTGCTGAACACCTTATATAAACAAACGAATTTGCAGATTTCGACGGGAATCAATTTCCTTGCCCTTGTCAAAGGGACACCGGTCGTTCTGAACCTGAAACAAATGTTGCAGGAATATCTGAATCATCAGATCGACGTCATCGAAAGAAGAACGCGCTATAATCTCCGCAAGGCGCAGGAAAGAGAACATATCGTCGAAGGCTTGGTCATTGCGCTTGCCAATATCGACGAAGTCATCAAAGTCATAAAAGAATCGCGCGAGAGAGCGGACGCTATCGCGTCTCTTACCGAAAAGTTTTTACTGACGGAAAAACAAGCGAACGCCATTCTGGAAATGAAACTTTCTCGCTTGACGGGACTGGAAGTGGAAAAACTCAACGCCGAACTTGCCGAACTGAAAATAACGATCGCCGATTTGCAGGACATTTTGGAAAAACCGGAAAGAGTACATGCGATCATTCGGCAGGAACTGACGGAAATCGACTCGGCGTACGGCGTACCGCGCAGAAGCGAATTAAGTTATGACGAAGGGGATATCGACATCGAAGATCTGATCGTCAAAGAAGACGTCGTCATCTCCATGACCAACCAAGGATACGTCAAGAGAATATCGGCGTCCGAATACAAGGCGCAGAACAGAGGCGGTTTCGGCGTGACGGCGCATAAGACCAAAGAAGAAGACTGGGTTAAGAGAATGTTCGTTTGCAATTCGCACGACAATCTGCTTTTCTTCAGCAATAAAGGTAAGGCGTACGCCTTGAAAGCCTATCGTATCCCCGAAGGGAACAAGACGGGCAAAGGAAGAGCCATCGTCAACGTGTTGCCACTGGAAAACGACGAAAAGATCACGGCGTTTTTGTCGGTGCCCGGATTTGAAGACGGGTATATCATCATGGCGACGAAGCAAGGGCTTATCAAAAAAACCGAAATCAAAGAGTTCGAATCGGTGCGCAGCAACGGTAAGAAAGCGATTACTTTGACGGACGGAGACGAACTGATCGGCGTGGAAATCTCTTCGGGCGAAAACGACATCATCATCGCTTCGCATAACGGAAAGTGTATCCGTTTTGCCGAAAAGGACGTCAGAAGAACGGGCAGAGACAGCCAAGGCGTACGCAGTCTGAAACTGTCGGACGACGACTATATCGTCGATATGGCGATCGTGGACGAAACGAAAAAGGTCGTGACGATCAGCGAACTCGGCTTCGGCAAGCGCACGAGCACGGACGAATTCCGTTGCCAAGGCAGAGCCGGTAAAGGTATCAAAGCCGGGAACTTTAACGAAAAGACCGGACTTCTGGTCAATATGAAACTTGTCGGCGAAGACGAAGACTTGATTCTTATCGCCGATAACGGTATCATGATTCGTATTTTGGCATCCCAAATCAGCGAAATCGGAAGAAGCACCAAGGGCGTGACGATCATGAAACTGCGCGAAGGAGCGAAGGTGGTCGCCATGGCGCAACTGATGCACGACGAGGAAGCGGAGTTCGATAAAGTGGAAGTGGACGAGAACGCTTTGAAAGAAGCGCAAGCCGAAGCAAGCCAAGCGAGCGACGAACCGGCCGAGGAAGGCGAACAAACGCCCGACGAGCAACAATAATCCGCATTTTTTTCGGAGAGGTAAAAGATGTATCACATTATCGCAAATCCCCTGTCGGGGAAAGGAATCGGAAAGAAAACCCTGAAAATGGTAGAGACCGTTCTAACGGGAAAACAAATCGACTATGAGGTGCATCTGACGGAGCACTCGGGGCACGCGACGGAAATCGCGCGCGTCCTGTCGCAGGCGCCCGACACCTCGATTCTCGCGCTGGGCGGCGACGGGACGTTCAATGAAATTCTGAACGGAATCGACAACTTTGAAAACGTGACGATCGGGTTTATTCCGTGCGGCACGGGTAACGACTATATCCACGCGACGCACGTACCGTCCGATCCGAAAAAAGCGCTCGACCTTGTTCTGAACGGAAAAGTCGGATACACCGATTATCTGGAAGTGGGTAAGCGGCGGTGTCTCAATATAGCCGGACTCGGTATGGACGTGGACGTACTCGTGCGCTATTCGACAATGAAAGCGTTTAAGGGCAAAGTCAAGTATCTTGCGAGCCTTATCGACACGCTTTTGCACCTGCGTTTTCACAAAATCAAACTGACGCGCGAAGACGGCAGGGAAGAAGAACACAGCGTTTTTCTTGTCTCGCTCTGTAACGGCAAGTATATCGGCGGCGGTATGCCGATCAGTCCCGACTCGGTGACGACGGACGGCGTCATGGACGTGGTCGTCGTAGACGAAATCAAAAAGTCGAAAGTGTTCGGACTGCTTCTGAAATTTTTGAACGGCGGAAAGCACGTGCTGATGCCGTGTACCGAAGTGATCCGTTGCAAGCAAGCCAAGGTGGAGATCCTCGACGACGGCAAAACGCAGGTTGACGGCGAAGTGTACGAAAACAAAGTGCTTGACTGTCGCATTGTTCATGACGTATTGAAAACATATTTCCCCTGCGAAAAAAAGAAAAAATAAAAAGGAGGAAGGCGGTAGCGTAGAAAGCACCGCCTTTTTATAAAAATGACGGAACTACATAAACATCTGCAAGTAAAATCCATGCCGAACGCTCTGCCGAGCAATATGATTACCGGGGAAGGCTACCGTATTACCGTATTGACCGAGCGTCTCGTCCGCGTCGAAAAACAGCGGAACGGTATTTTTTGCGACGCGGCGACGCAGCATATTCTGAATCGGAATTTCCCCGAAGTAAAGTTCTCGGTCGAGGAAGAGGGGAGGATGATGATTATTTCCACATCGTGGGCGAAGTATTATTTTGATCCGATGTCGCAAAAAATCACGTCGGTATTTTTGGACGGACAGTGGGTGTACGTCGGGCGCGCAAAGAACCTGGGCGGAACATGCAGGACGCTCGATAATACGTTTGGTAGGGTATCCGTAGGGGACGGTTTGTTAGCCCGAAAAGGGGTTTCGCGCATTATTGACGACGGACTTATACTGAATGAAAAAGGGGAAGTCGAGCCGCGCAAAGCGCCCGAGAGAGACGAGTATATATTTGCGTACGGCAGAAACTACCGCGACGCAATCGCCGATTATTTTTATATGACGGGGGGCGTACCGTTTTTGCCGCGGTACGTTTTCGGTAACTGGTGGAGTCGCTATCACGCTTATACGCAGAAAGAATATCTCGACCTTTTTGAAAAGTTTGAGAAGCATAACTTGCCTTTTACGGTGGCGACGGTCGATATGGACTGGCACTGGGTGCGCGTCAACGAACACTTTCCGAAAGAAGAGTACGGACAGTACGGCGACTTCCGCGGCGGCTGGACGGGGTACAGTTGGAACACCGAATTGTTTCCCGACTATAAGGATTTTTTGAAAACGTTGCACGACAAGAAACTGCACGTTACGTTGAATTTACATCCGGCGCAAGGCGTGCGGTGTTTTGAAGACAAATACGAAGAAATGGCAAAAGCGATGGGCGTCGATCCGAAAACGAAGGAAACCGTTCCGTTCGACTTTACCGACAACAATTATATCAATAATTATTTTGATATTTTGCATCATCCTTTGGAAAAAGACGGCGTCGATTTTTGGTGGATAGACTGGCAACAGGGGAAAAAGACGAAAATAAAGGGACTTGATCCGCTTTGGTCGCTGAACCACTATCACTATCTGGACAGCGCAAGGGACGGCAAACGCGGACTGATACTCTCACGCTACTGCGGTATCGGCTCGCACCGCTATCCGCTCGGCTTTTCGGGCGATACTTTCGTCAGGTGGAGCGCGCTTAAATTTCAACCCGAATTTACCAATATGTCGGCGAACATCGGTTACGGCTGGTGGAGCCATGATATCGGCGGACATATGTTCGGATTTACCGACGACGAAATGTACGTGCGCTGGTGCCAATACGGCGCGTTCAGTCCGATCAACCGCTTGCACTCTTCCAACAACGAATTGCAGGCGAAAGAGCCGTGGAAACACTCGGCGCAGGCTGAAAGAACGGTCTCCGATTATCTGCGCCTGCGTCATGCGCTCATTCCGTATATTTATACCGCTTCGTACGAGGCGTACACGACCGGGCGCGCGCTGTGCGAACCGATGTATTATTCTTATCCTCACAACAAAGAGGCTTACAAGGTGCCCAATCAATATACTTTCGGAACTCAACTTATTGTTTCGCCGATTACCGAACGCATGAACAAAAAACTGTTTATGGGCAGGGCGAAAGTCTGGCTTCCCGAGGGAGACTACTATACCGACATGTTTACCGGTCGGCGCTACAAGGGCGGAAAAACCTTTTTTGCGTATCGGGATACGGAGACGATACCCGTCTTTGCCAAGGCGGGCGCGATTCTGCCGATGTCGGGCGACGGCGGCAATGACTGCGGAAATCCGAAAGTGCTGAAAGTATGGGTTTATCGCGGCGACGGCGAATATACTTTATTTGAAGACGACGGCGTTTCGCAAGGCTACAAGGACGGCAGATATATGACGACGCGCTTTACCGTACGGGAAGACGGCGCGAAGGTGCGTTTTTGCATTTGCCCGAGCGAGGGCGACCTTTCGTTTATGCCCGAGGGCAGAAAAATCGTCGTGTGTTTCCGTGATATTGTCGGCGCGGAAAAAGTCACGGTCGGAGGCGAAGAGAGAGACTTTGCCGAAGAAATCGTGTTGGACGCGACGCCCGAAAAAGAGACGGTTATCGAACTTGCGGGATGTAGCGTGCGCGATAACGGCGACGTAATCGAAAACACGAAAGTCGTGCTTTCGCGCTGGCAGAAAGGAAACTATGCCAAACGCTTCTTTTACCGTTCGCTTGAAAACGTCGATTCGACGGAAGAGTATATCAAAGGGGTGCGGAAAAATATTTGGTTCCCGCGGTTTTTGAAACAGGCGTGCGAAGAGCAGTTTTTACAGTGAGCGGAAGATGCTGACGAAAGCGGGAGAGGTGGAAAGAAGCCTTATTACGACGTACCGAAGACGGATTTATTCCAAGTTCGTGTCCGCGGTCAAAAAGTATCGTCTGATCGAAAGCGGCGACAGGATAGCCGTTTGCATTTCGGGCGGTAAGGACAGTTTTGTCATGGCAAAGTGCTTGCAGGAATTAAAGCGCCACGGCGTGGATAATTTTGATCTTGTTTATCTTGTCATGAATCCCGGCTATAACGACGACGCGCTTGGGCTGACGAGAGAAAACGCAAAGACGCTCGGACTGGACGTAAACTTTTTTGACACGGCGATATTCGACGTGGTGACGCATGAGACGGACGGATCGCCGTGCTATCTTTGCGCACGGATGCGCAGGGGTGCGCTGTATGCGGAAGCGAAGCGTTTGGGGTGCAATAAGATAGCGCTTGGGCACCATTATGACGATATTATCGAAACGACCTTGATGGGTATGCTGTACAACGGGCAGGTGCAGACGATGTTGCCGCGTTGCCCCTCGGACAATTTTGAGGGTATGTCTCTGATTCGTCCGATGTGCCTTGTACGGGAGCGCGATATCGTGGCTTTTGCCGAAAGCAACGGACTTCGTTTTATTCGGTGCGCGTGCCCGAAAACGAACGGGGAGTGCGCGTCCGGCGAAGGAAAGCGCGCGGCGACGAAAGCCTTGATCGCCGCTTTGGAGAAAGAGGACGGGCGTATTCCCGAAAACATATTCAAGTCGGTATCCAACGTCCATTTGGGCGGTGTGTACGAGTATAAAGACAAAGACGGCGTTCGACATAAAAACGTCTGACAAAAGGAGAGAAAAATGAAACTGACCGACGAGAGATTCAAACCGTTGCATACGGGGGAAATTTATTATCCGTCCGAAGAAAAGATGTTTGTCAAGCAACTGCACTGTATCAATCTGTGCCATCGCTATAACCGTCTGCCGAGCGGCGTTATCGGATATGCCCTCCGCAGTCGTTTGATGAAAAAGATGTTTGCGGAAATGGGGAAAAACTGCTATATCGAACCGCCTTTTTACGCGAATTTCGGCGGAAAACACGTTCATCTCGGAAACGACGTGTACGCCAATTTTCATTTGACGTGTGTGGACGACACGCATATTTATATCGGCGACCATACGATGATAGGACCGAACGTAACGCTTGTCACCGCGGCGCATCCGATTTCGCCCGCGTTGCGCGAAAAGGTTTATCAATACAATTTGCCCGTCCGTATCGGCAAAAACTGTTGGCTCGGTGCGAACGTGACCGTTTTGCCCGGCGTCACAATCGGTGACAATACCATCGTCGGAGCCGGATCGGTCGTGACGAAAGACCTGCCGGCAAACGTCGTCGCCGTCGGCACTCCCGCGCGCGTGTTGCGTGAGATAACCGACATCGACGATAAATTTTATCGCAAGAATATAGAAATACCGAAAGAACTTTTTGAGTAAACGTACAATAAATAAATATATCGATAAGGAAGCGCGCTTGTATGAAAGAAAAAATAATCGGTGGGTATTACAAACTGAAAGAGTACTGGTCGAGACCGCCGCGCGGCTATCAGGTGACGTATAAAGAAATCGCCTGTTTTACCGCCGGGGTGGGCGGCACGTCTTTTATGGGGATATTTACGGCATGGATCGCGCTCGCGGCGACCTTGCCGCTCATGAACGCGTATTTTCGACTTACGCCCGGTTTGGTACTCATACTCGGCTGGGTGGGTGCCGTAATTACCCTTTTTCGGTCGCCCCTTATTTCCATGATTATTGATAATCACAATTCGCCGAAAGGAAAATTCAAGCCCTTTTTGCTTTGGCCGAACGCGGTCAGTTGTATCAGTTATACCCTGATTCCGTTTATCCCGTCGAGTTGGATGGATAAAGCGGCGTTCAGTATGCCGCTGCCTGCGATCCCTTATCTGAACGAAACGGCGAGCGTGCTCACTTTTTCGTGGGGCGTCCTTGCGATGTTCGTTTTGTTGCAAATGGGCATATCGTTCGCGCAGTTTACCACGCAGGCTCTTGCGGGCATTCAGCAGACGATCACGACCAACTCGCAGGAACGGACGAATATAAATTCCGTCCACAGCGTCCTCGGGCAGATACCGAGCAGCGTCATCAATACCATTTTGCCGATCGTCGCGGTATGGATAGCCGGCGAAAAGGGACAGTATGAGCCGCTTGTGTACCGTATCTTTTTCCCCATCTGCGCCGTCGGCGCGTTCTTCACCCTCCTTCTTACCTATCTTCATACCGAGGAAAGAGCGGTGCTTTCGGTCAATAACGTGGCGAAAGTGAGTTTTTCGCAGAGTCTGAAAGCGTTGGCGAAAAACAAATACTTTTGGTTAATGCTTCTATATAATATTTTCCTGTCGTTCAGGGGAGTGGCGAATTTTTACCAATGGATTTGCATGTACTCGATCGGCGGAAGCCTGGGCAGCGTGTTGTACGGAATATTAAGCGCGCTCCTTGGGACGGCGTATCTGCCCGCCCTTCTGCTCGGACCGATGGTGTACAAAAAAATCGGCAAGAAAAAGGCGATATGCTTCGGGAACCTCTTTTTTGCGGCGATGTGCCTTATCGAAATGCTTGTGTGTCGGGTGCAGCCGTATATCGCGATCGTGTGCATATACGGGCAGAACTTTACTTTGGGAATCGGCGTCGTGACGACGGTCATGACGAGCGACGCGCTCGATTACGAGCAGTATAAATCGGGTTTGCGCCTCGAAGGGGCGTGGCAAAGTTATTCAAGCGTGATTCTGACCGTCGTGGGACTCTTTACGGCGATTTTGTCACCGCTGTTTCTTTCCTTTGCCGGCGTGGGACTGAACGATGAATTTGAGACGGTGTTTCAAAACAAGGAGACGCTGTCGGACGCATACTTTTATTACTCTTTGCTGGGGCTTATCGGCGCCGCTTTGGCGTCGGTACCGTTCTTTTTCTGGGATCTCGACGAGAAAAAGCACGCCGATATCGTACGCGTATTGCATATACGCGCGGCGGAAATCGACCTGAATGAAAACGTCCTGACGGACGACGACATTTTGCAGGTGAAAGCCATTATGGACGAGGACGGAAAGTGCTCGGAGTTTTTGCAAAAGCATATTGACGAAAAGAAAGAAGTTTGTTTGAAAATCGCCGCTTATTATCCCGAAGCGAAGGCGCGCAGAGACGCCGAGGAATACGAAGCCGAAAAAAACATCTTTTTGTCCAATCTCGCCGTGGAAGAAAAGAGAATGGAAGCGAAACTTCTTGCGGCGGGCAAAAAAGCCGAAAAAACGGGCGAAAAAATCGACGAAGAACAGTTCCGTAACGATTTTATCGCGCATTCGCGCTTTATCAAAGATAAAGAAAAATACATTGAGAAAGGCGAAGAGGCGACGACGGCATAAAAAATCTTTCGGGAAAACGAAAAAAATTTGCGGTTACGTCTTGACAGGCTTTTGTTTCGGTGTTAAGATATACTATATAATAGTATACCTATGAAAATAAATACATACAAGGAGATGTGAGTTTACCGTGCGTTCGTCAATGGAAAACGGTCGTGAAACAAGAACCGTATATCTCGAACTATTAAACTTCTATACGCCGTTCGGTTGGTTCCCGACCGAACCCGTCGGGAAAAAACTACCCTCTCCGATCAATAAAGTGTATGACGGCGGAAATCCGTTCAGCGTAGAAAAGAACCTCAACTATTTTGAAGACGATATTAAGAGAAACAAAAAGCAAAAGAAAATCAAGGTAGAGAGAAGTAACCGCTACCTTCTGAACGCGCGTCTGACGATGGAAGAGTATTGGCTCGAATTTTGGATGCGCCGCAAGTATCGTCTGTATCCGCATCGGAAAAAACTGGTGCTTAAACACAGATGCCGTCCTATTTGGGGGACGATATGGGCGATTCTTATGCTCTTCTTTGCCGTTGTGCTGACGTCGGTTCTTTGCCACCTGTCTTCCGCGACGGACAGCGCCTTTGTGGACGCTTTCAGAGTCGTATATGACGCCATGACAAAACCGATCGTGGACTTTTTATATTCTTTCCGTTTGGGAGACGCGCTGAATACGACGGAAGACGAGTTTGTCAAGATTTTTTCGGCATGCGGCGTAGGCGTATTCGGATTTTTGTTTATCCGTCAGTGTTTCGAATCGTGGAGAAACCAATTTGTTACGCGACAACTTCTGACGGCGTGCGTAAACGCGCTGAATATTACTTCGACGATGAAAAAGACGGACGCCGCGTTAAGGCGTGACGTTCTCGCGCAAAAGAACAGACTGCGCGCGCAGAAAGAAATGCGGAATATGATGGCGTCGCCGATGGCAAATAACTATAATTATCCGTTGCAGTCGAGTATTCGCGACGTACACAGCGGCAGATAAGGCAAGAAAAGGAAAGACGAGGAAAAGCCAATGAGTAATTCTTACGTAAGAATGTATGAAACGAAACTGGTTCGGCGGAACTATCTGCATTTGTACAGATGTTTCGGTTGGCTTCCCGTGTCCAAAATCGACGCCGCGCCGCACGACTGGGAGAGGATAGACTCTTTCGGAGTGAATAAAAGGAGAGGCTTTTTACAAACGCTCTTCCTGCGTCCGAACAAAGCCCGCGCGTCCACGATGCCGAACGACTACTACAACCTGTCCGATCCGAATGACGTAGGACAACGGTTTTACGAAATGACGCTTATCCGCCGTAACGTGAAGTATCACGAAAAAGGGGAACAGAGCAAAAACCTCAAAAAACATGAAAGAAAATTCGATCATTATATGTGGTACATGAAAGCACACCATGTATTTTGGTGCGTTGTGCTTGCTTCGCCGTTCTTTCTTGCGGGACTGTTTACCTTGTTTGTCGGACTGATGGCTTTGCTTGGTTTGGGCAATTTCGGTATTGATTTTATCGACAAGATGAACGCGATATTTACCTATCCCGTGCTTGAAAAGCTGAACATGGGACAAATGGCGTACGGTATTTGCGCCGTGTGTTGCACGATTCCGCTACATATCATCGCGCGGTGGATTACGCCCATACTGCCTGCGAGTAAGCGGTATGAAAAGATAAAGAACGAGTGTTTTGCGGCAAGGGATATCGTCCGTGAAATCCAGTTGGACGACGTGTCTTTGATGAACAAAACCCAGCGTCAACGGTATGAAAGAAGCCGCGTTATCGGTTCGGCGGTCTCTAACGCGATGTTGCAAGGCTCGAAAGGTATGTACGACGACTTCTATATCGGAAGTTGATTACTTTATTGATAATTTCGGATTTTTATCTCAAAAGAGAGATTCCCATTCGCACAGGAGGACTTCGTTCTCCTGTGTTATTTTATCTATTTGATCTTGTATTTCAAGGATTTTTACATAGTCCGAACAGATTTCCGGCGCCGATAAAGACGAGGTGAGCGCATTTATTTTTTCGTCGTTATCGGATATCTTCTTTTCGAGGACGGCAATATGCTTTTCGCGCTTTATTTGCTCCTTTTCGGGGGTGAGGGGTTTCGATTTTGATTTTGACGCCGTTGCGGAAGCACCGACAGGTTGTGCCGGTTGGGGTGGGCGGGGGGCGGAGAGAGTCGTTTCGTAGGCTTCGTAAGTACCTTCGAAGTACAAGGCGTTTCCGTCGCGGAAAGCAAGGATTTTGTCGCAGATTTTATTGATAAAATAGCGGTCGTGGGAGACGACGATCAGCGTGCCCGTATATGCGGAAAGCATTTCTTCAAAGGTCTCTTTGCCGATAATGTCCATATGGTTGGTCGGTTCGTCGAGGATAAGCACGTTGGGGCGTTCTTTCAGAATCATGCAAAGCGCAAGGCGCACTTTTTCGCCGCCCGACAGATCGCAGACGCGTTTGAAAACGTCTTCGCCTTGCAACAAAAAGGCGCCGAGGGCGGTTCGTACTTCGGTATCGGTCAGGCGCGGAAAATGTGCGTGGAAATAGTCGAAAACGCTTTCTTCGGATTCGGATTGCGTTTCCGTCTGATCAAAATAACCGATTTTTGCGTGAAGTCCGAAAGAATAATATCCGGAAAGCGGTTTGATTTTTCCCATAAGGGTACGGACAAACGTCGATTTCCCGCATCCGTTACTGCCGACAACGCCGAGTTTCGAGCCTTTTTCGAGCGTAAAGGTGACGTTTCCGAGTTCGTGATCGTATCCGAAAGCAAGTTTTTCGATGACAAGCGTTTTTCGTACCGTCTCTTCCGACGGTTGAAAATCGGCATGAAAAGTCCTTTTATCACACCCGATCGGCATGTCGACGGTGCCGATTCTTTCAATTTGAGAAAGTTTTGCTTGCGCCATGGCGGCTTTACTCGCCTTATAACGGAAGCGTTCGACGATCTTTTGCAGACGTTCGATTTCTTTGACTTTTGCTGTGGCGTCTTTGAGTGATTTTTCGTATATTCCCCGTTTTTGGCGACAAAACGCGGTATAATTCCCGCGATACCGTTTTGTTTCGCCGTATTCGATTTCGTAGACGACATTGACGACGCGGTCGAGGAACATACGATCGTGCGAGACGACGACGCAACTGTTCCGGTAGTTTTTCAGGTAGTTTTCCAGCCATTCTACGCCGTCGACGTCGAGGTGGTTGGTCGGTTCGTCCAAAAGGAGAACGTCGGGGCGGGACAGGAGCAGTTTCAGCAGGGCGATTTTTGTTCTTTGACCGCCCGAAAAGGTGTTGAGCGTCTTTTGAAAATCCGTTTCCGAAAAACCGAATTTGCGCAAGGCGACTTGGCACTCTTTTTCATAGGTGTATCCGCCTGAAAATTCAAATTCGTCGTGCAAGCGGGAATATTTTTTTACGTTTTCGTCCGAGCCGTTCGTTTGTAGCAGTTGCAGCGCGTCGTTCATGCGTTTTTCAAGGTCGGTAAGGTCGGAAAAGGCTTTGAGTACTTCTTGATAGAGGGTTGTGTTTTCGTCGCTGAATGCGACCTGCCGCATGTATCCGATCGTCGGTTTGCCCGTGACATAAAAGCCGAAGTCCTCTTCGCCCGTTCCTTGGATGGGTTCGAGTTGTCCCATAAGAACTTTCAGCAGGGTTGTTTTTCCGCAACCGTTTCGACCGACAAGCGCGATTTTTTCTTTATCGTGGAGTTCAAATTGTATTTGAGAGAGTACCGGAACGCCGTCGTATTCGACGCTGCCGTTGACGATGGAAATCTGCATATTGTTATTATATCGGAAATCGAGCCTCTTGTCAAAAAGACGACTGATAATTGAGCCCACGGAAAAAAGAAAAGCCGTCGCAAAACAGTGACGGCTTTTTTTTGTTGTCGAATAGCGATTAACGTTTGCTGAACTGCGGTGCTTTTCTTGCTTTGTGAAGACCGTATTTCTTTCTTTCTTTCATTCTCGGATCTCTGGTCAGGAAACCTGCTTTTTTGAGTTCGGGACGAAGTTCGGCTTCGGCTTCGCAGAGGGCTCTCGCGATACCGTGACGAACGGCACCGGCTTGACCGGACAAACCGCCGCCTTGCACGTTAACGATGACGTCGTATTTATCGGCCGTCGAGGTAAGCGTAAGCGCCTGGTTGGCGACAAAACGCTGTGCGTCAAGCGGGAAATACTCTTTCATCGGTTTTTTGTTGACGATGAAAGAAGAGCCGCCGGGAATCAAACGTACGCGAGCAATCGCCTTTTTACGTCTGCCGACTCCCCAGAATTGTACTTTCTTAACTACTTTCTTTGCCATAATTCACCTCTTATCAGTCAATGGTTATCGGTTTCGGTTGTTGTGCCTGTTGTTTGTGTTCGGCACCCTTGTAGACAAAGAGTTTTTTAATCATATCTCTTCCGAGCGAATTCTTCGGGAGCATACCTTTGACGGCTTTGGTCAAAGCAAAATCACTCTTTTCGTCCATCAATTTGTCGTATCTGACTTCTTTCAAGCCGCCGATAAAACCGGTGTGATAACGATAGAATTTTTGTTCGTATTTTTTACCGGTAAGGATAATCTTATCGGTGTTGATGACGATTACATAATCGCCGGTATCCACGTTCGGTGTGAAGATCGGTTTCGTCTTGCCTCTCAAAATGGAAGCTACTTTGGTAGCGACTCTGCCCAGCGGAAGTCCCGCCGCGTCAATCACATACCAATCTCTGGTAACTTCGGAAGGCTTTGCCATGTAAGATTTCATGAGCTATCTCCTTAATGATTTTTAATATAATAATTTTGCACCGTCGTAATTATCATAAGGGGCTAATTTAATCCGATTACAACAAACGCATTATGTATAGTAATACAAAAAGCGTTTTTTGTCAAATGATTTTAGTCCTTTTTGAATAAAAAATTTTATTTTTCGATAAAAACAAGCACTCCGCCGCATTGAAGACGGAATGAGAAAGAAGACGCGGTCGTCCGATTGGAGACGCCGACGGTATCGCCGGGGGTAAGGGTGATATTTCGGAGGGGATAAAGTAGGTTTTCGGAGGACAGAAAAGAGGCGTTTCCGCCGAAAGGAAGAATGGAAACGCGCTTCCGGGCGGTCGTATTTTCGTAAGAAAAGGTGGATTCCGTATAATAAATCAACTCTTTTTCGGTAACGATTTCGGCAAAAACGCCGAGGGTATATGCGATTTTCAAAAGGGAAAGATTGGCAAACTGCATATCGGCTCTGCCGCCGTCCGCGCCGTAAATGCTGATTTTTTCCGCGCCGATTTGCGCGGCGTAGCGAACGGCTTTTTCGCCGTCGGTATAGTCCTTGTCTCGTGGTAAAGAGACGACGGGTACGTCTTTCGGGACGGTGGCAAGGCTGTCAAAATCCCCGATAAGAGCAAGGGGCTTTTTTTGAGCGCCGACGACCCATTTATAACCGCCGTCGGCGCATAGAAAGTCGGTTTCTCCCGTAAATAAAGGATTTTGGGGAGAATTCAGCACAATGGCGATTTCTTTCACGGTGCTTTATTTGTTGAAGAGTCCTCTGAAAAAGGCGGCGATTTTGTCGAACAGGTCTTTGAAGAAAGCGGCGATTTTTTCAAAAAAGCCGAGTTCTTTGGGCGTTTCTTCCGACGGTTCGAATACGATTTCTCTGTCGTCCGCTACGTTGAGGGTGGCGTCTTTTTCGACGGTAATCCCGACAGATTCGCCGACTTCGGTTTCGCCGTCAAAGAACCGGACGAGGTATTCGCCTTTTGCAAGTTCGTCAAAATAGTATTGACTGCCGACGAAGTCTTTTTCGTCAACGAGGGTTTCGCCGCTGTAAAGCCTGACGGCAATGTCTTTTTTGACGTCGGCAATAACCTTTGCCGTGCCGGTTATGCGAGCGGATTTAGTCGGATCGGAAAAAGCGTTCTGACTGATCGGTTCGACCGCTTCGAACACGCTTTGACTTTGGTAAAGGGGATCGGCATTGGGTATGGCGGTATTTTTGGACTGAATGAACGCCATGCCGCGCATTTGGAGAATTTGTTCGTCGCTGACGTCAAATGACGGAACGACCAAACCGTATTTGTCGTGGGCGACGCCCTCGTAAACGGTGGTAAAGTAGTAGTCGACTGCGGTCACGTGGGAAGAACCGGCAGGGAATGCGCCGTAATACGATTGCATGCCGTAAATGTACACCCAAACGATATTTTTACACAAAAGGTTGATGGCGTAATTGCGTTCTTCTTCGCCGGAAACGCCTGCGATTTTGGTGATGGTCTCAAAATAGCGGAAGACCATTTCTTTATTGGCGCCGAAAGACTCGATCGGGATATTGTGTTTGGCGATGACTTCGGACGCTTCGGCGGCGAGGGTGGAATTATGCTTTCCGTTAATAATTTCGTCGGTCGTATCGACGACGCCTATACCGGTATCGTAGCCGATAAAAGGATCGAGCAGGGTGATGCGGTCGGGAAGATAATTTTCGCCGATGAGCCCCTGATCGTAAGAATAGCAAAGAGCTTGCGTGACGGCAAGCGTCAACTGTCCGCCCATCGAGTGCCCGATCAGTTGCAGATGTCCGGAAAAGTTTTGTCCGAGCGCGGCGAGCAGACAGTCGCGATAAAGACCGGCTACAGAGATTTTCGGATTGGTTTCGTCGCCTTTCGGAGAAACTTTTTGATCTCCGTTTGCGGCACGATAAGCATAGGTCATGCCCTCTTCCTCGTCGACGCACCATATACGGATGTCGTTTGTGAAAGGAATATAGGCGAGTTGATTCCAATAGAACATACCGACGTTATATCCTTTGTCGATCAAAATATTATAAAATTCGGGATCATAAAGATAATCGCCGTACATTTTTTCTTCGGTGCCCGATTTAAGGCTCAACCCCTCGCGGCAACGGATTCCTTCGCCGGCGGTTTTCATGCCGTGCGCAAAAACGATCGTGGGCTTCGTCGGGTCGTAATTGGTCGCTTTATCGGCAATCACGGGGATGTCGTTATTTTTTTCGTACCAATAAATGCCGTAGTGCAGAGACGAAAATTCGCCGTCTTGCCATGCCGAAACGGGCGTGTCATAGGCAAGCGCTTCGTTGCTTTCCGCCGGCAGAATCGCCGCGGCAAACAGGCAAACGAATAACAAAGCCGACAATAAAACGAAATGAAGTTTCAATGTTTTTTTCATAAATGTTTCCCACCTGTTTTAATAAGGATATATATAATTATATCGAAAACGGTCAAAATGTCAATTCGCAAAGACGTATTCCGCTTGAAAGTGAGTAAAATAAGTTTTTTGAGGAAGACTCGGCGGCGTACCGTATTCGGAAATACCATATAGTTTATTTCATGCGGTGGCGGCCTCAGCGCTTATATGCTTGCGAAAAAACGATATTTTTTCGCAAGGTGTTTTCGCGCCGTCCCTTCGGGACTATGAGGCCTTGTGTTGCAATGTCGGCAAAAACAAAAAGACGGATAGATATCCGTCTTTTTGTTTTTGGTCGGAGTGACTGGACTTGAACCAGCGGCCTCATAGTCCCGAACCATGCGCGCTACCAAACTGCGCTACACCCCGAAGCACGCGTATATTCTAAACTGTTTTTTTTGATTTTGCAAGCGTTTTTAATAAAAAACTTTCCGATTGGAAAAAACAGTTGTGCTTTCGTGTGAAAAGCACAACTGTTTCGTGGGTGTTTTTTAGGGAAAATAAGTCGTTATTTATTGGAACTGTTCGCCAAAAATGATTTCAGTTTTTCACTTTTCGGGTTTCCGAAGACTTCTTCCGGGGTGCCCGATTCTTCGATAATGCCGTTTGCCATAAAGATGACTTTGTCGGAGACGTTGCGAGCAAATTCCATTTCGTGCGTAACGATGATCATGGTCGAGTCGGCGTCTTTGAGCCCGCGGATGACTTTGAGCACTTCGCCCGTCAGTTCGGGATCGAGCGCGCTCGTCGGTTCGTCAAAGCAAAGAATCTTCGGTTCCATGGCGAGGGCGCGTGCGATGGCGACGCGCTGTTGTTGACCGCCCGACAGTTCGCACGGGTAGTTGTTCTTTTTATCCGATAAGCCGACTCGGTCGAGCAAGGCTTCCGCTTTCCGCTTATTTTGGGCGTAGACGGCGTTTTTTTCGGTTGTGACGGCTTTGACAGCCGATTTGAAACGGGAAAAGAACGAGCCGTTTGTATTATTATACGCTTCCTTAAAGCGCGTTTTGCGCGTGCGGTCGAAAGAAAGGTTGGGGGCGAGCATGACGTTTTTTAACGCGGTATACTGCGGAAAGAGGTTGAACGACTGAAAGACGAGTCCAAAGTTGAGACGGTTTTCGGCGATTTCCGCTTGTTTCATATTCTTGGCGATTTCGCCGTCAAAAATCACTTTGCCGTCGAGTGTGACAGTGCCTTTATCTGCCGTTTCCAGATAATTGAGACAGCGAAGAAGAGTCGTCTTTCCGCTGCCGCTGCTGCCGATGACGGTCAGCACTTCGCCTTTGTCAAGCGTAAAGTCGATCCCTTTCAGTACTTCGGTGTTGCCGAATTTTTTTTCGATTCCTTTTACTTCCAATAATGCCATAACTATACCTTAAAATAATCGAGTCTTTTTTCGAGTTTGGACAAAAGAATGGTAATAACGCCGTTGAAAATCAGATAGAATAACCCTGCGTAAAAGAGCGCCCAAATATATTTTTTGAGAAACAGATTTGCCGTGAAGATAAGTTCGGTGACGGCAATGACGTTGGCAAGAGATGTGTCCTTGATCAGGGTGATGATTTCGTTGCTCATCGGCGGAATGATGCGTTTGATCGCTTGCAGCAGAATGACTTTGAAGAAAATTTGCGTTTTGCTCATACCGAGGACTTGCCCCGCCTCATTTTGTCCGTGAGAAATCGCTTGTATGCCGCCGCGGTATATTTCCGAGAAGTAGGCGGCGTAGTTGACGCCGAACGCGATAAGGGCGGCGATAAAACGCGTGCTGATGGTCGCGTCAAACCAAGCCCAACCCGTATGGATGGTCGGCCATTGGTAACCGAAGAGTAATCCCGGCACATAGAATATCACAATGATTTGCAACATCAAGGGCGTCCCGCGGAGTATCCACACGATCAGTTTTGCCAAATACCGCAAAGGGGCGATCCCGGACATCGTACAAAGCGACAGGATCAACCCCAAAGGCAGTGATATGAGAAGTGTGAATACAAACAGTAAAACCGACGTGGAGAACCCGTTCAGAAGCTGAAGCGTTACGTTCCAGAAAGTTTCCATTTGTTTAGTTGTGTTTTTCTCCTCGGATTTATTTTAATTCGTCCAAAGCGGTTTTGTTCAGACCGACGCTGTATTTTGCGGCGAGAGTGTCCAAAGTGCCGTCGGCGTATTTCTTCTTGAAGAAATCGTTGAGTTTGGTTTGCATATCGGTATTGCCTTTCTTGACGCCTACCGCAAAAACTTCTTTATTGAAAGAAACGGCGTCGGTGTCTACGATAACGAGATCGGCGTAGTCGTTCTTGCCGACGATGCTGTATGCCATCGTGTAGTCAACGATCGCGACGTCGCTGGTCTTGGCTTTTACTTCGAGCAGAGCGCCGACCTGATTACCGGCAAGGATGAGGTCTTTGTTGTCGATACCGAGTGCTTCGTTGCTGACGTTGTTACCGGCAGAACCGTTTTCAACGGCGACTTTTGCCGCCTTGATAGCGTCTACGGTGTTTAATGCGGCGACGCTGTCTTTGCGGACAACGGCGCACTGCATGTTGGTGGCATAGGCGACGGAAAAGTCGATTTGGGTTCCCAATTCTTCGTCTGCGGTCATACCGTTCCAAATTAAATCGATATTTCCGCTATTGATTTCGACGACCTTATTATCCCAGTCGATTTCGATGAATTCGACTTTTTCATAGCCGTACTCTTGACCGAACGCATTGGCAAGGTCGGCGTCGAAACCGATCCATTTTCCGTCTTTATCCTGATAATCCATCGGTTCGTAATCGGTAATACCGACAACAAGCGTCTTGGAATCGTCGTTCGAGCAGGCGGTGAAGCAGGCGAGACAGGTCAGTGCCATAACGAGCACCATAAACATAACCGCAATTTTCTTTTTCATTTTTTTGTTTCTCCTTATGCTTTATTTGTTTAGCGCTTTACTTTGATAAAGCGATGTTATTATAACACGACAAAAAGCGTTTGTAAAGCGTTTTGCGGAATTTTTTTTACGATTTTGGAAAAAAAATTATTGATCGTCGTGGGACTTTTCGAGTACGACGCGAACGGGTTTTTGAATGGAGACGGGACGGACGGTAAAGTCGGTCGGCATGGTCCACTTGTCGCCGTCGACGCAGAAGTCGTATTGTTTTTTTGCGACGACGTGAAGATCGGTGAAAGGAGCAAAGCGCATTTTTCGGGAAAGGTACGGCTTTTTGAAGCCGATAAAGAATGCGCGGAAGAAACTGAAAAACATTTCCGCCAAGCCGAAAAAGCCGTTGAAGCGGGGGGCTTTGACCGAAAGAAGATAGAGGTGTTTGTCCGCGAGGCCGAACATTTTGTTAAAGCGCAGACCAAAACACTGCGGAGAATAGAGCGCCATAAGAAGGCAGTACTGTCCTTTTTCTTTTTGTCCGTCGATCGTCAAGTCGGCGTCGATACGCCAGACTTTGAGTTGTTTGAAGACGTTTATGATATAGGCGAAGGATTTTACTTTGTGTTTGAGTCCGGTATCGACGGCGTAACCGAGCGGGGTAAAGGTGCCGGTGGCGAAGACGTAGGAAAAATACTTTCCGTTGACGGAGCCGCACTCGGGAATGAGAAAGTCGCCCGTCTTTTCGAGGTCTTTATGCGCCGTTTCGTTCAGGGTGCCGCACGGATAGTAGACCAGTTCGGTATCGGTCCCGTAATACATATTGAGGATACGGTTGAAAGTGCCGTCGCCCCCGCATATAACGAGGCGATCCGCCGCGCGATAGGTAAACGAATTTTGTTCGGTAATATAAAAGAATTCCGTTGAAAAACCGTCCGAAAAAAGTTTTTGAAGACGATCTTCTTTGACGTGGTCGGCTTTTCCGCTGATTTTATTGATGACGATAAGACACTTTTTTTCCATTCTTTACCAAAATTTATGTCGGTATTGTAGCATATCGGACGCTATGTGTCAACTTTTTGCACTAATGACACTTTTTTTATTCATTTGTTTATTGTATTTTATTCATTTTTACGATAATAATTACATATATTTTTGCAAAAACGGAGGGTATTATGGAGAACAGATGTGTTTGTTGCGGAGAGGTTATTCCCGAAGGGATAATGGTTTGTCCGAATTGTATGGCGGAAAAAAAGAAAAAATAGGAAAAACGAAGGCGAAAAGCAATTCCGCCGCCGACCGGCGGAATTGCTTTTTTTCAGGTCGGAGACTCTTTTTTTGAAAAACGCTTGTAAAATAGGATATACTATGATAAGATAAAAACAATATATAGTATTACAGGCGCTTTTGCGTACGCAGATATAAGGATAAAAATGACATTTAAGAAACATTTGTTTGAATTTACCAAAAAGACGAAAGCGACCTTTTTGGATTTTTTAGCGATAATCGTTTCGATCGAAGCGGTCATGGCTGTGTTCGGCACCTATTCGAGTCTGCGCTTCGACTGGTGGCATTATCTTGTGGTTCCGGCGTATTTTCTCGTAGTATTTTTCACGGTGCAGGCGCTGTTGAACACGAATAATATCATGTGGGAATACTCGGGCGGGAAGCCGTTTTTGTATTTGATGCTGACGGTGTTTATCGCTTCCGCGGTGACCTTGTTTTTATCGAAAGCGACGTTCGGCATCACGGTAGCGGCATACGGAAAAAAGACGGTGGCGTGGTTTTATATCATGTACTGCGCGATGATGCTGGGAATATACGCCGTTTTGTCTTTCGTAAAGTTGTGTATACTGGAATTGTACGTGCACAAGCATAAAAAGCGTCACGCGGGCGATAAGCCGGTAGGAAACGTCAATACGCTGATCATCGGCGCCGGGTGGACGGGAACCAACCTTGCCAAAGTGTTTGAAAACGACCATTCTTTGTTTAATCCCGTTTGTTTTGTGGACGACAACGCGGAGAAACAAGGGAAAATTATTCAGGGACTGCCGGTGGCGGGCAAGACGACGAGCATACAAAAAGTAGTGGACAAGTACGGTATCCGAAAAATCATTTTTGCCATTCCTTCTTGCGAGACAGAGGATAAAAAGA
Organism: Clostridia bacterium; assembly: GCA_045601385.1. Classification (GTDB taxonomy): domain Bacteria; phylum Bacillota; class Clostridia; order Christensenellales; family DTU072; genus CAG-1782. Next base: position 28,758 of record JAZRZM010000035.1, on the reverse strand, counting down.
GGATTATTGCCGACTGCATAGCGACGCGTTGCGAACTGAAAGTCGTGCCGATGTTGCAAGAAATGGTTAATCGGTTCGATCTGAACGCGATTAAACCGCGTGAAATCAGAATCGAGGATCTGCTCGGGCGCGAACAGATGGTTTTTGACACCGAGCATACCGAAGAATATATCCGCGACAAAGTGGTGTTGGTGACGGGCGGCGGCGGCTCGATCGGGAGCGAACTTTGCCGTCAAATAGCCAAATACAAGCCGAAACAACTGATTATTATGGATATCTACGAAAACAACGCGTACGATATTCAGATGGAATTAAAAAGGCATTATGCCGATCTGAATCTGGAAGTCGCCATTTGTTCGATCGCCGATTATGACAGGTGTCGAATTTTGTTCGATACTTTCCGCCCCGAACTTGTCTTTCACGCGGCGGCGCATAAGCATGTGCCTTTGATGGAACACGTACCCGAACAGGCGATCAAAAACAACGTCGTCGGCACTTGGAATATGTGCCGTCTTTCGGCGGAATTCGGCGTACAACGTTTTCTTTTGATATCGACGGACAAAGCGGTCAACCCGACGAACGTCATGGGCGCGTCGAAACGATGCTGTGAAATGATCGTCAAATATCACGCGCAGACCTGTCCGAAGACCGTTTTTTGCGCCGTTCGGTTCGGCAACGTGCTCGGCAGTAACGGTTCGGTAATCCCTCTTTTTAAGCGGCAAATCGAAGAAGGCGGACCGATCACCATCACGCATAAGGACATCATCAGGTACTTTATGACGATACCCGAGGCGGTTTCGCTCGTGCTGGAAACGGGCGCGCTGTCGTCTTCGGGAGAGATATTCGTGCTCGATATGGGCGAACCGGTCAAGATCCTCGAACTTGCCGAAAACATGATTCGTATGATGGGGCTGGAACCGTATAAGGATATAGAAATCAAATGTACGGGACTTCGTCCGGGAGAAAAACTGTATGAAGAACTGCTTATCCAAGGGGAAGGCATGCGGAAGACCGAAAATAAAAAAATATTCATTTGCAAACAAATCGACGTCGACGAAACGAGTTTTATCTCCGAATTGGAAAAACTGATTTCTTTGGCGGCACAAAACAAGCCGGAAGAGGTCGTCGGACAGTTGCACGCGATGATCCCCACCTATCACACGCCGAAAATCTGAAATAAATAAGAAAAACAGATAAAAAACGCTTGAAAAATCTTTCGGTATATGCTAAAATAGCAATACTGTTTTACAAACCATAATAAGGAGATACTTATGCTTAACAGTTTTCTTGCAGCAACCACAGCGCATGACGTGTACTTTGGCTTTTGCATTACCTTTTTTGTATTGATGATTCTTTCCAGTATCTTTATGATCGTCGTCGTGATCATGCAACAAGGTACGGGTAACGATATGAGCGCGATCACGGGCGGAACGGACTCGTTCTTCTCGAAAAACAAAATGAGCACGATGGAAGGGAAACTTCGTCTTTGCACGGTCATCGCCGCTTCGGTGATGCTCGTCGCGTCGATACTCTTCTTTGTCTTCCTCGCTTTGAACAACGCGCTGTAAGAAAGAATAAAGAAAGAAAACATACAAAACCGTTGATCCAAAGCGATCGGCGGTTTTTTTATGATTATAAACGCGACGAAAGTCGGATATAATAAATAAATAAAAAAGGAGAATCGGAAGAATGAAAAAAATTGTTTGCAAGGTAGAATACGATACCGAAAAAGCGACGCTTGTCAAGAAAAATACGGTCGGCGTATTCGGAGATCCCAAGGGATATGAAGAAGACCTGTACCAAACGGAAGAGGGAAAATACTTCTTGTACGTAAACGGCGGAGAAGAGTCTCCGTACAAAACGGAAGATATCAAACGCGCGACGAAAGAAAAAGTAAACGCGATGCTCGGTATCTGAAAATACCGTAAACAAAAAAAGAGACGCCGCTTTTTTTGCGGCGTCTTTTTTCTTACAAGATGCTTCCGATAGCGGCTAATTTGATAACAACCACAATGACGGAAACAATTACGCTGAGAATAAAGCTTGTCAACGCGCCCTTGCCTGCCGATCTTGCTCGCATGGGCGTTGTGTCCGTTTTTGCCAAAAAAAGAATCAGTCCGACAATGGGAAAAAGAAAGCCCAGAATAAACCATGCGAGGCTTGGTCCGTCATCGCTGTTATTGTCAACGATGTCACTGTATTTATCGGGGGTATAACCGCAGTTGGGACAGGTAATGGTTTCGTCGCTTACTTTTTTACCACATTTCGGGCAATATTTCATATTTCTCTCTCCTTTTGACATTTAGTGAATGTCATATCTAAAAACAGTATAACATATAATTTTATTATTGACAAGCACTGAATGTCAAAAACCTTTTACGGTAAAAAGGGCGGGAGAATGTTCATCAATAAATCGGTCGAGAATAAAAACAATATTTGCGGCGGGAACGTGGCTTTTTTTCGCAAAGAGATGAAAATATCGCAAAGGGAACTCGCCGAACGCTTGCAAATTGCCGGGCTTGACGTCGATAAAAACGCGGTGCAAAGGATCGAATCGGGGCAACGGTTTGTGACGGATATAGAACTTGTATTTTTATGCGAGGTACTGAATAAAACCCTTTCGGAATTATTGCAAAAATAAAAACGGCGTCCTTTTTCGGACGCCGCTTTTTTTGTGCGCGATCGATTATTTGGCAAGAATGAGGTGACCTTTGAGGACCAACCAGATGATGTCAATGATTTCGAGGATTTCGCCCCAACCGACGAAGACGTAGAGCAAAAGAACGAGCAGGCTCGTGATGGATTTTTTCTTGAGGAAAACGGAACCGCGGATAAGCAGTTCGCAAATCCAGTTGACCACGGGGATGATCATCAGCAGTACTTTAATGAGCAGCGATTGTTTGTTGAACCATTGATAGAATTTCATTTTTGCAAATCTCCTTTTTTTGTTTTTTATAATGAGTATGCGTGGTTCGGGCGCGATACGCTCATCCTTTTCAGCGGTTTTCGTCGTCGTTTGTCGAAGGGACATCGATGACATCTGTGCATGCGATGTCTTCAACCGGCGGCACGGGCGATTTTTTCTTCCGTTTGAATATGGCTTGACCGACAGTGGAAAAGCCGTCTTTGAGCGTGCGGAATCCCTCCATGGTATTGCGTACGCCTTCGACGGTTTGCAACGGTTTTTCATACGTTTTTTTCAGATTATCGATGTCTGCGGAAAAGCCTTTTTTCAGAAGGTTAAAGCAATAATTCGCATAGTCGAAGAGAATATCGAAGACGAGTTGTAAAACCCAAAAAATAGGTAACAGGATACAAAAAATAAGGTTTTGGGTAGACATTTCGCCACTAACAGCCAAGAACCCGGAAACGGAAAGGCCGACTCCGATGCCTGCGAAAACGAGTTTTGTCCAGCGATAAACGTCGGTGATTACTTTGACGGTTTTTTGTGAAAAAGCCTTTTTGTCGGTCGAAAGATAGAATGCAAAAAAGCATGCGTATGCGGTCGTGAGGACAAGCAGGACGATATTGAGTGCGAGATAGCCGCCGCCGACGACGATGCGGTAGATAAGATACGCCGCATACAAAAGCAGCGTGATGATTTTGCGGAACGAGTCGATGCCTTTGAGTTGACCGGTAATCGTCTCGATGGATTGTAAGGTGTTGTCTATCATGCCTATATTATACATTGTCCGCTTTTTTTTGGCAACATTCTTGCTGAAAAAAGTTGCGTTTAAGAGTAAAAATAGGTTATTATAAAAAAAGGAGATAATTATGAAACCGAAAGTATTTTTCAGCCCCGAAATCAGCGGAGAAAACGTACTTAAACTTTTTCGCGCGCTCGGGAAAGAGTTGTCGGGGAAAGTCGCCGTCAAAGTTCATTCGGGCGAAGCCGGGAATCAGAACTTTTTGCGACCGGCGTTCTGGCGCCCCGTGATCGAATACGTCGGCGGTACGGTGGTGGAATGCAATACCGCTTACGGCGGCGAGCGGAACACGACGAAAAAGCATGAAAAACTATTGAAAAAACATGGGTGGACAGAACTTTTTGACGTCGATTTGATGGACGGCACCGGTGATGAAAGGCTTGCCGTACCGAACGGAACCGTTCTGAAAGAGAATTTTGTCGGACAAAACATGAAAAACTATGATTCCATGTTGGTTTTGTCCCATTTTAAGGGGCACCCGGCAGGCGGCTACGGCGGCGCGTTGAAGCAGTTGTCGATCGGCTGTGCGTCGACAAGAGGTAAGTGCCTTATTCACTCGGCAGGCTACACCGACGATCAGAATATCGTGTGGGAACATATGGCAGAGCAGGACGCCTTTTTGGAAGCGATGGCGGACGCGGCGTCTTCGGTGGTGCGCTTTTTCGGAGAGAATATCGCTTATATCAACGTCATGTGTAATCTGTCCGTCGACTGCGACTGCTGTGCGGTAGCCGAAAATCCTTGCATGAAAGATATAGGGATCCTTGCTTCGACGGATCCTGTGGCTATCGATAAAGCCTGTCTCGATCTTATTTACGCGGCGAAAGACGATCCCGGACAAAAACACTTTTTGGAGCGTGTGGAAAGTCTGAACGGCGCGCACACGATAGACGCCGCCGCGCGGCTCGGAATCGGCAAAACCGCTTACGACTTGATAAGGGTATAAAAACCTATCAAAAAAGGGCAAACGACCGCGTTACAGAATCGTTTGCCCCTTTTGTTTTTTATTTTTCCGACTTATTTCAATTTGTATACCTTTACGCCGTGACGGGCAATTTTGCAGGAAATTTTGGTTCCGTTGCCCTCTTCGCCTGTCCATAATTCGGTAAAGGCGTAGTTTTCTTTCGTGCAACCGGATACGTATTCTTCGTCGGCAAGTTCGGTCAGATCGAAACTGAAATCGATTTCTTTTCTTGATTTGTTAAACAAACAAAGCGCGATCGAACCGTCCTCCAAAGGACGAACGAGGACATCCGCTTTTTTGCCGCGACGGATTCTTTTGGCTTGTTTGCCCAAAGCGTCCTGATCGATTGCGATGACGTCTTTGTTGGTCAGAATGGCAAGATGTTCTTTATTCATGTTGACGACGTCGTTGCCGAGCAGCAAGGGAGCAGCCATCATGCACCATAAAGTAAAGTGGGAGCGGTTTTCGTCGAGCGTGAGTTTTCCGTTGCCGACTTCGAGCATGTCCGGATCGTTCCAGTGACCGGGAGAGGCATACTTGTAGAGGCGGACGTTGAGTTCGTACAGGGCGCGGATGCTCCACCAGTGCCAGTTGATATCGCCCGTCGTGCGCCACAGGTTGGCGACCGAACTACCCCATTTCCAAGGTCTGTTGACGCCCCATTCGCAAACGGAAAAAACGATTCTTTTTTGCGGTATGCCCGTTTCTTTTTCGACGTCGGCGGCGGCTTCCAAAAGCGCGTTGCTCATGCACATATAATTAAGGATAGCGCTGTCGGCGCGGTTGCCGATCGGGTTGAAAACGCGAATCAGATTTTTGCCCTTTTGCAAAGGCGTGACGACGCGGATGGGCGCGACGCTGCAAGGACGGTTGATTCTGCCCGGTTCGATGAACGTAGGCGCGTTATCGCCGATCTGAACGGCGACGGCGATCTCGTTGTGGTGGCTTGCGACGTGGGAAAAACGGTGACGGACATTGAGCGTGACGACGTATTCGCCGTCTTCTTCGGCTTCGTACATAAAGGTCGCCATACCCTTGTTCTTGTCGAGGCCGACGATATAGTTTTTCATTTCTTTTTGGTGATCGGTACAGCCGGGGTTACGGTTGGTGCTGCCGTAGACTATCTTTGCCGTGCCCGAGAGAGCGGCGTTTTCGATCGGCAGGACGGTTTCGTCTTGTTCTCCCTTTTTGGCTACCGTAATATTGAGTAAATGGGGACCTAAATTGCTGCTTATTTTATGGTAGCAGTAATCGTATTTCAGATACTCGATACCCCATTTGACAAACTGTTTTGCGTCCATATATTCTTTACCGAGGCTTGCGGGAAGACCTTGGCAAGTCTTGGTTCCGTTGCTGGAATAGATGCCGACCTTAAAGCCGAGTTCGTTGATTTGTTCGACGGTGTGGCGCATGCCGGAAGGGAAACGGACGACGTCGCAAATCAGTTTGCCGTCTTTGTCACGACGGTCGGCTTCCCAATAGTCATCGAGATTCAGGTAGTTGTAACCGGCGTCAAGCAGTCCGCTTTCTTTAATGGAACGCGCCATTTCGATCAGCATTCTTTCGTTGATGTTTTCTTTGAAATAGTTCCAACTGTTCCAACCCATGGGGGGCGTCAGGCACATGCCGTTGTCGAACGGCTCGGTGCGATAAAGATGGGTGACGTCTTGCGGCGCGGTCAGTTTTTTCTTGAGTTTGCAACGAGTACAGGTCATGATTGTGATCTCCTTTTTATCGAATTTGTATTACTTTTTTCGGGCATTTTTGCGCACAGATTTTACAGCCTGTGCATTTATTATAATCGATTCTCGGTAGGTTGTCGACCATTTCTATGGCTTTTTCGGGGCAGAATTTTTGACAGATACCGCACCCGATACAGCCGACCGAGCAAAATGCGGTCGTTTCGCGCCCTTTGCATTTTGTCGAGCAGGCGACGTATACGGGCGCGGTAGCGGGAATCCGTTCGATGCAGTGTTTCGGGCACTTTTGAATACACGCGCCGCAACTGAGACATTTTGTTCTGTCGATTTCGGCGACTCCGTTTTCGTTGATTTTTACGGCGGAATAGGGACACGCTTTTAGGCAAGTGCCGCCGCCGAGGCAGGCAGTATCGCATATTTTTTTACCGCCGTGCAGAACCGCTTGATTGATACAGCCGTCGCTGCCGACGTATAAAAACTTGTCCGCGCTGTTTTTGCCGCCGTGGCAACGGACTACCGCGACGGTGGGGACGTCGTTTTCGTAGGGAAGGTCGGCTATTTTTGCGATAACTTTCTTGGCGTCCGCGCTTGTCGCCTTGCAATCGGAAAGGCAGGCTTTACCCGAGGCGAGGGCTTTGGCAAACCCTTCGCATCCGGTGTGACCGCATCCGCCGCAGTTTGCACCGGCGAGGTTTTCCAGAATTTTAACCACTTTTTCATCTTCGTGAATGTGGCAAATTTTGGTGACGACGAGGATCAGAACGGAAAAAATAAGAGCGAGAGCGGCGACGATACCGAGTACGATACCGACCGATGTCCAGTTGATTGTCGCAGCGATTATATGCGTCATACGATCCCTCCCGTCAGATGGATATTAGATTGAAAACATAGAACGCCATCGCCATAAAGCAAGCGGTGACCATTGTGATAGGGAACCCTTTCAGAGACTTTGGGACGTCCAAAAAGTCTGTTTTTTGCCGTAAGCCCCCCAATATCACGATGCTTACGGTAAAGCCGATTCCGGCAAAAACCCCGTACAGAACGGAATAACCGAGATTCATGGACGAGACGCCGAGAAGAGACATCATCTGCGCTTTGTCGATGACCGTTTCCGCGACGCCGAGCACGGCGCAGTTGGTAGTGATAAGGGGAAGATAAATACCCATCGCTTTATACAGCGCCGGCAAAAACTTTTTGATGATTTTTTCCAGCATTTGCACGAGCGAAGCGATAACGAAGATAAAGACGATGATTTCCAGGTAGGCAAGGTCGAGCGGTACGAGGATATATTGATAGATAGGGTAGGTGATAAGGCAGGTTATGCCCATAACGAGGGTGACCGCCGCGCCCATACCGAGGGCGTCCCCGATTTTTTTGGATAATCCGAGGAAAGGACAGATGCCGAGGAACTGTACGACGACGAAGTTATTGACGAAGACCGCCATGACGATAATCATAAGGAAAGTGCCCATCGTTTATTTGCCCTCCTTTTCCGCCGAAAGAGAAAGCGTCGCGGCGAAGTTTTTTTGGTGAAGTTTTTGTTCGACGCGTCCGTAAACCGAATTAAAGAGCGCGATAAATACGCCGTATACGAAGAACGCGCCGGCGCTCGACGTAAAGAAGGCGATTTTGAAATTCCAGAGGGGGACGCCGAAGAAACTGCCGCTGCCGAGGATTTCGCGGACGGTACCCATCAGAGTCAGCGCGAAAGTAAAGCCGAGCCCCGTAAACAACCCGTCGCATGCCGAGTCGAGGACGGGGTTTTTGTTGGCGAAACCTTCCGCTCTGCCGAGGATGATACAGTTGACGACGATCAGGGGCAGATATACGCCCATCATTTCGTACAGGTCGGGGAGGAATTTTTCAAGCAGCATCCTTACGATCGTGACGAAAGTGGCGATGATAAGGACGTATGCCGGGATGCGGACGGCGTTCGGGATGACCTTGCGCAGTGCCGAGATGATCGCGTTGCTGCAAATCAGGATAAACGTGACGGCGAGTCCCATACCGACGCCGTTGAGGGCGGCGGTCGTAAGCGCGAGCGTGGGGCAGGTGCCGAGGACAAGTCGGAACGTCGGGTTGTTTTTCAAAAGTCCGTCCGAGGCTATGCGGACAAAATCGTTTTTTCTCATGCCGCCTCCTTGTTCAGTACTTCGTGAGTAAAATCGAGGACGGCGTTTACCGCGTTGTTGATAGCCCTGCTCGATTTCGTCGCGCCGCTTAAGACGGCTTTGTTTTCTCCGTCCGTCGAAAAATGCGATTCGCCGCCGTCGTATACTTTGAAGTAGTTTTCGTTAAAATTGCTCATGAGCGTTTGTTTGTCGTAACTTTCCACGGCGACTTTTCCCAGCCCCGAAAAAACGCCGTCGTCGAACCGCGCGACAACCCATAGCGTAACGGTGCCGTTCTTGTAACCGTCTCCGCCCGTCGCTTTGCAAAGGTAATTGCCGTCGGAAAGGAGGAAGCAACCGCCGATTTTTTCATAACCGTCCGGTACGGTCACGGCGGAATAGTCCATATCCTTTCCGTAGATAGCCTTGATTGCGCGCGCCGTTTTTTCTTCTTCGGTTACGTGCAGGACGCCGCTTAATACGGCAAGCAGTCCGCCCGAAATAAGGGCGATACATAGAAGAGTCAAAATGCAACGGAAAGTATGACTTTTTAAGAATTGGCGGACTGTCATTTGTTTGCCCTCCTTTCTTTCCGATAGCCGAACGGGCGCGGTCTGATATAGGCGTCAAAGAGCGGAACAAGCAGGTTCATAAGGAGTATGGCGAAACTGACGACTTCCATTTGGGTACCCTTACGGAGAAGCGCGGTAACCGCACCGAGTAAAACGTAGTAAATACAGCAGGCGAGTTTGTTGTTGGGACTCGTGACGTAATCGGTCGCCATAAAGATAGCGCCGAGAAGGAGTCCGCCGCCGAGTACGGTCGGGATAAAGACGGACATGCTTTGATAAAGCGCGCAGGTAAGAAGTCCGCAGACGGCGACAAAAAGCAGGGGATAACCGAAGTTTATAACGCGCCGCACGACGAGATAGGCGTAGCCTGCGATCAGGGCGAGAGCGCACGTTTCGCCGATAGAGCCGGCGACGCCGGTACCGAGAAAAAGATCGACAAAAGACAGGCTCGACGAGCCGCCTTCAAGAATCGATTTAAGATGCGTCGCGCCCGTCATGACGACTTCGGCGTCACCGAGGGCGGAAAAAAGAGGCGCGGGATAGACGTCCATTTGGGCGGTGAAAGAGATAAAACAAAACACTCTGCCCGCGATTGCCGGATTGACGATATTTTTGCCCGTTCCGCCGAAAAGCATTTTTACTACTCCGACGGCGAAAACGGAACCGAGCAGGGGAATGTAAAACTGATTATAGGGAAGGGGCGGCAAAGTCAGCCCGAGAAGGAGTCCCGTGACAAGAGAGGTGAAATCAAATTTTTGCAAAATCCGTTTCGGTTTTTCTCCGATGGCAAGTCGCCAGAAAAATTCGGTCAACACCGCCGAAAAGGAGGAGACGAGCAAGACGACAAGGGCGCGCATACCGAAGTAAACGCAACCTGCCGCCGCGGCGGGGAGCAAAGCGATACAAACGTCGATCATAATGCGGCGCACGGACGTCTTTTTGCGGACGTGCGGACTTGCTTCCATCAGCATTTTTTCGTTATTCACGGGTGACGCCTCCTTTCAGTTTTGTTTTGCAAAGGGTAATGCTTTGCACAAGCGGACGTTTTGCCGGGCAGACGTAAGCGCAGGAGCCGCACGAAATACAACTGTTTACGCCGCCGAGTTTGTCGGCTTTTTCGTAATCGCCCGCAAGCGTATAAAAATCGATGGTCATCGGAAGCAGTTTCATCGGGCAAACCGAAGCGCACGCGCCGCAACGGATACACGGCGACGGTTCTTGTACGAGGTCGTCGCCTCTTTGCAGAACGGTCAGTCCCGAATCGGTTTTTCTCGTATACAGATCGGTGCTGAGAAGAGCCGCGCCCATCATCGGACCGCCGGCGATCACGACGGAGGCGTCCTCTTTGATGCCGCCGCAGAAATTCAGGACCGATTTATAATTGGTGCCGTTTTTGACAAGCAGGTTATGAGGATATAAAATTCCTTCGCCCGAAACGGTCATAACGCGTTCGTAGAGGGGTTTGTTTTTATCGACGGCTTCGTACGTCGCGTAGGCGGTGGCGACGTTCTGGACGACGCAACCGACGTCGGCGGGGAGTTTGCCCGGGGGGACTTTTCTGCCCGTTGCGCAATATATGAGATGTTTTTCGCTGCCCATCGGGTATTTTTTACGCAGAATGACGACGTCAAAGTCGTCGTATTTTTCAAAAAGCGCGATGGCTTTCGGCTTATTTTCTTCGATGGCGACGATAATGTGACTTGCTTCGCAAGCGGTGGCAAGATAGCGTATACCGCGCGCGACCTCGTCCGTCTTTTCAATCATAAGACGGTAGTCGCAGGTAAGGTATGGCTCGCATTCGGCGCCGTTTATTATAAGAATATCCGTTTTTGTCTTGGGAGAAAGTTTGACCGCGGTGGGAAAACCGGCTCCGCCCATACCGACGACGCCCGCTTCGGAAATACGCCGTACAATCGCTTGCGGCGTTTTTTCGGGCATGTCGGGAAGAAAAACTTTTTCGTAGTGACCGTCGTTTTCGATGATGACGAATTGATGCAAAGCGCCATGCGCGTTCGGACGCATTTCGACGGATCGGACCGTTCCGCTGACGGAAGAAAAAATGTCGGCTCCGACGTAGGCGCTCGATTTTGCGATCAGTTCGCCCTGGCGGACGTTTTGCCCGACAGTAACCGCGCATTCGGACGGTTTGCCGATATGTTGACCGAGATCAATGGCGACAAAGTCGGGCGTCTCCATTTCGACAATGGGGATATCCATGGAGAGATATTTTTTATCGGGGACTTTTACGCCCCGGAAGAAATACTTTCCTTTCCGCGCTTTCATGGCGTTTCGCTCCTTTCCAAAATGATTTTTCGATAAAACGAAGAGGGAACCTTGTGAATCAGAAGATAGACGACGGCGCCGACAAAAACGCCGCTGAAAACAGCGATAAGGGCAAGGTACGGCAGATAAGACAGCATATATATTTTGCCGTTTATCAAACAAAAAACAAGGTTCTGAACGGTCGCGTGGCAAACCGAACCGACTACGCTGACGGCGATAAGGCTGATTTTCGGATGCAAAAAACGAATAAGGATCGCTTCGCAGGCGGTGGCGGCAAGCCCTGCCGGGAGGGAAAACAGAATCGAAGAGGCGTTGCCGACAAGAAGGCAACCGAGTACGGTGCGGACGGCAATCAGAATAAACGCGTAGGCGGGCGAAAAAAGAACGAGACAAAGGAGGGTAAACACGTTCCCCAAGCCGAGTTTTGCGCCCGGGATAAAAAGGGGCGGAAAAAGATTTTCGATGATAAAAACAATGAGACTCGTCGCGGTCAATACGGCAAGAGACGCAATTTTTTTCGCGCTTGCGTTCTTTGTCTTTTCCATATAAATTATTATAAACTATAAAAGAGAAAGTGTCAACAAAGGCGAATCGGAACGCGCGCGGATAAGCGTTTATCTCTTTGCGAGGGCGTGATTGGTATAATTTTTGTCGGTGCTGACGTCGGCAAGGACGGTGACATAATCGGGCAAAAGGGGTTCGACCGTTTCGTTCGGGAGTTCGATTTCCAATACGGCTTTATCCTGCCAGAAAGGAAAGACGTCGAATTCGTAAGTATAACCGTTTTCGCGTAAAACGTAGCGCGTCTTTTCGACGGGGTGCGTGCCCCGTTCGACGCGGCAAAGAAGACTGTCGTATTCCGCCTTTGTTATGACCGTTTCGTCCTCGCTCCGAACGATGCCGCCGAGGTGCTTTTTGACGGTGTGGGTATAGACGGTTTCGTTTTCGTACGTTCTTTTACGGACGCGTTCGGATACGCCGAGACCGCCGTCAAGATAGGTCTGCACAATGTGCGACGGCGTCGCGCCCTTTTGGATAAGGGCGGCGACGTCGGGCATGGCGATTAAATATTTTTTTTCGATTTCAAGACCGTTTGGCATACTTTTTTATGGGTTTAAGAATCCCTTTCTTTTTCAAAACGACAAGAACGACGGCTGTTATCAAAGCGGCGCCGCCGAGGGTGATCAGGACGATGAGCCATGCCGGTATGACGGGCACCCACGGGTTATAATAGGTATGGCGCACCTGCGTTTTTCCGTCGGAAGCCATTGTCAGTATGGTACCGCCGCAAAGGTCTTCGTCATAGTAGCAGCCGCTTCCCGTTTTTAATCCGTACGCAAGCGTCACGCCTTGGTAGTCGATGACAAAGTTGTTGATATGGTCGTGACCTGCCAGCATAAGATCGGTCCCGTACGCTTTGATGACGTTGAACACGCCGTCGTCGTAGGGAGGCGTTCCGCTCCATTCTCTCCGATAGCCGAATGCCGATTCGTAACCGTCGTTGTGACTGACGGCAAGGTCGATGTCGGCGGTGTCGGCGGCAAACTCGTTGTAATTATACGCGGAAAAGCGGGTATCGCTCTTTACCGCTTCGGCAAAGGCGGTGTTGTAAGCAAAAATCGGGATATGCAGAAAGACGGCGGACGACACGGGAGCGTCGTTTCCGTAGGCTTGAACGCCGTTTGCCGCCCACTTGTACCACTCGATTTGTTCGTCGGTCAGGTGAGCGTAACTGCTTTTGTTGACGGCGGCGGGGACGGGAGAAGAAGCCAGGTCTTCTTGCGTATATTCCATTGTGTCTCCGCTGTTGACAAACAGCAGGGACTTGACGACGTGAAATCCGCGCGCAGACGCGTCTTTTTCGGTCACGTTCACGATATAGTTGCCGTACAAAACCGTTCCGTTGCTGTTATATCCGAGGTTGCTCGGTCCGGCTTTGAAGAGGCAGTTTTTGTATTCGTTTTCGTACATGTAGGCTTGCCGGGCGATATTCTGTCCGTCTTCGTTGTTATCGTGGTTTCCGTAGACGGGCGCCCATGGGATACCGTATTTGTCGATTTGGGAGCATATAGCGCGCAAAACGCTTATTTCTCCGTATGACTGGTCGCCGGTGAGTGTGATCAGGTCCGGTCGGACGGACGGAATCAGTTCGTCGATGATTTTTAAGAGCTTTTCGTAAAATGACGCGTATAGATTCATTTCCGTTTTTCCGATTTGCACGTCGGTCAGATTCAGAATGACGAAGTCGCGGTCGGCGTCTTTTTCGATGTTGACGATGTAGTCTTGCGAAGACGAGCCGTCGGCGTAGAGGGTATATTCGTCGGTTTCGTGCCATGCGGCGGTGGATACTTCGGGCAGGTCGTCTTCCGAACAGGCGGTCAGTGCGACGACAAAAAAGGCGCAGAAGCATACGGTAAGCAGTGCGGCGATGATTCTTTTGGCGTTCATAAATTTAATTCTCCTTGTATGTTTAACGGTATTATACAATAAAAAAAATGCGAAAGCAATCCGGCGGTTACCGAAAACGGTTTTTTATGTTTTTCACGCAATGATTCGGCGGCAGAACGGCCGAAAACATTTGTTGACTTTATATCTATATTCTAGTATAATATTTTTATAAAAAAACGGAGTAAATGATTTATGGAAAACAATAGAAAAGTATCGGTAATAATTCGTTTTTTGGCGGCGGCGTGCGCTATGTTCGTGGCGGTTTTCGCTTGCGGCTGTACTTTGTTTAATAAAAAAGAGGAAGGCGGCGAGAAGAATATCCGAACCGATTATCCGCAGTACGAAAGCGTGATCGACAGAGAAATCGTTTTGCCTGCCGAAGACGACGCGCAGGGCAATATCGACCTTGCGTATTATCTTTATATTACGGCAAACGCGGCTTTTCAGAACTGTTCCGCGTGCGCCTACACGGTCGATTCGGTGACGACGTCCACGGTGGGCTTCGGCCCTTTGAAAATAGATATACCCGTGCAGGGATGTCGCTTCTTTTTGAAGACGGGAGACGAATATTATTATACCGAATACTCCTATGTGGAAGAGGGCATGGAGGGGATGATTTCTACGTTCAGTAAAAAAGAAAAATCCCTGTTTGCGATGCGCAAGTACGGCAGCGTCGAGAGAAAGAGCGCGTATACGGAGAAAGTCTTTGACTCGGTGGTGGAAATCGACGACGACGGACAGTTTATCGTGGAAGCCGATTGGTCGGAAGGAAACCGCATATCCGGGTATCCGAAAGAGGAAGAATTGGTTCCTTTTTGCTCGAAGATAAATGCAAAATACGAGCAGACCGATCAGAAAATCACACCCGAAACGATCAAGTCGGCGCGCGTGACGCATAACGACGATGAGGGCTACTATACCGTGACGATGTCGCTCGACGTCGAAAATACTTTGACTAGCCAAAATACGCTCGCCAACCTGCAAGACGGCTTGGACAACGCGAAGTACGTTTCGATCGAAGAGACCGTCGAGATATGGGATAACGGCTACTATAAGAGTTTTTTGAGCGTGGATACGGCAAGCAACGGTTTGATCACGTTGACTATCGATTTTAAGACGTATTTCCACTACGGAGAAAAATATCTGCAACCTGAAAATTACGCTTATTTCGTCGAGACGAAAGAAGCGGCTACAAAATAAAAATCCGGAGGCAATCAATTGAGTTTTATCGGACTTACGACGGGGCAAGTGGGGACGGACGCCGAACACGGCGCGCCGTGTCCTTATTTTCGGAAAGAGATTATTCCGAAAAGAAGGGTAAAAAAAGCGGTTTTGCGCATTGCGGCACTCGGACTGTTCAAGGCGTATTGGAACGGACGGGAAATCTCGGACGACATTCTTGCGCCCGGTTGGACGACGTATACAAAGCGCATACCCTATTACGAATACGACATTACCGACGTTTTCGGCGAAAAAGGCGGCGTTCTTGATGTGGCGTTGGCGGACGGCTGGTACGTCGGGCGCATTTGCCAAGGAGAGCGGGACAGATACGGCGCGTATCCGTTGAAACTGTGGGCGGAAGTCGAGTTGCGCTACGTCAACTGCATGACCGAAACGATCGTGACCGACGGGACGTGGAAAGCGTCGACCGGAAAAATCCTGTACGGGGATATTCTGTGCGGCGAATACGTCGATAACCGCCTCGAAGCGGCGTTCGATAAAGAACCGGAAGTCTTTGACTGCGGCTATGAAAAACTGCTTGAAAAAGCCGATTATGAGCACGTCAAAAAAGCCGAACGGCTGCCTATGAAACGTTTGTCCGACACGCTGTGGGATACGGAGCAGAATTTTGCCGGAATCGTGCGCGCGGTAGTCAAAGGAAGCGCGGGAGCGAAAATCCGATTCCGTTATGCCGAAATATTGGATAAAAACGGCGGTATTTATACCGAAAACCTGCGTAAGGCACGGTGTACCGACTATTTTGTGCTGAAAGGCGAGGGCGAGGAAGTCTTCGAACCGACGTTTACCTATCACGGATTCCGCTACGCGGAGGCAATCGTGGAAGAGGGGGAAGCCGAGGTGGTCTCGATGGAAGGAATCGCCGTCCATAACGACCTTGTCCGCACGGGCGACTTCGCTTGCTCGAATCCGCTGGTCAATAAAATCTTCGGCAATACCCTGTGGGGGCTTCGGAGTAATTTTGTGTCCGTCCCGACCGACTGCCCGCAACGGGACGAACGTCTCGGTTGGACTGCCGACGCGCAGATCTTCTGCCCGACGGCGAATTACCTTTACGACTGCAAGAGGTTTTACGAAAAGTATATGACCGATATGCGGGACGGGCAACGGGAAGACGGCATGGTCTATAACGTCGCGCCCGTGTTCGAATATCGGCCGCTGATGAGTTCTTCGGCGGCGTGGGGAGACGCGGTGGCGATTATCCCGTATTCTTGCTACAAGACATACGGCGACAAAAAAATCATAGAAGACAATATCGGGGCGGCGAAAAAGTGGCTTTCTTATTGCAAGGAAAACAGTCGCCGCTTATTGCGACCGAAAGAGGGCTTCGGAGACTGGCTCTCTATCGGCAGTGTGACAAATAAGCGGTTTATCGCCACGGTGTATTTTGCATATTCGGCAAAACTTGTCGCCGAGATGTGCGGCGTGATCGGAGACAAGGACGAAAACGAATTCAGACAACTGTACGAGGCGATACGAAGACGCATCCGAAAAAGGTATTTTCACCGCAAAAAGGTAGCGAACGATACACAAACGGCATATATTTTGGCATACGTCGCAGGAATAGCGACCAAAGAAGAGATAGCGGATAATCTGGTGCGAAAACTGACGGAGAGCAACGGCTTATTGACGACGGGCTTTATCGGGACGAGGTATCTTTTGCCCGTTCTTTGCGATATCGGGCGGAGCGATCTCGCGTACAAACTGATCGGGGAGAGGCGTTTCCCCTCGTGGGGGTACACGATCGATAACGGCGCGACGACCGTTTGGGAGCGGTGGGACGGCTACCGCTCGGAAAAGAGCAATCCGTTCCAAAACGCGCATATGAACAGTTATAACCATTATTCGTTCGGCGCGTGCGTCGGGTGGATGTTTGAATACGTACTCGGCATAAAAAAAGACTGTTTTTGCGCCGAAAAGGATCACTACTTCATGAAACCCTATTTTGACGATACGGGCACCGTGAACGGCGCGTCGGGTGACTATAACGGCATAAAAGTCGCTTGGAGTCGGGCAAACGATATCGTTATTTACTCGGTAAAGTCGTCGGGGAAGGAGACGTTTTCGTTCGATTTCGGCGGGGCGGAAATACTCGAAAAAAGGGAGGAAAACGGCTCGTATTTCTTCCGTCTCGGATACCATCGGCAATAAGTACAAAAGTACTTTTTTTCGGACAAAAGCGGTATAGATATACCGCTTTATTTTTTTAATTCGGTGTTTTTTCGCGTTGGAAAAAATTGGGAAAAAAA
This sequence comes from Clostridia bacterium, assembly GCA_045601385.1. Classification (GTDB taxonomy): domain Bacteria; phylum Bacillota; class Clostridia; order Christensenellales; family DTU072; genus CAG-1782. The sequence continues at coordinate 11,485 of JAZRZM010000035.1, read as the reverse complement.
ATTGTAAAAAAAAGCGAAAAGGTTGCCGCAAAAGTTGACATTTTTTTTTTATTGTTATATTATATTAGCGTATACATGGGTACGTGCCTATACGTATGCCCAAAAACAGTTAGAAAATATTTGATAGGAGATATCGAAAGACATGGAAGACAACAAAGATTTGAAAGTCCCGAATGCGAACGACAAAGTCGATTTGACCGAAACCGACGAGTCCGAACAAACGGCGAATCAGGTCGCGGACGCTCCGGTTGCGGACGAGAAGAGTAACGACGCCGTCGTTGAACTCAAAGTATCGAAAGCAAACGCCGGAGAGAGCAGCCCTGCCGACGTGCGTCGCGAAGAAAAAGCGGCCGTCGTCGAACCGGCGAAGAAGCCGGTCGAAAAAGACGTCGTGATCGAACCGACGAAGAAGCCGGTCGAAAAAGACGTTGTGATCGAACCGACGAAAAAGCCGGTTGAAAAAGACGTCGTCGCACCGACGGGCAAAGCGAAGAAATCGGAAAAGGCCGCGAAAGGCGGAGACGACAAGAAGAAAAAGCGCATCATTATCATTGCGTCCGCGATTCTTGCCGTGATTCTGATTCTTGCTCTCGTACTCGGTTTGACGATGTGCGATAAAGGCAACGATACGCCCGGCGGCGAAGATACGCCTATTATCGTCAATCCCGACGATCCCGAACCGCCTATCGAACCGACCAAGGTGAGTATCTTTGCCGAAGTCAAGGACACGTACGTTCTGACGGGCGATTACAAGTTGACCAAAGAGGACTGGGACGTCATTCATTTGGGTGACGACAAAACGCGTCTCGGTCTTAATTTCGCTTGCTGTATCGACCTGAACGGACATGTCCTCGATCTGAACGGCTATGACTTTTCCGTTGCGTCGGACGATCCGCTGAAAAACATCAGGTTTGTCAACGGTACCGTTACGAACGGGAAACTGACCGTCGATTCGAAAAACGGCGGCGTAACCGTAGAGAGCGTTGCTTTCACCGATACCTGCGACTATTCGATAAACACGGACAAGTCGGAAGTACTTATCAAGAAAACGACGGTGAGCGTCGGATCGATCAATATCGTAGGCGGCACGCTCCGTTTGAGCAGCGCTTCCATAGTTGGCTCCGAACTTGCCGTCAGCGGCAGTTTTGTCGCCGAAGATAAGTCGGTCGCTCCCGATATTAAGGTCGTTTCGGTCGAAGAAGCGGACATCAGCATTGACGACAGTACGGTCGGCAAAATCGTCGTCTGCGCCGAAAAAGACGTTGCCGTCACGGCAAAAGAAGCGACGATAGAAGCGATTGACGTTCAGTCGAACGCCAGTATCGCGGGCGCGGTCGCGTGCCCGGTTGTCATTACCGGAAAAGCGAATCTGACTGTCGAAAAGCAAACGAACCTCGAATCGGTCGAACTTGACGCGGAAGAGGCGAGTCTGATTCTGAAAAACACCGCGAAAATCGAAACGCTGACGATAACGGAAGCGGATAACGTGATCCTTTCCGGCGTCGTAAACGGAATGGAAATCAACACCGACGCAACGGTAGACGTCACCAAGTCTTCCATAATCAATACATTGGACGTCAATGCCGACGCGGACATCACTTTCCGCGGAACGGTCAGCAATATCAATATCAACGAAGACGCGGATATCGTCTTCACGGTCGATTCTTACGTACAGGAACTGAACGTAACGGAATCGATAAGCGATGACAGTACGATCGAAGTCCTCGGTCAGGCAGCGGTCGTAACCATCGAATCGGAAGACGCGAAAGTCAAAATCGGCGTCGATTCGAAAGTCAATATCGTCGTTACCGACAAAGAAGAAAACATCATCGACGAAACAACGGCGGACAACCCCTTCTATTCGTTTACTTCGGATGAACAAGGTCTGGACGACTTGGTTGAAAAAGTCAAAGATAATTTTGTCATGCCTATCGAATATACATACGACGAAGAAGAGGGCACGACAGCCGAAATCAAATATACCACCGGCGAAGAAATCATTTTGAAGGTCAGTATTTTCGAACAAATCAAATCGGAATACGTACTGACGGAAGATTACGTCCTCTCCAACGTAGACTGGACGGCGATCGGAAAACCCGGCAATAAGAAGGCTCTCGAATTGAGTTGGCCCTGCACCATCGATTTGAACGGATTTACGTTCGATTTGAAAGATTATCAATTCGGTTTCGATTCGATTAAGACGGGCAGCAAGTTGGCGATAACGAACGGAACGGTCAAGGACGGAACGCTGGCGATAAACGCCGACGGCGACGAACTGACGATAGCGTCCGTCGTATTCGATACGACTTATACGATCGTGGCGAAAGGAGCGACTGTTGTCGTAGACGCCGCCACGCTTGACTATACGAAAGTCAATACCGCGGGCAGCGCGCTCACTTTGAAAAACATCGAACAGCAGAACGTGGCTCTTACCTGCGCCGAATTGACTCTCGAAAGCACGACGCTGACGAACGCGGCGCTTGCTTGCGACGCTCTCGACATGAACGACGCGACCGTAAACGGCGCGATCAACGCGAACGCTCTCGAACTCGACATGACGGATTCGGCTCTGACGACGGACAAACTCGCGTGCGCGTATATCAATATAAATAATTCTTCCGTAACGACGAGCGGCAACATCACCTGCACGAAGACGACGGAAGCGGTAAACGGTTCTGCCGTAAGTGCCGGCAATTTCTCCTGCATTCAGTCGATGACTCTCGACGAGTCCGCGATCACCTGCGCGTACCTTGCCGCGGCGTCTCTTACGATGACCGACGCCGAAATCACGAGCGCCGCTTGCATCGACTGCACGGTGCTTTCGATGGACGCTTCGACGATTTATTCTTCCGTTGACACGAACGGCGTCGTTACGCTCGATAACGAATCTTCCGTTAGCGGAAATCTTACTTCCGTTAAGGACGTGACCGTAAAGAACGGTTCTTCCGTCGGCGGCGACCTTGCCGGCGCGGCGATTACTTTGACCGATTCTTCCGTTACGGGCAGTCTGACCGGTACGGCTGCGCTCACTTTGACCGACTCTACCGTCGGACAAGCGGCGACCTGCACCGTCCTTACGATGAACGGTTCTACCGTCGGCGGCACGGCTACCTGCACCAAACTCGACATGGTTTCTTCCGAAATCACCGCGGGCGGCGCGGTATGCACCGGCGACGTGACGATGGACGACTCCTCTGTCGTAGGCGACGTAACGAGCGATGACCTTACTTTGAAAAACGGTTCCGTACTGACCGGCGACGCTTCCTGCGTGGAATTGAGACTGGACGCGTCCGATCTTATCGGAAACGCGGTTTGCACATCCGACGCCGGGTTGAAGAACGATTCTTCGTTGACGGGCGGACTTACCTGCGAAGAACTCGGCGTCGACGCTTCGACCTTGACGGGCGTTGTGGTTTGTACCGATATGGGTATTTATAACGACGCGACGGTAGACGGGACGATCTCGGCGAATACGTTGAGAATGGAAGACGCCACGCAGAAAGGCGAACTGACCGTTGCCGGGAACGTTTTGTTGAAAGGCGAAACGAGCGCGGAAAAGATCGTGGTGGACAGCCTGTCCGCGGCGACCGTGACGGTGGAAGAAGACGTTGTTCTGACCAAACTTGTCGCAAAGAGCGAAACGACCGTAGAAGGCGACGTGTCGGGCAACCTGACCATCGACGGATGCCTCGTGACGGTTGACGACGAAGTAACGATCGGTTCGGTCGATATGCTCGGTGCAAAAGCCGAATTTACTTTGAGAAACAAAGCCGCCGTTACCGGGACGATGAATCTTGTCGCCGGAAAAGCCGAACTCCTCGGTGAAATCGGGACGCTGGTTATCGGTGTGAACGGCGAAGCGAAAGAAGACGTCGATCTTACCGTCGTGAAGTGCGGTATCATTCAGAACGTCGTTATTCTGAATACGACGGAAGACTCCTCGCTTGTTTACGAGGGTACCGCCGCAAGCGTTACCGTAGAAGGAAAGAGCGAAATCGCTTTCGGTCTCGAATCCTACGTACAGGAAATCGCGGTGAAATCGACCGCTACCGGCGCCGACGTCAAACTGGACGGGCGCGTTGCCGTCGTTTATGCCGAAAATGAAGTAACGATCGCGAGAGACGCTATCATCAACGTAATCGTTGCGGCAAGTAAAGGTCTCGTGGAAGACAAGTCGATGAAGAAAGCGACCTACCTTGCTTCCGAAGACGTCGCGCAAACGAAGGCTGCGAAAGAAGCGTTTGATATGCCGATCAAATACATACTCTCCGACTGCTTGGGCGAAGGGTACATCAATTTCAAATTCGGCGGACTTAATTATAATAAGGAAGGGGAAAAGCGTACCGAATTACTTGCGCTCGCGGATCACGACTTTGTTTACAGAGTCGTAACCGAACCGCAAATCGCCGTTCCCGGACTTGCGAAACACGTTTGCCGCGTTTGCGGATACGAAGAATTGATCGAACTGCCGGCGCGTGCCGTAGTGGTCGATATCGAGACGCTGTTTGACTGGTTCGACTGGGAAATCCCCGATCGCGACTACGACTATGCCCTCGATCCGTACGTCGGATTCCTGCTTGACAACGACCAAGCGAACGACTTTATCGAAAGAGTCAATAATCTGTTCAAGGGCACGGGTGCGGAAGAAATCGTTTCGACCAAAGCCGATAAGAAGATGCATCCTGCCGATTCTTATAACCTCTTCCTGATCAAGGAAGCGGGTATTCACCTTACTTGCGTACAAAATCAGATGTTCGGTAAATTCGTCATCAACATCGCTTATTACAAAGATTATCCGACGAAACCGCTCAGTTACACCGACATGGACGACGATTACAGAGCATTCTCGTTTAATTTGCAGATCGCGTTCAAAGGATTGGAAGCTTACCTGTACTGTGCGGTCAACGACAAGGAAGTCGTAGCGACGCGCGACGAAGGAAGAGCGGCTGTCAAACTCGTCGAAGAGACGATCAACGAAATAATCGACGTTGTGTTCGAGACGATCGGTCTGGAAAGAGAACAAGACAACTATGTGACGATCGAAGACGTCATCAAGACGATCAACTCGATTCGCAAGATCAAAGGTATCATCGAAGACTATCAGGTTTATATCGATTTTTATAAAGATTATTTGAAAGGAAAGATCAAATGGGAGAACCTGATTCCGAAAGATCTCGACTTCATCATCGAAGAATACGACGAAGAAACCGGATTTACGTATCATGAACTGGACGCCGAAAAACTGACCGAATTTATTCAGGTGACGCTCGACGGCTCCGTCAACGACTACTTTGACCTCGTCTTCGGCAGAGGCTTCATGACCATTATTATGGAATATCTGGAAGAACTGCCCGAAATGGAAGTCGGCGAAATCATGGATACCGTGGCTTTGACCGCCGAAAACTTCGCGATCGAACAAGAAACTCTCTATAATGATATCAATACCATACTGAAAATGATCGCCGGCGAAATTCCCGAGAGATTCGGCTTCAAGTCCTATGCGGACGAGACGATCGGACACCTTGACGAAGAAACGGGCGAAATCGTCTACGATATCCGTAACTCCGACTTGGAAGAATACACCGTGTACGAATTGATTTTCGGACCTGTTGATAAAGCTGCGGACGAAAAGGCGTATGCCGATCGTCAGAAAGAAGTCATGGACTATTGGTACGACCTTGTGGCGCGTATCGATAACAACTTCCTGCGTTTGCCGATCAAAGAAGTCATCACGGAAATCATGAACGGGCTCAACGACATTATGGCGGACGCCAAAATCGATTTTGCCTTTGACGCCGATTCTTTCCTGAATTGGATTAACGAAAACGTCGAAAGACTCGATGAAGAAATCGCTTTGAATTGGACGACCGACGTTGACAAAGTTTTGAAAGGTTTGGAAGTAAAACTTTCCGAAAACAGAGTTGACAGATACGGCGACGAATACAACGTGATGGTTTACTCCGTTGATTATAAGGACGGCGCGTTGACCAAAGACGGCGTTTCTTATATCAACACGGCGACCGAATACGGTCCGTACGCTTCGGCACAATGGAAGAACGGCGAAGACGGAAAGCCGGTCCTTGCCAAGGCAATCATTCGCGAAAAAGAAGATCCGACCAACATCAAATTGTCCGCGATCTACACGCTGGAAAACGCGCGTAATTATCTTACGCTTGCCCGCACGAAGAACGGTGAAAAACTCGACTTTGCATGGGAACTCGACGAGAAATATATTCCGCAATACGCCTATATCAAAGTATCTTGCGAAGAAGCCGGAGAGCCGTGCACGAAGTTCGAGGGCGAGTACTCTCACAAAGGTACCGTTTATGCGGCACGCTTCAATTCCGACAAGTTCGACGAAAGAGTGGCGGCGAGCGTGGACATCAGCGGCAAAACGGTCAACGCGGCGAATTTGTATCTGACATATCTGGACGAATTCGGAGCGGAAAAAGCGATCTTTACCGGCGAATACGCCTATGCGGACGGTTTGTATAACCTCGTTCTTGACGACGCAAAGCACAACAAGAAAATTGCGGCGAAGTTCGATTATGCGAACGAAACCGTCAACGAAGTGAGCGCTGCTCTGACCTATATGGAAGGCGGCGAAGAAAAGACGGAATTTGCCGTTTCGTACAAGAACGAAGACAAACTGCACACCGCTTCTTTCGAATGGGAAGAGTATAACAGAAAACTTAACGCTTATTTCGATAACAGAAACGACAAGGTAAACGGTCTCGGTCTGACTATTCTGTACAATGAGGACGAAGTTCTCGCGCATGCCGAATACAAAAACGATAACGGCAAGTACTCCGCGATTTACGAATCCAAGAGATTTGATCGCGTACTTTCCGCGTCGTTCGATTACAGCGAAAACGAACCGAAAGAAGGCAATATCGTCTATCGGAATTACATCGGCAGCGAAGTATACTACAATGCCGACTACAAGAACGATAATGACGTCCATAGCCTCAAAGTAACCGACGCCAAACATAACGGTTTGCTTACCGCGCAGTTTGACTATACGGAAAAAACGGTCAACGGCGGCTTGTTGAAGATCGAAAAGACTCTTCCGAAAGAAATCTATCTGGACGCGACGCTCGACAGAGACGGCGACGTCTATTCCGCAGTGCTGGACTTCCCGACGCTGTCCGAAAGAATCGAAGCGTCCTTCGGATACAGCGATAACACCGTCACCGAAATCGGTTTGTATGCGATTGAAGTAAACGGAAACAGCGAAAAAATACAATTCAGCGCATATTATCAAAACGATAACGGCAAGTACACCTTTACTGCCGAAGACGCAAAACTCAATCGTAAGACGGTCATCTATTACGATTACAGAAACGACATACTGAACGGCTTCGGTTTGTCCTGGACGATGAAAGAAGGCTGGTTCGACACCGTGCTTTTCGCTGTCAAGTATACGTCGATCGACGATACGAAGAACCTGACGATGGAATCGAGAGATCTTGCCAAGAAAGTCATTATCGACTCCGTCGAAAGCGAAAACAATCTCGTTTCTTTGACCGGTTCTTTGATTAACAAGAAAGGTAAAAACGAAGAGACATGGATTTCCTTCGAATATACCTTTGACAAAATCAGTAAATACGAAGGGACGCTTAACCTTGCAAAATGGGATGAAACGGTCCTTGACGCAGAGGCGAAAATCTGCTTCGACTATGCGGACGGCGTTTATACCACCGCGTTTAAAATCGATGAAAAAGAAGTTAAAATCGAAAACGAAGTCGATTATAAGGACGGCGTACTCGGTTTGGTTTCTTTGAAACTGCAATATCAATTTGACAATACCGTATACGCGTGCGAAGGACAGTATGCAAGCGATGACGACGTCTATACGGCGTTTATCGATCTGGAACAACTCTTCCACCTCTACGTCGAAAGCAAAGTCGATCTGAAAGGCGGCAGTGTAAACGAAATCGCATTCTCGATCGATCACGACAGAAACGGCGCGTTGAAAGAAGACTTGCTGAACGTCGTCTACAAAGCCGAAGACGGCAAATATACGGCGAAAGCGATCGTATCCGAATACAACTTCAAAACGGAAGCGTACCTTGATTACACCGACGGCGTGAAAGAGATCACCTTCTATGAAGGTCGCGACGGCAAGAAAGAGGTCGAAGCAAGTTATTTGTTCGAAGATGATATTCACAACGTGTCGGTAACTGAACGCTATTGGAGCGACATGACCGTTTCGGGCAAGTTCGGTATGAAAGACGGAAAAATCCTGGCGGTAGGTTTTGCGGCGGTCGAATTTATCGACGAAAGCGAATTTACGCACGGCAAAATCGAATACTCCCATATCGGCAGTACCGCGCATTTTGAAATTCTGACCGACGAAGTAAAACTCGGACAATTCATCGCGCAAGGATATCACTCTTTCTATGAAGACGGAACGCAAATAGCGAACGTTACGGTCGGACATGATATCGACGGTAGTTTCCATGACCTTATCGATTTCCAATACGGAAAGACAAGCGACAAGGACTACGAAGCGCACCTCTACATTTATTATTGGGGCGAAGTGGAAGTCGACGCCGCGCTTGTCTATGACGGAGAAGTCATCGAAAGTCTGACGGCGGCTTATATGAGAGAAGCCAAGACCTACCTCGAAGGCGAATATACCTTTGCGGAAGATATCCACACCGCTCGTTTGACCGAAAGATTCGGGCAGGATTGGACGGTTGAAGGTAAATTCGGTATGACGGACGGCAAGGTAAAAGCCGCCGGACTCTACGTCGCGCAAAACGACTTTGAAGACGAAGGTTTGTTTATTTATGCCGACCTGCAATACACGATGGCGGACGACGTTTATGCCGCGTCGGTAAGAAGCGACATACTGCGCGACAAGTTTACGGCGAGCGTCGATTATAAAGACGGCGTCGTTCGTGAAGTCAAATTTAACTATGCTCATGCGTCGATTCAACCGATCGTACCGCCGGCGCCGATTACTTACGTATTCCACGACGTACTTGTCGCCGAATACACGTTCGACGCGGTGAGCGCGTACGGCGCGAATGTTTCGTACAACGCGATTGCCGATTCCACTACTTGGGCGGCGAACGCAAGCCTCGACTACGCGGACGGCGTAGTGAACGCGCTTTCCTTTGCCGAAGGCGCAAACGGCAAGACCGATCTCGAAGTTAAGTACGGATTTGACGGTACGATTCATACCGCTTGCCTGACCGAAAGATACAGCCAAGACGCTGCCTGCGTCGGCGGAAAATTCGGTTTTGACGGAAAAGAAATCATCGCGCTCGGTTGCGACGTAACGTACGGCGGAGAATTGCACGCATTGGTTGACTACACGGCGAATAGCGGCGTATACAAAGCCGAATTCAAGTCCGACGTACTCTTCCACCTCGACGTAAACGCAAGTCTCGATTATCAGAACGAAAAAGTGAACGCCCTCGGGTTTGACGTCAAGCATGACAGAAAGAACGTTTTGTCCGACTTGCTCACGCTGTCGTACGAATATACGGAAGACGCTTGTCATGCCGAACTCGTTTTGCCCGAATGGAATTGGAGCCTCGACGCCGACCTGGCGTTTGACGACGGCGAATATTCGTTGGTATATGCGAGCGGAATCGAAGATATGTCCATTGCGATCGCGCTCGGTTATAACGACGGCGTCGTCGAACACATCGGCATAACCGCGACCGAAACGGAAGACGAAATGAGAACGCACGGCGACGTACAATATCTGAAAGCCGACGACGTGTACACGTTGACGTTTGTTTCCGATTTGATCGACACGAAGATCGAAGCGAAATTCGATTATACCGACGGTATTATCCGCGAAATCAGTCTGAAAGCGTATGACAACGGCGAAAAGGTCGTTACGCATGGCGTTATTGCTTATACTTATACGGTCACGGAAAACGTTGAAGAATACGCGCTCTTACTGCAATCGGATGTCGTCAACTTCAAAGTGGACGCGCAAGTATACTTTACCGACGGAAAATACGAATACGCTTTGTTTGATTTGACGCACAAAGTGGAAGTAACGCTCGGCACCGGCGCGAAGAGATACGACGATATGTCGATCTGCAAGGCCGAGTTCCAGATTACCGACAAAGCGCCCTATACGGAATACACCGCTTCGCTTGAAATGGCGGAAATGCTCAGAACCGGTTCCTTGTATGCGGACGTGATCGACAATACGATCGAAAGTATCCGTTTTGTTCTCAGAAAAGGAACGGTTATCGATATTAACGCGCAGTACCTGTATCATGCCGACAGCAATACGTACGAATTCAACGTCCTCGAAACGATCGAAAGTGCGTTCGAATTCAAATCGACTGTCAAATTGAATGAAACAAGTACCGACGTCGAAGCGATCGCTTTGACTTTGACGGAAACGGTGCAAGGTGTTCCGGTCGTTTACGGAAACGCGACCTATACCGCGACAGACGGCGTATACAGTGCCGAATTCAAGTCGGAAAAACTGTTCAACCTCGACGTGAAAGCGACGTTCGATTTTGCGAATGAGACGGTCAACGGCTTGACCTTGAACGTAGCGCATGACATTGGCGGCGTACTGCAAGAAGACCTTATCGATCTTACCTATAAGGCGGAAGACGGTATCTTTACCGCAAGCGCGGCTATCTCCGAATATAACTTTGCGGCGGAAGCGTACCTCGACTATACCGACGGCGTGAAAGAAATCAAGTTCTTCGAAGGTCGCGACGGCAAGAAAGACGTGGAAATCGAATACGCGTTCGACGGAAAAGTCCACACGGGAAAAGTCACCGAAAGATATTGGAGAGAACTGACCGTAGAAGGGAAGTTCGGATTTGATAAAGAAGTAACCGACCTCGGATTCCGCGTTGTCGAATACAACGGCAAAGAAATCCTGCACGGAATGGTCGACTACACGATGAGAAACGGCGTATACAATGCCGAATTCAAGTCGGAAAAACTGTTCAATCTCGACGTGAAAGCGACCTTCGACTTTGCGAATGAGACGGTCAACGGTTTGACCTTGAACATAGCGCACGACAGAGACGGCGTTTTGAAAGAAAACCTGCTCGACGTCAAGTACACGGCGGAAGGCGGTATCTATACGGCGAGCGCGATCGTATCCGAATACAACTTCGCGGCGGAAGCGTACCTCGACTACACCGACGGCGTGAAAGAAATCAAGTTCTTCGAAGGTCGCGACGGCAAGAAAGACGTGGAAATCGAATACGCGTTCGACGGAAAAGTCCACACAGGAAAAGTCACCGAAAGATATTGGAGAGAGCTGACCGTAGAAGGCAAGTTCGGCTTCGATAAGGAAGTAACCGATCTCGGATTTGTCGTCACCGAAGTAAACGGCGGACAGATCCTGCACGGAATGGTTGACTACACGATGAGAGGCGGCGTATACAATGCCGAATTCAAGTCGGAAAAACTGTTCAACCTCGACGTGAAAGCGACGTTCGACTTTGCGAATGAGACGGTCAACGGTTTGACCTTGAACGTA
>JAZRZM010000034.1:0-31757 GCA_045601385.1 Clostridia bacterium | reverse complement strand
AAAGAAGTCTGCTTTATGCTACGGATAAATATCGAGAGTGACAATGGCGCATTTATTTACGCGCACAAAAACGTGATTTACACCCTTTTTCAAAAGGGGGCTTGATTGCCAAAACGCGTGCGTTTTGGGAATGGGGGTTTTTATAAGAAAGAAGTCTGCTTTATGCTACGGATAAATATACCGTTTGCCATGGCTTTTATCGCGTGAAAAACCCTCTCCCTCGCTTTGCTCCGGACTCTCTCCCTTTTGACAAAGGGCGCAAATTTATCCCCAAAAAACGCAAGCCGTTTTTCGGGAACCACGGGGAGCAAGCGATGAAAAACAGGGGGGGGTTACGAGAAAGAACTCTGTTTTATATAGTTTTGCCGCCAAAAATAACCGACTTTCGACAAAATGCGCCGATATAATCGGTTTTTGCCGTTCATAATGAAAATATGAAATGGAAAATGAGACGTAAAAAACAGCAAAACGACGCACTGAAAGAAACGCAAAACGCTTTGATACGCAGTCAGGCGGAACGGATAGAAGAACTGCGCAAAGAGAACGCCGACCTTGCGGAAACGGTCGAAGCGTACCGCAGTCGGGAAAAAGAAATCGCCGACGCCGTCGTCTTCGGCAAAAAACAGCAGGAAGACTATCTGACCGAGTTGAAAATACGCTACGCGCTCGAAAACGAGCGGCTGAAACGGTTTTTGGAAAAACTGGAAAAATTCCGCTCCAAAGAAGAGTTGATTCGTTCGTACGACGATACTTTCTCGGCGCTGAAAGAGACGAAAAAAGATCTCGAACGCGTCCTGCGAGAAGACTTGGGCGAAGGGACGGAGACTTTTATCGCCGAACGCGAGCGGCTCGGGGACGTAACCTGTCCGTGGACGGAAGAAAACGCCTCGTCCGATATCCCCGACGCCCTTACCAAAGAAGAACTGGAAGAACTGCTCGAACAACTTTAACAAACGTTTTTAGCAACAAAAAAACGTTCGCGCAATCGTATCGGCGCGAACGTTTATTTTTTTCGTTTCGGATTCGTCAGGCGACGTTCAGCGTATACGAAAGGGTAAAGACAATTTCGCCGATCGAAACGGACGCGGTGACGGTCGTCGTCCCTGCCTGTCGGCAAGTGACCGTACCCGAAGAAGAATCGACGGTAGCGACGGTTTCGTTCGACGACGAATATACGACCGAAGTCGTGGAAAGACCGCCGAGCAGTCGCAGGGTATTGGTCGTCGTCCGACCGACGATACCGTTCGTTATATTGGCGTCGAAGAAGACGTTATAGACGCTTGCCGCCTTGAAGTCGCCGTTATTTGTCGGATCGACAGACGACGGACGGGTATTGCCGCCGACGATCACGACGTGCGTCAGCGCGGTGCAATTCTGGAAAGCACTCGGCTGAACGACGTCCACCCGACTCGTCAAAAGCACGGTCTCGATATGCGAGCAATCGTAGAAAGAACTGATCGGCACGATCGTGGACGTCCCGGTGATCGCCACGGCAGTCAGACTTGCCGGGACAAACTCGCCGTTCTTCGCAGGATCGGAAGCGACGGTTCCGGTTGTATTCGGATTAAAGACGTATCCGAGGACCTGGTTGGCGTTGACGGAGCCGCCGACAAACGGCGCGGAATAATACGTGAGTCCTATGCACCCGGCAAACGCGCCTTGACCGATCGAAGTGACCGTACTGGGTATTATCAGTGACCGTAACACCCTGTTTGGGATATCATTACATGCAAACGCACCCGCGTCTATATCGCGCAGCGCCGTAGCGGACGAGAGATCGACGGAAGCAAGAAGAGGACAGGACGCAAAAGCGTTCGGACCGATTTTCGTATATCCGGAGCCGATGACGACTTTTTCAAGATAACCGCATCCGCTGCACATCGCGTTGGTAATCGGGCCCGAACCCGTCAGATAAAGCGTTTTCAGAGAAGCGGGCAAAGAGGTGTTATCGGCGTCGGACTTGCCTCCGAACAGATACGACAGATAGCCCATCGCGCCCTCGTTTTCCCCGACGAAAGGCGTCGTGACGCTCGTCACCGAGGTGTTCCCCTGCAAGACGTTCTGACCGAGGTTTTTAAGAGAACGGGGGAAGACGACCGACACAAAAGCCGTCCCTTCCAACGCGCCCGACAAAACATACGTCACGCCCTCTTTAATCACGCAAGCGGTGCTTTGTCCCGCGCGTGCCGCCACGGCGTAATAATCGAAGACGTTTTCTACGGCGGTTTTTACGGGCAGATAAAGGACGTTATCTTCCCAATGAATCGCATTATTAAAGAATCCGGTGTTCGTAAAAGCCGACTTTTCGAGTTTAGTACAGGTCGCCGGCAAAACAAACGCGTCGTACGAAGTGCACGAAGCAAACGCGTCGGCTTGTATCTCGACCAGATTTTCCGACAAAACGACTTTTTTCAGCGCGCTGCACCCGTAAAAAGCCTTTTCGCCGAGAACGGTCGTCCCCGTCGGCGCAATATTGATTTCTGTCAGGTATGCGCATTTACTGAACGCGCCGTACAGGATATTGCCGCCGAGGACGGTCACCTTGGTAAGACTGATCGGCAGGTAGAATAAGCCCGTCACGCGCGCGCCGCCGTTATAATACGACTGCTCGGTTTTTGCCAGTCCGTATCGGGGCGCGGACGAAAACAGCACGCCGAAAGGATACTGCGTCGGATCGGTGCTGTTCCTGCTTTGAATCCCGACGTAAGGTACGGTGAGATCTTTCAGCGATACGCATTCGGCAAGAAGTCCCATCGGCATCGACGACACACCCGTCCCGAACGAGAGTTTTTCCAATCCCGAGCAACCGGTAAAGACGGTACCGTCTATTGTCGCAAGCCGCCCCGGCAAAGCAAGTTCGGTCAGGCTCCGACAGTTGGCAAAGACGCGCGGAGAAAGCGTCGTCAGTGCGGAATCTGCCGCAAAGGTAACCCGAACCATAGAAGAACAGCCCTCAAACGCACTGTTTGCGAGCACGGAAATCTTTTGCGGAAGCGCAACCGACGTCAGTTGCACACACCCGTAGAACGTTCTTTCGGCAAGCGCGGACAAACCGTTTCCGCCGAATGTAAACGTCTTTAAGTGGCGGCACGAACCGAAAGCGTTGTCTCCGAGCGTCGTCACGCCCGACGGCAAAACGAAACTTTCCAAATCAGAGCAACCGTAAAACGCGGCGCTTCCGATGGTCGAAACGGTCTCGGGCAAAGATACGGCAGAGAGTTTTTCGCACCCGTAAAACGTCCTTTCTTCGACGGTCGCAAGGACGCACCCGGGAGCAAAAGTCACGCTTTCAAGCAAGTCGCACCCCTCGAAAGCGCTCGCGCCGATCGCGTTCAAGCCCACGCCGAACGAGACGGATACAACCTTTTGACCGCAAAAAGCCTGCGCGGCGACCGTCGTCACGCTCTTTGATTGCAAGGTATCGGGCACGGTAAAAGCGCGCGCGCCGCCGACAAGAGCCAGCAAGGTCATCACGCCGCTCTTCGTATTGTCATAAACGCCGAAGCCGTCTTCGACAGACTGCACGAAGAACTGCGTCGACGCGATGTCAAACGAACGGATACCGTCGCAACCGACAAAGGCGTTTTGTCCCCAAACGGCAAGTCCCTCTCCGATCGAAACGGCAGAGAGCGCGGAGCAACCCCGGTACGCTTCCCGACCGATCGCACTTGCCGCGGTCAGGGTGGCTTGCGTCAGGCGTTCGCACCCGTAAAAAGCGGCGTCACCGATTGTACCGCAAGCGGACGTATCGAACGCGGTAAGGTTGACGCAACCGTAAAAAGCGTTTGCGCCGACGGCGTTCGGTTTTGTCGCATAAACGACGTTTTCAAGAATATCACAGCCATAAAAAGCCTTTTCCGCCACGGCGTTCGTGTCGGAAACCGTCACGCTCTTCAAAGTCCGAGGCAGATACGAACCGTTTTGTTCGGCACTCGGCGCGCCGAAGTAATAACCGATGAAGCCCTCTCCCACAAGAGGCAACGTGACCGAAACGAGGTTCGTCCCGGCAAAAGCGCCTTCGCCTATTTCCGAAACGCCCGCGGGCAAAACGAGTTCTTTCAAAGTGCCCACGTTACGGAAAGCGCAAGTACCGATCGTCGGCACGCTCCCCGTAAACGCGACTTCGGTAATCCGCGGAGACACGCCCGCAAGGTCGTAGACAGGGTTAAATAGGTATGGCTGAACGGGTACGCCGTCCGAGACGGTCAGAACGATACCGTTTGCGCTTCGCTCTCCGCACCCGTAAAAAATGTAATTATCCCTCGACGGCGCGGCAAGCGACGCACAATTCATAACGATTTTTTCCACCGCGACGCAACCGTAAAAGGCGTAGTTCCCGATCGCCGTCAGCGTGGACGGGAGGGTGATTTCCGCAAGTCTGCGACATCCGAAAAACGCTCCGCGTTCAATAACCGCCAAGCCTTCGGGCAAGGAAAGAACGGACATCGAATCGAAGTTCTTTAAGGCGTTTTCTCCGATAGCGGTTATTCCGTTTTGTATCTCCACCGCCGTGATTTTTCCGATAACGGGCGCGAACGTTTCTTGTACAAACGTCCCCGAAACCGTCCCCGTACCGCTGACGCGCAGGGTATACAATCCGTCTGCACGCACGAGCGTATACGTCACGTCATTATCATGATAGACGAGCGTTTCCGCTCCCTTTGTGTATCCGCTTCCGCTACTTTCGTATCCTATAAAGGACGTATCGAAGAAAAAGTTATTGCCGCCGAGCGACACGGTATCGACGTACCGATTCCGATAAAAAGCATACTCGCCGATGACAACGGGATATTCGTCGTACGTTTCCGGCACGCTCACCGACGGTTCGGTCCCGACGTAATCGATAAGGAGCATCGCTTCCGTCCGCGTATAACCGTCTTTTTCGATAAAAGAATAGCCGCCGTTTTCATAAATGGGCGCCGTTCCCGATTCGTTCAGCAAAGCAAGATAAACGAATCCGTCCGCCGTTTGCAAGCGGCTTTCCCCGTTCCGTATCCGCTTTGCGTTCGTTGCGACCTGACCGTTCGTCAGCCCGCCCAAAACGAGCGAAAGGGACGACTTATTCTCCACTTCGACGAGACGATAGCAATAGCGGAAAGCGTCTACGCCGACGGACGTCAAACGGCTCGGCAAAGTAACCGAATACAGGCGACAGCAGCCGTTAAACGCGTTTTTCCCGATAGACGCCACGTTCGGCAAGCGCACGTAATTCATGTTTTCACACCCGAAGAACGTCCCTTCCGCCACACTCGTCAGTTTTGTCTCGCCCAAATCGACCGCACGAAGAGACGAACAACCGTAAAAAGCGTTTTTCCCGAGCGAAAGCAGAACGTCGTTGCCGTCGAAATCCGCCTCCGAAAGAGCCGTACACGCGGCAAACGCATTGTCACCGATCGAACGGACGGAGTTAAGCGACAACGACGTTACGCCCGTAGCGTAAAACGCGTTGTCACCGATTACGGCAAGAGAAGTCGGTATATCGACGATTTTCAGCGATTCACACCCGTAAAAAGCGTTTTTCCCGACCGATTTTACCCCTTCGGGCAAAGCGGCGATCGTCACGCCCGTATAAGCGAAGGCATAATCGGGCACCGCGTCAAAGCCGTCTGTAAAGCGCACTTCGTTCAGCGACTTACGCCCGTAAAAGGCGTACGCACCCACCGCGGAAAGTTTACCCGATACGATAAACTGCGCCGCGTCCGAGCCGCTCTCCGTTGTGAAAAAGGCGTATGCGCCTACCTGCGACAAGTCGTCTCCGAGGATAAAGCGCGAAGAAAGCGGCGCGCCGTAAAAAGCGTATTCGTCCACCGTCTTTATTTTTTCACACGAAAAATCAACCGCTCCCCCGACGTCGCGGAACGCGTACGCGCCCACTTTTTCAAGGGCGGCAGAACGGCAGGAAACCGCGCCGATTTTCATCTTTTCCGTCGAAGAGGGATAAGCAAAATAGGACGGGATTTTCGTTACCGCCGCGCCGAACGTGATTTCTATCCCCGCCGCAGACGTCCCCGACAGACGGAAAATATTGTTGTCCGCGCCGAAGTCGTCGCAGTTTTTGGCGTTAAAAACAAGCGATTCGAGTTTTTTCGTGCCCGAAAAAGCAAATTTTCCGATCGAACGAACCGATTCGCCGATCGTCACGTCGGTCAGGTTTTCACAGCCCTCGAGGGCATACGAACCGATCGAGAAGACGTCTCCCTCGGTCAAAAACGCCGTCAAAGTGTTTTTATAAGCGGCATAAGGCGGAAGAGAAAGCCGAGAATAGTCTTTCATAAATCCGCTTCCGCGCACGGTCAACGTCGTGCCGACAAGGTAAGCAAGCAGACTTTCGTCGCCCGACGCCGATACGTCCCACCGCCCCGCATACGAGGACACGGCGGTACCGCCGCAAGAACACAGTCCCTGCGCGTTCGGGATATGCGCTTCCGTCTCCGAATAGGTGCAGTAAACGCAACGGACGACGTGCGAATAGCCGTTTTTGCGGTCGTCAAGGACAAGCGTGTGCGACTCGTTCTTCGCGGCTATCTCATTGCAAACGGAACATGCGAGCGTGTGCGAAAGCGTTCCGTCCGAGGTATAAACGTACGAATGCGGCGCAAAGCCGCTATCTTCATCCGAAAACGTTTCGGTCGAAAATCCGCCGCACGCGGCGCAAACTTTTTTATAAACGGCATAGTCTATACACGTCGCCGCCTTTATGATATTCGCGGAGCCGTCCGCGATCTCGTTACGGTAATCGTGGGCTATCATCGGCAAAATTTCTTCCAAAATGTAGCCGCAGTCGTGACAAACCGTTTTTTGTTTTCCTTTTTCCGTGCAAGTCGCCGCGGACAAAACGACGGGCGCGTCGAAAGCATGCACTCTCTTGCCCGTTTGATCGATCGCGCCGAACGCGCCGAGCGTCTCCGTATGCGAATAGCCGCAAACGCACGACTCCTTGCGATAACCGTCGTCGGTACAGGTCGCTTCCGTCAAAGCCGTTTGCGTCAAAACGTGGTTTTCCGTCGATAAAATATATTTGCACAGCCGGCAATAGGTCTGGTGTTCGTCGGCGGAAACGCTTTGTAACGCCGTCTGATGTTCTCCCGGTTCGCCGCAGACCGAGCAACAGTGTCTCTCCGCGGTCGCATTGGCGGGCGTGTATTTGTGCGGACCGACGACGGCGGTCGTCTCCTCCTTTCGGTCGCCGCAGACCTTGCAAACGGACAGTGCCGTCCCGAAGTGCTCGCAGTCGCTTCCCGGCAAAAATGTCACGTTGTAGTCGTGCCCCGTCGAGGGGGTATTTCCCTTTTCCGTCTTCGTATCGCCGCACACCGAGCAAGTGTACGTCGTAAAATCGCCTTCGATACAGGTCGCCGCGGTGTACACGCCTTTTCCGTAGGTATGGGGCGCAACCGTCCCCTCTTCTTTTCCTTTCGTTTCGCCGCACAGCGTACAACGCGCCGTGATTCGATAAGCCGGTTGGGTACAGGTCGCTTTCGTCAGTTCGTTGACCGTCTTAAAATTGTGCTCTCCGAGCGTGGTGCCGTAACGGACGGACAAAACCTTGCCGCAAACGGAACAATAAATTTCCGTTTTGTCGCATTCTACGCAAGAACCCTTGATATAACGCGTCTTTTCGGTATGCTCGCCGTACTCGGTACCGTACAAACGGCTGAGTTCTTCTCCGCACAAGGTGCATCTGTACAGAGTATAACCGAGCGTTTTGCAATCGGTCGGTTCGACGTACTCGCCTTCATCCACGACGTGTCTGCACATCTCCTCGTCCGTCTGATCGGGATCCTCCATCACAGGCGTGGGGGTGTTCGTCACCGTCTTGTCGCACGCCGCCAAACCAAACGTCAACAAAAACGCGGCCAAAAGCGCCGTTATAAACAGGAATAAACTCCGTACCGTTTTCTTTTTTCTGTCCATTTTTTTGCACCTTTCCCATACGCACGCGCGGCTGTCCGCGCGCGACAATATTCTATTATTCATAATAGCACACTTTTCCCCGCCCGTCAACACCGCAACGGCATGGCTCTTACCGAGCGCAGAATTGCCCCCCAAAAAAGCACGCATTTTTCGGGGAGCCCCGGAAAGCGCGCGACAAGCGGAGCATAAAAAAACCGAGGCGGACCGCCTCGGTTTCGTATTCGCTTTTTTCCTCGTCAAGCCCACGACATCGTGGTCGGTTTCGGATTCAGAATCATAAGAGACTGCAAGTAGCGCACCGCTTTTTCAAGTCCCTCGGTGGGGATCATGACGCTGTCTTCGTGTTCGATACTGACCGGACCGTTGTAGCCGATAAGATTGAGCATGCTGAAAATATCTTTCCACACGGTATCGTTGCTTCCAAACCCGACGGTACGGAAAACCCACGAGCGGTTGATCTCGTCCGAATAGTGACGGGTGTCGAGCACGCCGTTGACGGCGGTGTTCGTTTTGTCGATTCGGGTATCCTTTGCGTGGAAATGGTATACCGCTTTGTCTAAATAGCGTATCGCCTCGGGCACGTCGATACCTTGCCAGATAAGGTGAGACGGATCGACGTTTGCGCCGATCATATCGCCGACGGCTTCACGCAAACGCATAAGGGTACGCGGATTGTACACGCAAAAACCGGGGTGCATTTCCAACGCGATTTTTTTGACGCCGCATTTTTTCGCAAACGCCGTCGCCTCTTTCCAATACGCAACCAGTTTCGCCCATTGATAATCGAGGATTTCCAAAAAGTCGTCCGGCCACGGGCAGGTCACCCAGTTGGGGTGTTTGCTTTCGTCCGAGTCGCCCGGACAGCCCGAAAAAGTAATGACCGTCTCCACACCGAGTTTGCCGGCAAGTACGCATGTCGCCTCGAAGTCCTCCTGAAAAGCCTTCGCGATTTCGCGATTCGGGTGCAAAGCGTTCCCGTGCGTGGACAGGGCGCAGATTTCCATATCGTATTTTTCAAACAAATTTTTCAGAGCGGCGACCTTCGCGTCGTCTTTGATGACCTCTTTCGCGTCGACGTGTCCCGTCCCCGGAAAACCGCCGCAACCGACTTCCATCGAAGATACACCCAGCCCTTTCAGATAGACGATCGCTTCTTCCAAGGTCTTATCGTATAAAATAGGATTAAAAACGGCTAACTTCATTTTTGTTCGATCTCCTTTCCGAGCGTCGGCTTACGGAACTTTTTGCGCGTGCGGCGTATCTTCTCGGGCGAGGCGTGTTCACACGGCGCGTCAATATACGTTACGTTTACTTTGGGTATCTTTTCTTCTTGTTTTGCACACCAGTACGCGGCGTTTTTCAAAATCAAGCGGACGTTCTTTTCCTTGTAATTGGGGAAGGTTTCGTGTCCGGGTTGGAAGTAGAAGATTCTTCCCTTTTCGCGCGTGAAAGTCACGCCGCTGCGGAACACGTTACCGCCTTGGTACCAACCGATAAAGACGACGTCGTCGGGCTTCGGGATATTGAAGTGTTCGCCGTACATTTCTTCGGCGGACAAACGAAAGCCTTGTTCGACGCCTTGCGCGATCGGATGTTCGGGCGAAGCCGTCCAGATGCGTTCGGCTTCGCGCGCTTCACGCCATACAAGCGAGCAGGGCGTGCCGAGCAGTTTTTTGATGACTTTGGAAAAGTGCGCCGAATGCAAAAAGACGATGCCCATGCCTTCGTGCACGCGTTTTACGACGCGGTCGACGACTTCGTCCGGCACTTTGTCGTGCGCGCAGTGTCCCCACCAGAACAGGACGTCCACGCCTTTGAGACGCTCTTCCGTCAGGTCGTTTTCGGTGTGTTTCAAAAGGTCTTTCAGCGTGCAGGTAAAGGCGACGTCGATATCGGTCGTTTCGTCGAATATCGAAGCGATTTCTTTATGCAAACCTTTTTTGTAGGCTTTCTTCCCTTTTCCGTGTAATTGGTTGCCGACGTATTCGTTATAAATTGCTATTTTCATTTTTCATTCCTCACAGTTGGATTTCTTTACCTGTCTTTGCCGATTCGTAAATAGCGCAAAGGATCTTGATCATATCGATACCCTGGTCGATGACGTAGTCGGGTTTTTCCCCTTCGGTGATGACGCGTAAGAAATGGCGCAGGTTTTCGGCATGGCCGCTGTTGCCGGCGCGGAGTTGTTTGATACGGTCGATAAGATCTTTGAACTTGTTATTGACTCTGCCCGTATAGACGGTATACGTCCCGTCGTGCCAGTTCGCACCCTTTTTGGTGCCGCGCAGTTCGACAAAACGCGTTTCTTTCTTAATATTGGACGCCCAACTGAATTCGATTTGCAAAGACGCGCCGTTATCGAACTTGATAAAACCGGTCGCGAGGTCTTCGACGTCGAATGTTCCGCCCTCGACTTTTTCGCCG
Organism: Clostridia bacterium; assembly: GCA_045601385.1. Taxonomy (GTDB): domain Bacteria; phylum Bacillota; class Clostridia; order Christensenellales; family DTU072; genus CAG-1782. The sequence goes on along the minus strand of JAZRZM010000034.1, from coordinate 21,419 downwards.
AAGTCGCTGTGTTCGCTGTCCGACTTGCTGTTATCGTCGGCAAACTTGCAATAGGTCGAGCCGACGACGGAGACGGGTTTCGGATTGCCCATCATATAAATGGCAAGGTCGATCATATGTACGCCGAGGTCGATAAGCGGTCCGCCGCCCGACTTCTCTTTGGTCGTGAACCAACCGCCTCTGCCCGGTATGCCGCGCCGTCTGATCCAGCCGCAACGTCCCGTATAGATTTCGCCGAACTCGCCGTCGGCAATCATCTTTTTCAACAGTTTGGTACTGCCCAAATGGCGGTTATTCCGCATGACCATCAAAACCTTTCCGCTTCTTTCCTGCGCTTCTTTCATCTTGACGACGTCTTCGACGCAGATCGAATCGGGCTTTTCGCAGAAAGTATGGCACCCGTGATCGAGCGCACAGCAAGCGATCGGCGAGTGGACGTAGTTGGGCGTGCAGATATCGACGATATCGAGATTCTCTTTATCCATCATTTCGCGATAATCGGTATAGGTGGCTATGCCCGGGAATTCGAGTTTGGCTTTTTGCAGTTTGGCAGGGTTGATGTCGCAAACCGCTACGATCTTCGCTTTCGGAGTCGTCCTCCACGTGCTTTTATGCGCGCTGTTAAAAATTCCGCCGAATCCGACGACGCCTACGCGTAATTTTTCCATAAGTTTTTCCTCCCAAAATAAATAATAATTATATATCCGTCTTGATGACTTCGTTCTTTTCCGCCGAAATAAACGCCGCTTCGATGACTTTCAACACGCGCATGACTTCGTCGCCCTTAACGACGGCGTTCTCGGGCGTTTTTTCACGGACGCATTGGACAAAGTTACGATACAGCGCAAAACCGTCGTCTCTTATTTTCGGCAAGCGGTACTTTCTGATCGTGCTCTTCGAGCGATCCGCCATGGTTTTGGTAAAGCCGTTCCCCGCCTGCATCCCTTTGAGTTTTTTATCCACTCTTTCTTTCACGCAGACGATTCTGCCGTGTTTGCGGTTGTAGCAGGTATTGAATTTAGGTATACACGCCGTGCCGTCCATGCCGTAAATCATCCAACGGGGCGACTCGATAAAACTGTTCGTATCGATGGTCACGACGGCGACTCTTCCGCTCTCAAAATTCATCGTCAGTTCAAACCCGTCGTCAACCTCTTCTTTATAAACGTACGAAGTGCGGCAGAATACCGACGTGATTTTCGACGTATCGAACCACATCAACTGGTCGATAAGGTGTACGCCCCAGTCGTAAATCATACCGCCGCCCTGACTTTTTACCTTGCGCCATGCTCCGGGAATACCGTGAGAGCCGGTCACCTTAGTTTCGAGTTTGTAGACAAAACCGAGTTTGTTTTCTTCGACGATCTTTTTCATCACCATATAGTCGTTGTCCCAACGGCGATTCTGATGCACCATAAAGACGGTACCCGCTTGCCTGTGCGCTTCGAGCATCTCTTCCAGATCGGCAGGCGCGAGCGTGACCGGTTTTTCGCAAAGGGCGGCGACGCCGTGTTTCGCCGCGGCGATCACGTATTCTTTATGCACGTCGTTCGGCGTGGCAATCAAAACCGCCTGTAAGCCCTTATAAGCAAACAGTTCTTCCACGCTCCTGAACGCTTTGAGGTGATGTCTTTTTGCGTCCTTTTGCATCGCTTCGTCAATATCGTACGCTCCGACGACTTTGAAAAGTCCGCATTCTCTCATCCTGCCGAGATGGTTATGCGCCATTCCGCCGAAACCGATGATGGCAATCTTGATTTTTTTCATATCGAATCTCCTATTTATTATAAGATAATAATAATATTATAGTTTTATCCATAATTTTTGTCAATACGCGTTCGATTATCTTCGCTTCGAAATTCGTTTTTTGTGCTTGCAGAACGCCCGACGATACAAAAAGCGCGGTTCACTTGTCAAAAATACATTTTTCCCGTATAATAAAACGCATGAAAACGAAAAAAATATTATTCCCGATTTTATCCGTCCTTCTTGCGGCGGCAACCGTCGCCGACCTTGTCGGCTTGTCAAACGCTTTGTACGGCTGCGACTCCATTCTTATTCTTCTGTTCATTATCGGCGGGCTCATCGCCCCGACAGGGTATTTTTTGACCGTGTTTGTCGGACTGTCGGGATGGAAGAAAAAAAATTATATCCCCGCCGCCGTCGTCTTTTCCGTCTCGTTCGCCGCGGTATGGATTTTCCTTTTCGGCTTTCACGCCGACACGATCGGGATTGTCCTTTCTTGCTTTCTTCTGATTCTCGCTCCCCTTTGCATTCTGAAAAAAAGGGGCGTGCTGACCGCAGTCGCCGTTCTCCTTATCGCCGTGTGCCTGTCCGTACCGCTGTACTTCGTCGGAAAAATCGAAATCCGCGAGCGTGAAAAAACGGTCGATCTCGTCGCCTACGACGATCCGACTCTTCTGCCGCACGCGCAAAAAGCGGAGATCGTTTATCACCTGCACGTCCCCTACGGTTCGACCACGGCGGACTACGTCTTCTTAAAGTCTTTGCAAGGCTATCTGTCTCTGACAAGCGGCACGCAGGTCTTTTATACCTTCGCCGAAGAATACGAGTACAGCGAAAGCATATACGATATGCACGAAGAACAGACCGAAACCGCCCGTCGCTATTTCGACGTGCCGATTATCGACCTGTACAGCGAAGACGAACTCCTCGCGCGCGTCGGTTATTCGATCGGGCGCTATATTGTATGCGATCCGCAGGATATGACCGCTCTCAGCGTCGCAATCAGTCTGTGCAATCAAATGGACGCCATTTTGGTCCCCTCCGCCAAGCACGAATTCATCGCCGAAAAATACGGCTGGGAAAAGGTCTTCGATGCAAACGGGAAAGATCAGCGGTGGCTTATGGCTTCCCCCTACTTTGACAATATCTCCAAAAGCGTCATCATCGTCGCGACCGAGTTTTACTACTGGGGATCGCTGCTCGACTACGCCATCGTCGCAAACGCCTGGCTCGTGCCGCAGTTCCGCTCGCAAAAAGAATTGGAGACGTATCTTCCCTATATGAAGCGGGATTTTATTCTCTACGGCATCCGCGGCGACGACTACGCCTATGAAAACGAACTCGTCTGGACGGTGGCAAAATACGGCGGGACGTACTGCTATTCCTCGGGAATGGATAACGTGTCCGTCTTGTCCTCTTTCCGTCTCGAAAACGTAAAACAGGGCGTTTCGCTACCCAAAAACAAAACGACGGTAACCGATTATTCTAAAAACGGCATAAGCAACCGCCACACCGTCTGCATGATGCTGTCGGACGGCGACAATATGCAATACACCGGCGAAAACAACGTCCGCAACCCGAAATTTTTCGGAAGCGAATTACGGAGCGAGGACTTCGACGTCAGTTACGGCATGAGCGGAATCGTCGTCAAGATGATGCCCCTTATGCTCCTTTCTTACTTCGACAAAATGTACCCGAACGAGTCTCTCGTCATGCAACTATCTTCTATCGCCTACACCTATCCGAGCAAGTGGACGGACGAAGAAGCGTACGAAGAGGTACTGAAAAACCTCGTCTCTTCCATGCAAATAAGCGACATCCACGTCGTGGAACTTATGGATGACACCTCGTTCATGAACGCCTTTGAGATCCCGGCATTTTTCGGCGGAATGCAACGGCACTTCGACCGTTTTACCGAGAGCGACCAAATAAGCGGTCTGCTTTTTATCAGTTATCAACAGCGCTATAACGGCTTTAAGGGCGCGGTATGCTGGTCGAACGACAAGCCCGTCGTCTCGGCGAAATACAGTTTATGGTCCGCCGAAAAAGGTGGCACGGAAGAAAACGGGATCGACTATATCGCTCGCTCGATCAACGCGTCCTCCCGTGACGTAACGAGCGAGGACGCCTATTCTTTCATCATCGTCCACGCCTGGTCGGGACTGGACGAAAACGGAAACCTCGGAAGCGGCGACACTATGGCGGCGATGCAAAAACTCGCTTCCCTCTTCGACGACGACGTCGATCTCGTCTCCGCGGACGAATTTATCAATCGTATGTCCTACTACGTAAAACGGTAAATTTATAATAAAAGCGCAATAAAAAAAGCCCTTGCCGTGCGACAAGGGCTTTTTTATTTGTCATCCGAAAAAATCAAACTCTCTTTCTTTTGCTTGCCGCACGCAGTACGACGATCATTGCGACGAGCAGAGCGGCGATCACCGCGCCCACGCCTACCGAAATCCAAAGAAGCGTCCGCCCGGATTCGTTTTCCGCCGTCGGTTCGACGTTCGTCAAGAGGATGTTGTCAACGGCGACGGTTTCGCCGTCCACGACGGTATAGGTAGCGATTTTCAGCGTGGTCGAAGTCACGTCGACGAGAGCAAAAACGGGCGTTTCTGTCAGTTCGAGATTCTTGCTTACGCTATTATAATAAGGAGTCAATTCGCTTGCAAGGGACTTTTTGTCACGCGCAACAAGCGGCACGTCTTCGTGATAGATATAGTCGTAATATTTATCGCCCATCGTGCCGAGGTTGATGTACAGCACGCCGTCCTGCTTATAGAAGCAGTCCTTTTTATACTCGCCCGTTCTTTCGGCGGCAGTGCCGTCGGACAGGATAAACTCGCTGACCGAATAGGTATGGTCGTGCCCTTGCAGAACAAGGTCGACGCCGTTCTCGGCAAAGATCTCGGGGAGTTGTTCCCGAAGGGCGATGACGTCGCCGTCAAAGGCGTGACTGCCGGCGGTAAAGGGACCTTTGTGCAGCATCACGATCGTCCATTTCGTTTGTTTGTTTTTACGGTTGTTTTTAAGGTCCTCAACGAGCCACTCCGTCTGTTCTTCGGCAAGATACCCGTCGGCGTCGAGATCGTTTGTATTGAGTACGACAAAGTGCGCCGCGTTGTAGTCATAACTGTAATAGTAGCCGCTTTCTCCCGTGACGACGGCGTCGTCCGGCAAGGCGATAATACTGTCGAGCGCGTTCGCTTCGTCTTCGTGGTTGCCCGCGACCGACACGAACGTATTGTTCGACCAAACTTCGTTCTGCCCGTCAAGCATCCAGGTATATTGCATAATGTTTTTGCCGTTGTCCACATTGTCGCCGCAACTTGCGATAAAGGCGGGATCCGAGGACGTCGCCTTTTTCAGATCGGCAAGCGAAGCGATATAGTTCTGCTCGATCGAGCCTTGTATATCGCTGATCGCCACAAATTCAAAATCGCCTTCATCCGCCGTTTTGAAACGGAAAGTATCCGACCAGCCGTACTTGTCGCTGCCGAGTTTATAGGCGTATTCGGTGCCTTTCTTCAAATCGACGAGCGAAACGGAATAGCGGTTATACCGACGGTACGAATGCGTCATATTGAAAAAGGCGATACCGAGGTCAATCGTCGGAAGAACGCGCATGACGTTTTCTTTTTCGGCTTTGACCTTTACCGCCGCGGAGGGATTATCTTTTTCCCAATAGGTAACAAAACTATCCGGCACGTCGTTCGGGTTAAAGACGTCTTCCTGAACAAACGTAAACCAACCGATGTTTTTATCGGTATGCACGTCCTCGCCGAACGATACGGAAACAAGCCCCGGCAGCATCCCGTTCAGTGCGGTCGGGGTTACCGAAAGTGCGTCTTTTCCGTCCGCGTCGCGCAGGTAAGTATGCCCTTGGAAAGCGGTCGATCCGTCCTCGTTTTTCGCAGTCAAACGTATCTCGTTATTTTTGACGGGATAGCGCATATAGCGATCGCCGTCCACCCATTCCGAACCGTCGTAGGTATCGTCCACGTCGAAGTCAAGAAGAATATCGGCGCCGTAGGTGCCGAGGTTGCGGCAAAAGGCGTCGGTTACGTATTTATTGACGAGCGCGTCGTCGATTGTCTCGCGCAGAGGTTCGCCGTCAAGCACTTTTTCGAGAGGTTCGAGCGCCTTTTTATAGTAGTGCTGAATGGTGTCGAAATACTCGGCTATCGTTTCGTACAGACTTTCGGAAAACGTTTTGAACAAAGAAAACTGCTCTTTCGTTCCGCTCAAAAGAATGCCCCCGGCAAAATCGTTTACGTCGCGCAAAAGACAACGCAAAGAAGAATAGCCGTTCTTGTCGGTGTTCTTGAACAGGACTTTCAAAGACGCCACCGTTTTGATAATGCCGTCGACAGTCGAAGAAGAGGTATTATACGCCGTGATATCGAAGCCTTTGTCCGTAAGAACGGGAGAAGAAGCGTCGAAACGAATGGGCAGGTCGAGCAGAATCTCCAACTGCGGCAACAACGCGTCTTCCAATAAAGTAACCAAAAAGTCTACGAATCCGCCGTTTTGCAAAAATTCGATCAGCGGCGCGATTTCTTCGTCCGCCACGTTGCTGTGCGCGCCGGCAAGGTGCCCGCCGTAAATAATCATCAGCGCCTTACCGAGCGTCAGTTTATCTTTGACTTTTCCGAACGAAAAGTCGTAGCCGACCAAAAACTCGGCGATGTCTTCGGTGAATGCGGCGAGATCATAGCCCTTTTGGGGAGCGGCGCCGACCGAATAATCGTTTCCCTCAAACGAGAAGGGGCAGAAATCCACATCGTGTAGTCCGCTTATCAACGCGCCGAGCGCAACCGACGGCACCTTGTCGGTCAAACCGTCCAAAAGGTCAAAGATTTTTTCTCCGACATAGTTGCCCGCCATGCCGTGTTCGACCGAGCCTGCCATATCGTACATACCGACGGCAAGAAAATCGGCGATACCGACCTCCTCGCCCGTGTAGTGATCGGTCGTTACTTTTTTGAAAAGCGTCAGGTTTCCGTCCATAATCGTGGCGTCCGTCAGGGCGGTAAAATCGTCGGAAATCGGATCGGTCGTTATTTGCTCGCCGCTCTCTTCCGAAAGTCGATACACACCGTAAACAAAAGGCGCATAATTGAGATTATGTACGAGAGACGAAAAGTCTTCGTAATAAGAACCGTCCTTTTGGGTGCCCTGCGTCAGCGTCATGGTACGCCAAGATACACCGTACGAGGCAAACGAGCCCGTTTCTATATCGTAAGCGATATGCCCGTTCTGCGTGGTGTAGGTCACAATATCGGCGGCGTGTTGGTGTCCGCTGAAAAAGTATCGGATCCCTGCGTCGGCAAGCGTATACGTCGCTTTTTCCCAGTTGTCGTAGGTAAACAGACTGATGACCTCGTCTTCGCTGTCAAAGTGCGGAATAAAATTGATATGTCCGAGGGTAAACACGGGCTTGTCGGCGGCAATATCTTCCCGCAACGCGTCGATAGCCCACATAAGTTGTTCGTCCGAAATCATACCGCCCGTCGTCTCGTGCCAGCCGTTGGTCGTGCGGATCGCTTCCTCCGCGTCGGCGTCTTGCCAATCCTTATATTTATACGCGCGACAACTCGTGTCGATCGAAAGGACGTCGTAACCTTCGGGCAAACGGCAAATGACCGAGCACGCACCGAAACGCGCGTCCTCGTTGATGATCGTATATTCCTTATCGCTGTCCTCAAAAGCCTTTTGCGTCGCGCTGTCCGGTGTACGGACTTCCAAGCCGTCTCCGTCGCGGCTTGTTACGTCGTCATACCAAAATTCGCTCTCGAAAAAGTATTCGACCTTGATTCCGTCCGCTATGCCGCAGGTGCTTGCATGCACGCCGTTTTTCCGTCCGGGGCAGTCGCAGTAGCCGAAGTCGGCGTACAGATCCATAAACTGTTTACTCGTCGTCGTCGCGACCGAGCGCGTCTTATAAGAAGCAAGCAGAGCTTCGCGTTCGTCTTTATCCGCGCACGCGTTCAGTTCTTCTTCCGACGGCATATAACTTTTTGCCTTGCAGTTGTACATATCGTGATTGCCGGGATTCACGAAAATCTGAAAGCCCTCGTATCCGGGACGTTTTCTCATTTTTTCGGTAACCTTTTTCAGTAAATTCGCTATCCAAACGTGGTTTTCGTATTCTCCGTTGCTTGTTACGTCCCCCGTCACGAAGATATACTTGGGCGCATTGTCAAGCGCGCAGATTTCTTCAAAAATCGCCTCGCTGACGTACGCCGTTTCTTCCAGCATCTTTGTCGTCTTGGTGTCGGCGACGTACTTTTCGGAATAGGTGTTGCAATATTTTTCGATCATCACGTGCATATCGGATATATGGATGATGTCGAGAGACTTCGCCTCCTCCGCCGCCTGCGCCGGCATGCTCGCAAACCCTACCCCCGCGACAAACGCCGCCAGGATAAGCATGAGCAAAACGCCGAGCACGCGTTTTTGCGCCGTTTTCTTCCTTGTCATAATTCTCTCCTTTCCTTTGTCGGGAACATATTTTTACAAATAAATTTTATCATTATACGTCGCTTGTGTCAAGATGTCCGTCGCCAACGGAATAATTTTCGGCAGTCGCTTTTTTTACCGACGAATAAAACGCAGATCAATGCGCCATACTGTGAATATGGAACGAGAAATGCTTATAAAAAACGGTAAGGTGAGCACGACGATGTTTGTTATCGGCGCCATCATGGGCGTCGTGGCATACGTGCTCTATTTCATTGGCAACGGCTCCGCCGACGCCACACCCACCATCGTATCCCTCGTGATAGCCTGCGTCGGGTTGATCCCGTGTCTGGTCGGCGCGCACGCCGAAAACGGCTGGATCCGGATGTTCTCCGCCCTGCTTGTCGCGGCGATGAGCGTCGTTATCACCATGAACGCGTTCCTTCTGTAACGCGTTTTTACGGGATACACCGAGGGAAGGGCGTTTTTGCCCTTCCCTTTTTTGCAAACAAAAAACATTGCTTTTTTTTACTAAATAGTTTATTATATAAATATAATCATTATAATAACGGAGTGTTTTTTATGGCTACGGCGGAAAAAAAGTTAAAACTCAACTACCCGAACACCATTAAAGTCGGTCTTGCCTTTTGCGGCATCAGCCTTTTTTGGGGCGCATACGACTTTGTTATTCCTCTTCTTTTGGAAAACGCATACGGACTGAGCAACGCTTTGCGCGGGCTTGTGATGGGACTTGACAACCTGCTTTCCCTCTTCATGCTGCCTTTGTTCGGCCGTATCAGCGACCGTTTGCAAGGGAAACTGCTCCGCAAATTCGGCAAACGCACGCCGTTCATTGTCTTCGGCACGCTCGCCGCGGTCATCTGCATGGTATTCGTCCCCATCAGTTCGCAGTCGCAACTTAAAAAGAGCGACGCTTTCCGCCGCGATTATATGCAATCGATCAGTTGCGACACCGAAGAGGGACGGACGAACCTGCAAGAGAGGCTGATCGCGTTCTACAACGACGACGGTAACGCCTACTGCGACCACGTCTATCTTGCCGACAACAACGTAACGCGGGAAGAATTCATCGCCATCGAATATTACGACATCGAATCGAGCGGCATTTTTTCCAAAACGTACACCCTGCGCGGCGAAGAAATCGACAAAGAGACGTACGACGAACTCAACGCGAAAAACGCCGACTATAACAAATACGTCGCCGCCGGCATGAAAGTCTATCTCAGTGAAGAAATATCGAGCGACGTCTTTTCCTCAAACGAAGGCGTACGCAGTCTGGTAGGATATATGTGCGTCCTGCTCATCTGCCTGGTCGCGATGTCAACGTACCGTTCGCCCGCGGTCGCTTTGATGCCCGACGTCACGCCCAAACCGCTCCGCAGTCAGGCAAACGCCATCATAAACCTGATGGGCGGCATCGGCGCGGCTATCGCCTTTGTCATATACACCGTGACTTTATGGGTGGATAATATCAATAACTATATCATCATCTTCGGTTCGGTCGCCGGCAGCATGCTGCTTATCCTCGCGTTTTTCCTTTTGCTTGTCAAAGAAAACAAACTTGCCAAAGAATGCCACGACCTGTCCGAAGAATTCGGTTTGCTTGACGAAGAAGACGAAGAAAAACAAACGGAAGAAAAAGGCGCAAAACGCGTAAAAACGCCCGAAGAAAAGGCAAAATTCCGTTCGTTTTTATTGATACTTGCATCCATATTTATGTGGTTTATGGGTTATAACGCGGTCAGCAGCAGTATGAGCGTCTACTGTACGAAAGCCCTGAACCTGCCCGCGGGCGTAGCCAGTATCGTCAGCGGCGTCTCGATGGGCGTCAGCGCGGTGGCTTTTATCCCCGTAGGCTTTATGGCGGCGAAAATCGGCAGAAGAAAGTCCATTATTATCGGCTTTGCCCTTGCCGCGGTCAGTTATGTACTTCTTCTCCTGTTTGTCCGTCAGAACGATAACTACCTTTTGCCCGCCGTTCTGTTCTCGGCGTTCTATCTTATCGCCGGTTTCGGGCTGATTATCGCCAACGTAAACACCTTCCCGATGGTCGTCGAACTGTCGAACGAAAAAGACGTCGGCAAGTACACGGGCTTCTACTACACCGCCACAATGAGCGCGCAAGCCATCACCCCGATGCTTTCCGGTCTCATTATGGATAAATTCGGAAATAAATATCTGTTTTTGTACAGTGCTATCGCCGTAGCGATCGCCATCGTACTGATGTTCTTCGTCAAGCACGGAGACAGCAAACCGATCGGAAAGGGGAAAAAACTAACTTCCGAAGAAAAGAAAAATATCATGCTCGAAAGCATGCAAGACGCCGATTAAAGGAGGAAAAAATAATCATGGCAAAAAACACAAAAAAAGCACGCATCGGTATCGTCGGTTTCGGTAATCAAGGGAGCGCGTACGTCGGTCTGATAAAAGGCGGACTCGTCAAAAACGCGACCATCGGTGCCGTCTGCGACATCAACGCCGAAAAACTCGACAAACAATACAAGAAATTCAAACTGAATTGTCCGAAATACACCGACTACAACGAAATGTTTGCGTCGGGCAATATCGACGCGGTCATCGTTACCACGCCCCACTACTTCCATCCGCCGATCGTCATCGCCGCGTTGAAAGCCGGTCTCCACGCCATGAGCGATAAACCCGCCGGCGTCTATACCAAGCAGGTCAAAGAAATGATCGCCGTCGCCAAAGAATGTCAGGAAAAGAACCCGAATCAGATCTTCGCCATCATGTTCAATCAGCGCACCAACCACGCTTACAAAAAAATGCGCCAAATCATCAAAGACGGCGGCATCGGCGAACTGAAACGTTTTAACTGGATTATTACCGACTGGTACCGCGCGCAAAGTTATTATGATTCCAGCGCGTGGCGCGCCACGTGGAAAGGCGAAGGCGGCGGCGTCCTCTTCAACCAGGCACCCCATCAGATCGACCTTATCAGTTGGATCCTCGGTACCAATCCGTGCATGGTAGACACCCACTGCCACTTCGGAAAATGGCACGACATCGAAGTCGAAGACGACGTCACCGCGTATATGGAATTCCCCAACGGCGCGACGGGCGTGTTCATCACCTCCACCGCCGACCAACCCGGCACCAACCGCCTCGAAATCCTCGGCACGAAAGGCAAACTCGTCTGCACCGACGGCGGTAAACTCTATTACTACAAAAACAGCCAAGACGAACGCGAATTCTGCATGAATCACAAAGGCGGCTTCGGCAAAATGCTTTCCACGAAAAAACGTATTTGGTGCCTGCCCTCCACGCAGCATAGAGAAATCCTCGCCAACTACGCCAACGCGATCCTCGGTCTCGAACCGCTGAAAGTGCGCGGCGAAGACGGACTCAACGGCGTCGAATTGATGGACGCAATGCTCCTTTCCACTTGGCTCGACCGCCCCGTCACCTTACCTATCGACGACGACCTGTACCTTGCCGAACTGGAAAAACGTCAGGCAACCGGCAGAGTCAAAGAAGACAAGGGCGACGTCGTACTCGATACGAAAGGCACGTTTTGACGGCAGGTGAAACTATGATCAGAATCGGTACCTGTATCCCCGGCGCGTTCACCTGTCAAGGTAAACGCTACTCCACCCCCACTTTCGAAGGGCTGAAAGCGGCAAACGACTACGCATTAGGCTGCGGCTTCGATTACATAGAAACCGCCCTCGGCAATGTGATGCGTCTGCCCGAAAGCGACATAAACAAAACCGCCGAAGCCGTCACGCTTCGCGCCGTCAACGGCTTCTTGCCCAAAAAACTCTATTCTCACTACGACGAAATGGTTTCCTACGCTGAAAAAGCATTCGCTCGTATGAACGCTTTGGGTATCGAAACCGCCGTATTCGGTAGCGGAAAAATGCGCAAAATCACTTTTCCCCGTTTCACCGAAAAAAAGAAAACGCAGATGCTGAAAGACTATCTCCTCACCATCGGCGACTTCGCGCAGAAAAACGGCGTCACGATCACCATCGAACCGCTCAGTTTCCGCGAAACGAACGTGATTAACTTTGTCAGTCAGGCGTGCGACCTCGCGCGTGAACTGAATCATCCGGCGGTCCGTGCTTTGGGCGACATCTACCACATGGCAAACAACGGCGAAGACTTCTCGGTGTTTACCAAAGAACAGGACCTCGTGAAGCATATCCACGTTTCCGAAAAGAACCGCACTATGCCCGGTCACGAAAAAGACGACTTCATCCAAAAATTCTTCGACGTCATTCTCGCCACGAATTACGATGAAAAAATCTCCTGCGAAGCCGGCATCCGCGACTTTGACAAAGACGTAAAGGTTTCCGCCGAACTGCTTTCAAGTCTGATCGGAAAATAAAACTTTTTATCATAAAAACAAAAAGAAAGGGGCTTGCATAAAGCCCCTTTTTTATTGATAACTATTCATTCAAAATATCCACTTTTACTTCAAAGAATTAAGGATGCGATAGATCCTTTCGAGTTCTTCGGGCGTACGGTAATCGATGGAGATTTTTCCTTTCGATTCGTTCCCGGAGAAGTGAACCTTGGTTGAAAAGAGTTTTGACATATCGGCGGCAAAGCTTTTGCAGGTGTCGGACCAGACGATCTTTTTCTTTTCTTCGATCGTTTCGCCGTCGATGATGGCTTTTACCTGACGTTCGACTTCACGCACGCTCATGTTTTCGTCGATGGCTTTCTGCGCGATTTTGATTTGCGTCTTTTCGTTATTCAGTGAGAGCAGAGCGCGCGCGTGTCCGGCGCTCAACTTGCCGTCGATAACCCACTCGCGAATAACGATCGGCAGGTTCAGCAGGCGGAGCGAATTGGCTATTCCGGGACGGGATTTACCCAATTTTTGCGCGATTTCTTCCTGCGTCAAAGAATACGCCTTCATCAATTCCTGAATGGCGGCGGCTTCTTCGATCGGGTTGAGGTCTTCCCGTTGCAGATTCTCGATCAGACTGATTTCTTTGATTTTTATATCCTCGTAGTCCTTGATCATAACGGGGATTTTGTCAAGTCCGGCAAGCAAGGACGCGCGATAACGGCGTTCGCCGGCAATAATGACGTAGCCGCCGTCTCCGCTGCGACGCACGATAATCGGTTGGATAATACCGTTGGAACGGATAGAATCGGCAAGTTCTTTCAGGCTTTCGTCATCGAAGCGTTTACGCGGTTGATCGGGGTTCGCCTCGACCTGCGTAATCGGCACACTGTAAATTTTGTCTTCGGTCTTTACGTATTCTTTTACGTCCTCGATATCTGCCAGAAGAGCATTCAGTCCTCTTTTAAGCGGTTTTGCCATTATTATCTCCCTTTTTCATTCGACTTTATCTCATTATAGCATGTTCAATACTTTTTGTAAACCGTCACAAAGGACAAATCCGCGGCTTATTTTGCAAACGGGGGTATTTTGACGGGGTATTTTTTACTTTTTTGATAACAATCAACGTCCTTTTACTGCCGTCGGGCAACAAAAGATCTTCCGTCCTCTCCGTTTGTCCGCCGAGTAAAGCAATCGCGCGGGCGGCTTCGTCGGCCTCGCTTGCCTCGGTTTTGTAGGCGATAAAGTATCCGCCCACCCGAACGAGCGGCAGACAGTATTCGGCAAGCGTAGGCAGTTTTGCCACCGCCCGCGCCACCGCCACGTCGTATTTTTCGCGGTTCGATTGAGCATAATCCTCACACCGCGCATGGACGCATTCTACGTTTTTCAAGCCCATTTTTTCCACCGCTTCGGCAAGGAAAACAATCCTTTTTTGCAGACTGTCCACCAGTGTAAACGTAAGATCGGGGCGTATAATCTTGATCGGCAACGCCGGAAAACCGGCTCCGCTTCCCACGTCCACCACGCTCGCACCCTCGGGGATATATCTCTCTCCGACAGCGCTGTCGATAAAATGTTTGACGACGATACCGTAGTCGTCGCATATCGCCGTCAGGTTTACTTTCTCGTTGTATTCGCAAAGAAAGGAGCGATAAACGGAAAACCGTCTCTCGCTCTCTTCGTCAAGGGAATAACCCGCTTGCAAAAACAGTTCTTTTATGTCGCTCATATTTTCTTAACCGATTTCGCTTATACACTCTTCCGTCATGACAAACTCCGCTTCTCCCGCTTCGCCCGAACGGACGTAACGCATCGTCAACGTGTCGCCCACGCGCATCGTCAGCATCAGATCGACGATAATAAAAGTGCGGTTGACCGCGTATTCTTCCGTACCGTCCTTGCCTGCGCGCTTGATCGAAACCGAAAGGATCTCATCCCCCTCTTGCAGTTTGCCGTTAGCAAGTCCCGTTTCTTCCACGCCGGCAATCGTCACTTTTTCCCGGATCCTCGCCACGCCGTCGTCGTCAAGGCGCGCGCTGCTCTCACGCGCGGTAATGGTAATACCGAGCATGCACTTGCGCACGTCTCCCGTCTTATTTTCGGCGTTTTGGTAATCCATAATGTTCTCTACGACATACCGAACGACGTTTGACGGCAAAGCGTATGCGATGTTCTCCACATCGCTTGCTATGCTTTTCGCGTTGACAATCCCGATCAGACTACCGTCGTTATCGAACAAACCGCCGCCGCTGTTGCCCGAGTTGACGGCGGTATCGATACGGATAACGCGAGAACCGTCGTCAAGCGATTCGCTGTCCACGCTGACCACACCTTTGGTAACCGATATGCCGCCCCCTTCGGGGTTCCCGATGGCGTACGCCGTTTGTCCGGGCACGACTTTGTTACTGTCGGCAAAGTGAATCGCACACGCCGCGCTGTTCTTCAAGCGTTCGCTTCCCGTCACTTTCAGGACGGCGATATCGTAGTTCTGCGAGCCGCCCACGTATTCCGCGGCAATGTACGTCCCTTCGTAATCGGGTTGCGTTATCGAATTATATTCGGTATACAGTTCTTTCCCAAGTATTTCTCCTCCATATAAATAGACGAGGATATTCTCGCTCACTCCCGACACGCTTTGCTCGTCGTAGACGACGTGATAGTTCGTGATGATATACGCGTCGCCCGTTTCTTTGCGCAATTTATAAATCACGCCGCTGCCCGCCGAAGTCGCGTCTTGCGTGACCTGTTTACCTCCGCCGAACCAAAAACCGAAATCGGACTGTTTCAACGTCACTTTTTCGGTAAAATGGCAATAGATGCTGACCGTACTCAATAAAGAATCCTGACTGACATAGTCTTTCGTCTGCCCCGCGCCGAGGTACGCCGAGACAAAATCGAGAAAAGTCCCCGTATAACCGTCCGCGACCGCCTCTTCGTATATGCCGTACGCCGTAATCGCGCCGTCCTCGCCGTCCATGCCGTTATCTCCGCGCAAAGACGCGAGCCACTCTTCTTCCGTCCCGATAAAACCTTTCCGAACGGCAAGTTCGTACGCCGATTCGCCGCGGATATAGTCGAGGAATTCTTCCTTGGTACCTTGGAAAGTACCGTCTTCTACGGCTTCGCGGTACATCGAGTCAATGGACACTTCGCTTTTTGCCTCCGTCCCCGTACAAGCCGTCAAACAGAACGCCGCCAACACAAAACAGACTGCCACCGCAACAAACTTCTTTTTTATATCCATATTCAAAAATCCCTCCACAAGATTTTTCGCTTATAAGAATATTCCCTTTTTCTTAAATAAATTTTAACGCGCGCACCTGCATTTAAGAGTGATTTACGCTTCCTTTTTTGAAAACGCGCATCCGCAAAAATTCTGTCGGTACAGCCCGTATTTTTCGCACAATTCTTTGCTCCGCAATACGCCGTCACCCTTTTTGAAATCGGAACACAGATAGCGCACGCCGACTTCCTTTTCGAGAGCAATTCCCGTTTCGTTGAGAACGGCGGCGTCTTTGAGCGGAGACAAAGTAAGCGTCGTAGCAAAATATCCGTAGCCGCCCGACCGCGCGTATTCCGCCGTTTTTTTCAGACGAATACGATAGCAGACGTGACATCTTTTGCCGCGTTCGGGTTCCTCTTCAAGTCCTTTTATCTCCCCTAAAAAGTCGTTTTCATTATATTCCTCGATAATACAAGGGACATTTAACGCCTGTGCGAAACGCGTCAATTCGGCAGCGCGTTTGTCGTACTCGGTTCGGGAAGAGATATTCGGATTATAAAAATAGAGCGTCACGGCAAAATGCGGCAAAAGCCTTTCGATACATCCTGCGGTACACGGCGCGCAACAGGCGTGCAACAAAAGGGACTTTTTTTCGCCCCTGCTATTTTCGATTTCTTCACGCATCCGTCTGTCGTAGTTTTCCTTCATAATCAAACGAAAAGCCAAACGAAACGCTCGACAAGCCAAACGACCGCCAAAATAATGATCGGTAAAGTCAGATAAGTCACAAGCGAATTTTTACCCATCAAAGCAAACGGCAAAAGTATTTTTCGGCAAATGGGGCTTTGGGTGCGCGTCTTTTTATCGGAATAGACGATCTTCCCAAGCACGCCGCCGATCAGGAAAAACCCGAGATGGGGAAGAAGCGGCTCGAAGTTTTGCACCAATTCGTCGCCGTGTTTGTTATACACCAAAAGGGCAAGCAGGTCGTTTTCGATATAAGCGTTTCCGCGAACGAAGTGTGAATAGTAGTAAGTCAAGCCGATTGTCATAAGCAAGAGACCGAGCGACAACCGCACCCACGTCGGCGCTTTCACGACGTCAAGAAGCCACCACTCGACGACGGAAATCGTCAGCACATTGATGATGTTAAAAACAAAATAACTTTTTACAAGCGACGGGAACAAAACGTGAATCACGGCAAAAATGCCCATATAAATCGCGCAAAGAACGACCATCTTAATGACGCGCTTATAATTGCTGCGCGACAAACTGCAACTGACGCCCGAAAGAAGGGAAAAAATAAACAGCCCGAACGGTTGCGTCCCGACCTTGAACGCGCTCCCTACGTATACTTTTACGAACCCGTCACGAAAGGCGACGCCTGCCGCCGTGTGAAAATCGAAAAACCCGAGAGAAAGCCCGAAGTCAAAAACATGCACGATCGTCACGAAAAGCATCAGAAAACCGCGGAAAAGGTCGAGTTCCCATACGCGCGGCGTTTTGCCCGTATTATAATGGATCAGATTATCGAAAAAGTTTTTAAGACCTCTTTGATCGTTTTTATACAGTTTTTCGCCGGTTTGCACCGACCACATTTCGTAAACGTTCTGCATAATCGTATTATACAACATTACTTACCAAAAGGCAAATATATAATTTTTATACAAACATAAGGTTACCTTGCGCGCGCCGACGTTTTTTCAAAAAAACGTTTTCGGTACCCGAAAGGACTCAACGCATATTCTTTTTCTTCCAAACGGGCGCAAAAACAAAGCAAACGGCGGCACCGGCAAAAGCGATAAAAAACCACACGAGAAGAGTGATTTTCCAACCCGAATTTTCGGCGAGAAGGGCGATGCCGTAGGTGGAAATCGCGCTCCCGATATAGGTGCACGAATTCAGGACGCCCGAGACGGTGGACACGTTGCCGTACTTTTTGAAATACTCCGGCACCATGCACACGAGGAGCAGGTTGACGCCGTGCATGCATCCGGTCAGCAAAGCGGACAAAATCACCGACAGCACAAAATGCACGTCCGAGAAAAAGCAAAGCAAAAGCGCCGAGACCGCGCCGACGGCAAAAAAGACGCAGGCGCACGTCAACGGATTGGTCAGTTTTTTTCGGTAGAGCGTCGACGCGAGTTGAAAACTCAAAATGCTGAATATCGGCAAAACCACACCGGTCAGAATGGAAATACTGCTCGACAGGTCGAACGTTTCCGCGACATACGTCGGCATCCAGGTCGTCACCCCGTCACGGAGCGCGCCTTGCAAGACGACGGCAAGCATGGTAAAAATCATAAGCGGCGTCACAAGTAAAGCGACCGCGCTCTTTTTCGGCGCGTCCGTTTTTTCTTCCGGCACTGCCGCTTTTTTCTCGGGCGGTATGTCGGGGCAAAGCAAAATCCACACGATCGCCATAATCACGCCCAGACTTGCCGAGCACCAGAACACGAACTTCCAATTCAGATAAGAGACAAAAAGCGGTGCCACCAAATAAACGAATATGGTGCCGAAACTACTCCCCCAGGATACCAAAACAGTCGCTTTCTTGTAATCATCCGATGAAAAAAGCGTGGACATGAGACGAACGATCGGCGGCCACATAAACGCCTGCGCAAAGCCGTTTACACACCACACGCCGAGCATAGCGACAGGCGTCGGACAAAACGGAATGGCGATATTCATTGCCGCCGATAAAATCAAGCCGAAAAAAACAAGCAATTTCGGACGGAATTTATCACCGCATATACCGCTGACAATCTGCCCCGCGCCGTAGGTAATAAAACTGCCCGTGACAGCCATCGACAAAGCCGATTTTGTTTCTCCGGTGGATTTGACCATTTCCAGTATCACCGCACCGTAATTGATTCGCGTGATATAACTGACCATGTAGGTCATCATAAAAAGAAAAATTGTCCAGCCGACTTTTTTCCGATCGGTCAAAACAGTCGCCATCTTTTCACTTCCTTTTACTCAAACAGTTTCGGATTCTGCTTGATTTTCTTTTTTGTTTCCGCAAGCGCGTTATCGACTTTTTTTGCCGTCACGCGAAGCACCGCGGCGATTTCGGCATAGGTGTATCCTTCCAAATACAGGTGCAACACCTGTAACTGAAAGGGCGAACACAGTGCGGACAGGTTTCGATAAAACAGGTCCAGTCCCTCCCTTTCGATATAGTTATGAACGGGATCGTAAATAAACTCCGCGGGCAAAGACGCGCCCGTCTCTTCCAGCGACGTGAGACTGATCGCACCCGAAAGGACGCGGTGCTTTCGCCTCGTCGCCATACGCAGGGCGTCTTTTATGTTGGCGTCGATGCACATCGAAAAATAGGCGACAAGATTCGGGTTCTTGTCCGGATCGTATGTTTGGATTCCTTTCGCGATGCCGAGACAACCCTCCTGCACGAGGTCTTCTTCGGTGCAGTTGGTCGTAAAGTATTTGCGGACGACGCTTCGGGCAAGCCAGGTATACCTGTCGATTATCGCGTCCGTCGCGACCGCGTCTCCCGCTTTCGCTTTCAGAATTAAAACGGTATCTTCATCCATGTTTTTTACTTCGACAGCCTTTGCCTTACCGCCTCGTACACGACTACGCCCGTCGCAACCGACGCGTTCAACGAATTGATTTGTCCGAACTGCGGCAGAGCGACTTTTTTATCGCACAGTTTCCCCGTCAGGCTATGCACGCCGTCCCCCTCGCCGCCGACAACAATGGCAAGGTCGCCGGTAAGATCGGTCGAATAAATATCCTCCCCGTCCATATCCGCCGCGACGACGGTTATTCCGCTTTCTTTCAAAGAACGAATCGTCTCGTTCAAATTGTTCACTTTGGCGATTTTTACATAGCCCGACGCGCCGCAACTGACTTTGACGGCGGTATCGGTAACGGGACAGCAACGACGACGAGGCATCAGTATCCCGTCCACGCCCGCGCACTCCGCCACACGGATAATCGCCCCCAGGTTGTGCGGATCTTCGATGCCATCCAATAATAGCACGAGAAGGGGTTTATCCCCTTTTTTTGTCAAAATCTCTTCGGGTTCGGAATAGGTAAACTCGGTCACGACGGCGACCACGCCTTGATGACGTCCGTCCGGACTTAACCGCTCCAACGCCTGCTTGTCCACAAACTGAACGGTTATTTTTTTATCACGACAAAGCCCGACCAGCGTATAATTGTTTTGCTTCGGCGCGTCTTTCAAGACAAGCACCTTTTCGACGGTAACGTTTCCTTTGACCGCCTCTGTGACGGCATTTCTTCCCTGAATAATCATTTTTTCTCCTCGTACAGCGCGTCCATCAGCGCCCCCAACCGCTCGTTTTGCCCCGACAGATACAAGTACCCGATGACGGCTTCAAAGCCCGTCGCCAGGTTGTATTGATACGTCGTCGCATGCGTCGGAACCGATTTTACCTTCGCGCTTTTTGCTTTTTTGAATATATATAACTCCCTTTCGGTGAGCAAAATTTCCATTTTTTTCGCCATTTCGGCTTGTTTTTCGGCACGAACTTCTTTGATTGTATCAAAATGCATCGCGCCGTTTTTATATCGATCCGCGTCAAAAGTCTTGGTTCTGATATAGAGCGTATGCACGCCGTCTCCGATAAAACTGAGCGAAAGCGGACTTGCCGCACACAGTTCCTCTTCACTGAAAAGCACATCCGATTTCGGTAAAATACTCATATATAAGCCCCTTTTCGGATGCTGAATAAGGTGTTATCCTTCCCGATTACCACATGATCGACCAGTTCAATCCCGGCACTTGCAAGGCAGTCCTGCAAATCTTTTGTCGCAATCAAATCGTCCTGCGACGGCTTTGCGTCCGACAGCGGATGATTATGAACAATGATCGCCCTATGCGATTCGTTCTTCAATATCGGCGCAATGATGTTTTTCAGAATAATGCGCGCTTCATCGGTCGTACCGGTCGCTATTCTTTCCACGGCAAGAATGCGGTTGTTTTTGTCCAAACACAAAATAAACGCCGCCTCTTTTTCCAACGGAATACGCGCTTTGAGATACTCGACGCATTGCCGCACGCTTTGCAAACGCTCCGGTCTGATGTCCTGTTCGTCCAAATAGATAAGAATGCTCGGCAAAGCATGCAAAAGTTCGGCGGCGGTTTGCGTCATATACGGATTTTTCGCAAGCGAATCAATGTCCGTTTTTACGATCGTAGCCAAATTGTGATATTTTTCCAACAACTGCCGCGCAATCCGTTTCGTATCACGGCGTGGAATCCCATAAAACAAGATGTATTCGAGCACCATGTATTCCGGGAAACCGCCGACGCCGTTCTTATTCACTAAATCGCGCACCCTGCGCCGATGTCCGCACTGCGAGTTCTTTTCCTCTTCAAGGCTTGTCATTTTGTCTATTATACAATTTATTGTGCCGAAAATCAACTTTTTTTATAGGAACGGCAATAGCAGATTTCTTTACGCGCCCAAAAAAATAAATATAGTAAAAACATTAGTTTTTATCTCCGTTTCTGCTCTTATGGATATAATAATTATAGTTTTGGGCGCTTTTGTGAAAATTTCGTCCGCAGTACGCCTGTACAGCTCTCCTCATTTTCGCAAAAAATAAACCCACTCTTGCCGTTCCATCGCTCCTTCGCAGATTTCTTTACGCGCC
>JAZRZM010000033.1:0-14884 GCA_045601385.1 Clostridia bacterium | reverse complement strand
TCCCCGAAAAACGGCTTGCGTTTTTTGGGGATAAATTTGCGCCCTTTGTCAAAAGGGAGAGCGTCCGGAGCGGAGCGAGGGAGAGGGTTTTCCACGCGATAAAACTGTGCCAAGCGGTATATTTATCCGTAGCATAAAGCAGACTTTATTCTCGTTAAAAACCCCCATTCCCAAAACGTAGACGTTTTGGCAATCAAGCCCCCTTTTGAGAAAGGGTGTAATTTATCCCGAAAAACAGCTTGCGTTTTTTGGGGCAAACGCTCTCCCTTTTGACAAAGGGCGCAAAAGCACGGGTTCCCCGCAAAATGCGCGCATTTTGTGGGGATAAAAAAAGCGCCCCACGGAAAACCGTGGGGCGCTCTCATAGTTTTTTTGCTATCGCAACATCAGTCGATTAGTCAACAAAAGCAGCGTTGAACAAAGCGATGAATGCTTCGGCGATCTTGTAGGTTTCTTCTTCTTTCGCATTGAAAGCGGTGAAGGCAGAACCGTCGAACGCGCTCATAGCCGTCGTAGCGTTCTGGAAGTAGATACCTGCGGAAGCAGAAGCGTATTCGTCTCCTTCCACACTTTCTTTCGCAGTCAAACTACCGCTGAGACCGTATTTAGCAAGTTTTTCTGCGGTGAGTTCACCGGCAACTTCAAAATACAATCCGCCGTCGATGATTTCGTCGAGAGATTTTCCGATGATATCTTCGAGCATATCGAGTACGGGCATGTCATCGAAGACGGAGACTTTGGCTTCGCCGAGGGCAAAGTTGAGCCATGCTTTCAGAGCCGTAGCGTCGTTGATGTCGGCAGTCGTGGTGAAATCAAGAGCACCTTGGTTGACGGTCGGAATCTTAACGAACGCGGCTACATAGTCAAGGATACCTTTCACTTCGTTGCCGTCGCCGATCAATTGGACGCCCGCTTTGCCTTCACCGGCATTGACAGCCGCTTTCAGGGTTTCAGCGTTTGCTTTGTGCTTATCGATGAACGCGTTGACGATGTCACCGATTTTTCCGTCGATGGTGATCTTGCTGTAATTCTGAACCGTTACGCCTTCGGTGATTTCGAGAGCGGCGATTTTGTCAACCAACGCTTCTTCGTTCGGGAAGGAAGGAACGAGTTCTACGACTACGTCGTATACAGCCTTATAAACGTAAGAGCAAACGTCAACGATCTTTTCGGACATTTCTTTTTCGGAAGTGGCGACTTCGATCAAACCGTCTACGATACCTTTACCCATATCGACGAGTCCGCCGATATCGAGTCCGGCGATTTCGAGAGCGGCGTTCTTCGCGCCGAGACCTTTCACTGCGTCTTCTACAAAGTCAACGAGGTTTCCGATCGGATATTCTACTTTGTATTGAGTGGTTTCACCGGTAACACCGAACAATTCGAACAAACCGGAGAAGTCAGCATACAAACCGTTGGCGGAAGCAAATCCTTTAACAGTCTTCGTGGTAGCGCCTTTGGTTACGTCGATCGTAGCGTAAGCGGCGACAGCGTCTTTCTTGGAGAGCATGTCGGACAAACGAACGACGGCTTTTCCGGTTGCGCTGATGTCTTTCAAACCGAGATCGGCGTCGAGGTCGAGTTCGATTTCTTTCGCTTTGTAGCCGGTACCGACGAATTCGGCAACTTTGGCTTTGGTCGTGGTGCTGAGCATCAAACCGACGCTGAGACCGACTTCGTAGTTAAGGTTATCTTTGTCGAGAGCGGACAGGTCGATTACGACGTCGATACCGTTGATGACTTTGAGGCTGCCTTCTTTACCGTACTTAACGACGACTTTCAAAAGGCTGTCGGTGCTGTCTTTCTTCGCGGTAATTTTATCTTTGATACTATTCCAGCTGATCCAACTGAGATCAACGTTGGCAAGACCGGGCAGAATGGACAGGACGGTTTCGTTCTTCGCAAGAGACGGAACCATGTCAAGATATTGGGTGGCGAGCGCGTCGATATCAACGTCTTTCAAGAGCATCGGCAATACGTTCAGGAGCGTATCCAACGTGCCGCAAGTAAGACCGATAGAAACGGATCCGTCGTCGAGCGTCTGGATGTCGATAAGGCTGCTGATGTCGCCCATGCTCGAAAGCATCGGGGAGTCGAGCACTCCGTTAACGGTGTCGGCGATCGAGGAGAATTGGATCTCGGGGATATCGGCAAGAAGTCCCATGACGTAAGCCATGAGGGCGTTTTCGGCACCGTCAAGAGCGGTCAGGTCAACGTACACTTTGTCGCCGGTGTTCACGAGCAATTTATTGCCGGTGTAGCCGATCGAGAAAAGGGGTTCGCCTTCGTTGACGGTCAAACCGAGAGCAACTTCGGGGCTGGTCTTGTTGGCGTTAGCCATGACTTTCAGAGCCGCGCTGTTCTTGCTTTCGCCGCTACGGAAATATCCGCCAAGGGAAACTTCGGCATTGATCGTGTCGCCGATACCGTTGATGATATCAACCAAAGTGCTTGCACCGCCGATGACGTTCTTGATCTGAGCCAAGGGGTTCAACGCCGCCGTGACTCTCGCGCTGGCAGGACTGTCGGTATAACCGTCGGCTTTCGCGATAACAGTGATCGATTGACCTTCTTTGAGTTCAACCTTTATCGACGTGTTCTTCGCTTCTACCGTTTTGGTTTCCACTTCGTCGCCATTTTCGTCATAAATGGTGTAAGTATAGCTTTTCGCATTCTTTACTTTGGCCCATTGTGCGGTCGTACCGTTGATCGTAACGGTCGGT
The DNA here is from genome assembly GCA_045601385.1 of Clostridia bacterium. Classification (GTDB taxonomy): domain Bacteria; phylum Bacillota; class Clostridia; order Christensenellales; family DTU072; genus CAG-1782. The sequence continues at coordinate 12,161 of JAZRZM010000033.1, read as the reverse complement.
GCGGTCAGAGCTTTTCCCGATTGTTCTTGCTGAGTGTCGTCGGTTTTCTTGTCATCGTTTTTGCCGCCGAAGAGCGAGCAGGACGCGAGAGCGAATACAAGCGCAAGCGCAACCATTGCTAAAAGAATTTTTGTTACAAGATTCTTTTTCATAACTAACCTCCATAAAAATTTTTTCAGTTATACCCATATTGCTATAGGCTAATTATAGTGTAGCATATTCGAGTAGCCCTGTCAACACCTAAAATTCCGATCGGAGCACCGATAGCACGCCGATTTACGCGTCCGAAAACGAAAAATGTAAAAAAGAATAACTTTTTTTCTGTCTTTTACTAAAAACGGATAAAAAATTTATAGTTTTCGGACGCTTCCGCAAAAACTTCGTCCGCAGTAGTCCACTACAGCTGTCCTTGTTTTCGCGGAAAATCAACGCACTCTCGGCACTCCGCATAACAATAGCACGCCGATTTACGTGTCCAAAAACGAAAAATGTAAAAAAGAATAACTTTTTTTCTGTCTTTTACTAAAAACGGATAAAAAATTTATAGTTTTCGGACGCTTCCGCAAAAACTTCGTCCGCAGTAGTCCTTTGCAGCTGTCCTTGTTTTCGCGGAAAATCAACGCACTCTCGGCACTCCGCATGACGATAGCACGCCGATTCACGCGTCCGAAAACGAAAAAACGTGAAAAATTATGATTTTCCCCCTTTTTTACCGACAAACGGTAAAAAGATCGTATTGTTTTCCATAGTTTTATCTCGTGGAAAACCCTCTCTGCACCGTCGCTTACGCTTTGGGTGCGGACGCTCTCCCTTTTGACAAAGGGCGCAAAATATGCCCCAAAAAATCTGCGATTTTTCGGGGACCCCGGGGGCTTATCTTTGGGTGCGGTCGTCATCCCGAGCGTAGTCGAGGGATCTCCCGTACTTTATGGGATTCCTCCGCTTCACAGCCTGTCGGCTGTTTCGGTCGGAATGACGGAACGGAGAAAATGGGATTCCTCCGCTTCGGTCGGAATGACGAAACGAGGAAAGGGATTCCTCCGCTTCGGTCGGAATGACGAACGGGAAAGAAAGGTCGGAAGACGGATACTTCTCGCACGCGCGCGTAATATATAAGGAGAGGAAAAAATCATTTTGCTTCCGAAAAGACGACGCAGCAGAGAAAGTAGCGCATATCGGACAGGACGGAGATTTTGTCGCAGGAAGCAAAGTCGAAGTCGGCAAGTCCGTCGGTAGCGAGGTTAAGAACGGACAGGCACGTTTCGTCGCAGCAGGACGGCTTGCGGCTTTCGAGCGAAGTGCGGTAGGCGTTTTTCAGAGAAGTCAGTTCGCCCTCGGTCAGTTCGCCTTTTTCCCACGACGAAAGCGCGGAAGAAAAATCGCACACCATCAGGTCGAGTTCCGCCGCGACGTCCGTTTGTTTCGTCCGATAGGACAGCGAATACACGGTCGAAGAAGGATTCTTTTTTTGCACGGCAAGAGCGGTCGCTTTATCGGGATAAACGTCGTACGCGACATAATAGCCGTCGTCGCAAAAAACGTACCCGGCGCCCCCTTTCTGCTTGATTTCCAGGCTGTCGGCATAGGCGGTAAAACGTGAGACGGACGGCTTGGCCAGCACATAATAGGTATAGGACGCGCCCTGAAAAACCTTTTTTAAGCCCTCCGTCAAAAAGCCTTTCCCGAAAAAATCGGCGCACACAAAGACAAGCGCGAAACAAAGCAAAACAACCGCAACCGTCCCGAAAAAACGTCTCTTTTTCTTCGGTTTTTTTTCTTTTTCCTCTTCGCTCGGCTTTTTTTCTTCTTTTTCCCGGCGGTAATAGAATTGCGAATAATCCACTTTTTCGGGCATGCTACTATATTTTATGCCGTTTTTTCAAAAAGTATTGCAACATTCTTTCGTATATGTTAAACTAAATAACAGACAAAAAGATAAAAAGGATGATTTTTATGGACAAGTGGGATAAAAGATTTATGCAAATGGCATATCTCGTCGCAAATTGGAGCAGTTGCTTCAAAGAAAACCGTCAGGTAGGCGCGGTCGTCGTCAGCGATAAACGGATCTTGACCACGGGCTACAACGGCGCGAGCAGCGGCATCCGCTCCTGCAAAGATAAAGGCTTTTGCATTCGGCAAGAAATGGGCATTCCTTCCGGCACGCACCACGAATTATGCTACGCCGTTCACGCCGAACAAAACGCCATCATTCAGGCGGCGAAACTCGGCATATCGCTCGACGGCACGACCATGTACGTCACCCACCAACCCTGTTCGATTTGCGCAAAAATGATTATTAACAGCGGCATAAAGCGCGTCGTCTACCGTGAGGGCTACCCGGACGAATTCGCTCAACAACTCTTCGCGGAATGCGGCATCGACGTCGAACAGTTTTTGGAGTCGTTGGAATAAAAAAAACGTTATGACGGTATTAAAAAAAGAATCTTTCACGCGGAAAGATTCTTTTTTTTATACATTTTTCGGATCGCTTATTTGTCCGATTTTTGGAAGGAAGCGATCATAGAGGCGTCTTTTTCGGCGTCGTATTTGCCGTAGTGCTTATTGATAAGGTCGATTCTTTCCTGTTTTTCTTCATCGGTCAGCGCGTCGTATTCGCCGGCTTTGATTTTATCGCTGAAATATCTCATACGGGCAAGAATGGTATTCGTCAGTTTGAATTGGAAAGACGAGAACAGTGCGAAAGCGATCAGGACGGCGATGGCGATACCCATCAAAAGACGGATGGTCAAAAGGACGCTGTCCACGTTATTGGCGACGGTGTTGACGTCAAAACCGGAGAGATCGAAACTCTCTTTGCCACTGTCGACCAATGCGGTGATACGCTCGGTGATAGCGGACGAATTATTGCGGAAAGCGTCTCCGATGCTCGTTGCGGTGACCGTTTCGGTAGCGGTGATCGTACCGTCGGCGACAAGGGACTCGTAGCCGGTGACCGCGGCGTTATAGTTATCGTAGCCTACGCCCGACAAAATCCACCCGATCACACCCACGCCGAGCGCGCCGCTGATTTTACGGACAAGCGTCATCATACCGCTGTAATTGCCAGTGGGACGTTCTCCCAAAGCAAGTTCGGCTACGTCAAGCGTGTCGGGGAAGTTCATCCACGGGATCATCTGCGCGCCGCCGAAGCCGAAGCCCATAACGAGCGCGACGAAAGGTATAACGAGGGGCGGGCACCAACTCGGATCGAGCACGGCAAGCAAAATACCGCCGATAATATAGAAGGGCAAGCCCATACGGAAAGCGAACGCCTTGCCTTTTTTGTCCATCATCACGCGGACGAGGGGGAACGCGAGAACGGCGGCGACCATGACGGGGGCGATAATGAACATCGAAGAGAAGTTCATCGTCATAAAGCCGAGGTCGACGACCGAGCCGCGCCATACGTGGGACGCGTAATAGGTCGCGAGCGCCGACAGCATATCCATACAGGTAAACGCCGCGACGTACATGGCGATGTGCCAGGAATAAGATTTATTCTTATACGGTTGGATATACCCTTTCAAAAACTCTTTGAAATCGAACTTCTGTTTGGGTTTGTCTTCCGGTTTGACGCGCTCTTTGGTAAAGATACCCGCGACGACGAGACCGCCGCCGAAGAGGATACCGAACACGACGAACATGACGATCCAGAATACCGTCGCCGTCATCGTGCCCTTTTGGTAAGCACCCAAAAGGAGCAAAGGTACGATATACGCCACGCCCGAAGCAAGAGCGGAGAAGACGAGTTTGACGGTGTTGGCGTTATTCCGTTCGGAAAAAGAGGGAGAAATATCGCTCGCCATCGAAGTGTACGGCACCTGCGTGATCGTCGAACAAGTATTCCATACGATATAGAAGATAAGGACGTACGCGATCATACCGGCTTGCGAAGTGATACCCCAGTCCTTAATCGGCGCGAACAAAAGCATCAGTGCGAAGAAAAGAAGCACGCCGCCCACGACCATATATGGTTTACGTCTGCCCCATTTGGAACGGGTATTGTCGGTAATCCTGCCCATCAGAGGATCGGTGATGGCGTCCCATATCTTGGCGATCATCATAATCGTGGACGCCCATGCCGCAAGAATGCCGAGCGAGTCGGTCATATAGTTGAGCATGACGCACGACATCAAAGCGACGCCGCCGCTGTCCATAAACGCTCCGCACGCGTACGCTATCTTTTCTTTGACAGGCACGTAGTCGGGGCTGAGTCTGTACGATAAATCTTTTTCGGTTTTACCTTTTTTCATAACTCGAAAACTCCTTTATGCTATATTTTTTTGTTTATCGTTTTTCGTTAAAAATTCCGCTACGACGCCGATATATTCCTGCCGATCGGCGGCGTACGCCTTGGCGTGGACGCCCTTTTCAAACAGGTGCAACTCCGCGTGCGGATTCTCCCTTTGCAAAGCGACCGACTGCTTATAACTCGTCACGTCGTCTTGTACCGAATGCAACAAAAGGACGGGGCAAGTCACCTTTGCGAGATAATCGCTTATACAAAGCAAACGCGCTTTCGTCCCGCGCGCGGCAAGGTACGTCCCGACATAAACAGCCGGATACAGCAGTCCGAACCACTTGCCTTTTACCATTCTGTTCCCGGTGTCGATGATTTCCCATTTGTACGAATAATAGGGACAATAGGGTATCAAAAAGTCGATTTCGGGATGCCGAGAAGCGAGAATAATGCCCGTCGAAGCACCCATGGAAACCCCGAAAACACCCAAAGATACGGGGTGGTATTTTTGTTTCAACCATTCCAGCCACACCTCGGCGTCCTCGGTCTCGTACTTGCCGAAACTGAAAAACTTTCCTTCCGAGCGGCCGCAGAAACAAAAGTCGGGCGAAACGACGTTATAACCGAGGTCGTTAAACATTTTGCCGTACTTGCGGACGGACATACCGTTGCTGTTATACCCGTGCAAAACAAGAATCCACTTATCGGTCTTTTGATCGGCGATATACACCCTGCCGAACATACGGTCGCCGCGCCTGTTTTTCAGGCTCGTCTCTTCGCAGCGGTAAAAGAGTTCTTCCTCGGTGATACCGTACCGCCGCTCTTTTGCGATACTCATCTCCTCCGTCTTCGGCTTCCGCCTCAAAAACCCGAAAGCGATCGCAACGCCCGCGATAAAATACAAAAAAACAGCCGCCGCTACGGCTATCGAAACGATATGATACCAAGCCATGGCGACAACCTCCCAATACTTAGAATAATATAAAATAAGTATATCATATCCATATAAACGGTGTCAAGCGCGATTTTGCATTGACAAACGCCAAAAACGATTATAAAATAATAATCGGAAAAACAGGGAGAAAAGGCACATGAAATTCGTAGAAAAGTTCAAAAAGTTTCCCATCCTCTTTTATGCGATACAAGTCGTTTTGTACGGTGCGACGTTTGCGGTTGCGTACGTTTATTACGACTTGTATTCCGTTTGGCGCGAACCGCAATTGTTTATCGCTTGCGGCGGTTTGTGTATCCTTACCGCGCTGAACGGTATCCTTATCGGGCTTTCTGCCGAACGCGGCTGGTTGCTTGTGGCAGTCGAAGGCGTCGCGTTCGGGGCGTTTTGCGGTTTGCAGACGTATTTTTGCAATTCGGTCCTCGGCGACCTTTTCGAGTTATCCAATGCCGAGTCGGGCTACGTTTCGCTGTGTCTTACTTTGTTGCAAATCACGGCGGGCAATATATTCGTCCTTTTCTATTCGCAAAAGGTTTTTCACGGCAAAAGTCGGCAATCTTTCGCGCCCGTTATCGCGGCCGCATTATGCCTTTGCATGCTGGGCGGGGCGTTTTATCTTCCGGCAAAAAAGGTTTTGGAGGGGCGTGCCGCAGACGTTTACGAATTTCTTTCCGAACCGTCCGTTTATTATTCGAGCGACGGCAACTATCGCGTTCTTTTTGCCACGAACGCGGAAGGAACGGGAGAAGTCCACGTTACGAAAGACGGCGCAGACTACGTCTTTTACGACGAAATAAACGGTACGCAACGCTTCGATTCGATTTTTCACCGCGTCGAAGTGCCGCAAGACATACTGGACGGCGCGACCTATCGCGTGGCTTCGCGCAGGACGCTGGACGGCAAAAATTACGGCATACGTCTCGGCGAAACGATCTTGGGCAAGACCTATTCTTTCCGCGGCTACTCCAAAGAAAAAGACGTCGTGGACGAGAACGGCGTTCACGTAGGCGACGTGTCGTTTATCTGCATATCGGATATTCAGGGACCGTACAAGGCGGCGCAGGAGATTTTGAAGAAGACGCAGGCAAAATACGACTACGATTTCGTCCTTATGCTCGGCGATTTCAGCAATCAGTACAACGACGACATAACCGATTTTGTCGAGCCGATTCTGAAAGTAGGCGCAATCGCAAGCGCGAGCGAGATACCCTGTTTATACGTCGTCGGAAACCACGAAAACAAGGGCATGAAAGCAAAATTCGTCAACGAGTTACTCCCCACGCCCTCCCCCGACGGAGAACTGTATTACACCGTCGCTATCGGCGGCGCGCACTTTACCGCGCTTAATTTCGGAGACGACCACGACGACGATATGCCGCGCTATAACGGGATCAACCGCTTTGACGCCTATAAAGATAAGGAATACGACTGGCTTGTCGGTACCGTCTTACATAACCGCGAATACGACGGGTACCGCTACAATATGATCCTTTCGCACATTCCCGTTCTGATGGACAAAATTCTGACCGAAAAGCAGGCGCAAACCCAACCGCCGCAGTTCTTTATGTACGACTACATCTGCGACGAATGCAACGAAAAACACGACTACAAGTGGAAAGAATTTACGCAGGCGTATATCGATATGGGCGTCGATCACGTCGTTTCCGGACACGTCCACAAAATGCCGAGGCTTTGCGCCTCCGACGACTGTCCGTTCGACAATCTCCAAGCCGGCTCGGTGTACGGCAACGGACAATACCGGAACAGTATCGTCACCCTCGCAAACGGCGAAATGTCCTATATCGAATACGACACCGCGTCCCTGTCTACGCCGGAATAAACTCGACGTCGGCGCGCAAGTTTATATCCCCGATAGCGATGTCCTCGGTCCGATTCGGATAGCGACTGAAAAATCCTTCCGTCAGTCCGAAACCGTCCGCTCCGCACTCTTGCATGTCGTAAAAAATTTTTTCCGTCAAACGTGCGAAGTCCTCTTCCGCACGCTTTTTTTCCCTTTCGGTAACCGCGCTTCTGTCGATATTGCCGTCGTTTTCGGAATAATCGACGATTTCTTTCAGGACGACTTTCAGTTTTATCGTCAGCCGTACCGTTTTGTCGGACAGAGAATACTCCTTTTTTACGTCGTTTTTCAAAATATACCAGTCAATAATCTCGCCGCGATCGCCGCTTCCCGTCCACTGACCTTTGTCGATTTTCCCGAGAAGACAGTTCAAAACGAGCGCGGCGCCCTCCCGATACGTTTTTTTCCATTCGTTCTTTACGATTACCGCCGTACCCGTCAGGTCAAACAGCGCGTCTTTCCGTTCGCCCATCTCCGAGTCGGACGACGAAGAAGGAATCTGCCCGTCCGTTTCTTTGCGGACGATATACGGCAGACAATTCGTTTGCCCTTTTCTGTGATAATCGACGATATATTCCCGTATCGTGCGCGCCGCGATGTCTCCGAATGAGTCGTACTGCCCGACGATTTCGCGGATATACAAACTCGTGTTGCCGCCGAAAGCGACCTTGGCTGAAAGCACGTCTTTTGCCGAACCGGCGCAGGTAAAAATACAGGCGTTATCGCTCAAATACGCGTTGGTGGCAAGATAGTTGAGCGCGCTGTATACGTTCTTGCTTTTGAACAGACTCTCGCCCAAAACGACCACGTTACAGTGCGTCAAAGTGACGATAAGCCCCGTCTCCCGACTGATATTGTACGCCGCCTCGCCGATAGACGGAGCGGTCGCCGTCATTACGCGCGTATTGCTGCCCGTCTCCGAAGACGCACCCTTCCCTGTCAGAATCTGCAAGTGCAAAGTCAGTTTTTCCTCCTCCGCAAGGTCGATCCCGATGCCGACAACCATCGCTTTGCTTTTCAAAGGTTCGTCGGGCAAAATCTTTCCGAAAGCGAAAAACGACGCAAACGCGACGAACGTGACAAACCATTTATAACCGCGTTTCATACGTAGCCGCCTCCTTTTTTTCAACGCACTTACACAGCGCGAGCATCACCGACGGGACGGCTATCTCCACCGCAAAAACGGCATACTGGACGCCGCACGTCACAAAGTCGAGCGCCTTTTCAAAACTGTTCCACACAAGCGAAACCGTACACCCGAGCGCGATCGCAAAAGCCGCGTTAAAAACGTACGGCTTACATCCGTACCCCGTCCCGATCTGTCCCACGGCATACGCTTTCAACCCGAGATCCAAAAGAGAAACGCTCAACCACAAAACCGAACTTATCCAATCAAGGCTCCCGATTTCGCTGATTACGGTATCGAAAGACGCGAGACGCGCAAAGGCGCAGTCGGCAAGAAAAGACGCCCTGCCGTAGCGTGCATACAGGACCATATAACAAACGACCAACATAACGACGCAAAAAACGGAAGAAAAAACGATCCCCCTTTTCCGTTTTATTTTCAGTTTGCAAAAAAGAAGCGGTGAAAAATCAAACGTATAGATAAGGTACTTTTTCACCGCCTGTCCTATCGGAGAAAAACCGTTTGCAAAGACCGGTCTTATATAGTCGAATTCGAGCGTCGCTTTGCCGAACAGAATCCCCATCAGCACGATGACCGGGACAAGCCATACCGTCAGTTCAAACAGCCTCGCGATACTCTTCGCGCCTTTGTAGCCGAGATAATAGCATAAAAGAATCGCCGTCAGCACGATCGGCACGGACACGATATTATAGAATAAAAAAGAGGTGACGTAGCGCGTAATCTCGCTGACGAATATGACGCTTTTAATAAAAATCACGAATAAAAACGGCGTCGCAAGCAGACGGTACACGCCTTTTCCGTACCGCTTTCCGATCGCCTCCATACCGCCGCGATTACAGACGAAAAGGACAACGGCGAGTTGCAAAAACTCAACGACGGCAAACAGACTCACGCAGATATAGCCGTCCACGCCGGCGGTCTCGTACAGCAGGGACGGAAGCATCGCCATCTTGAATACAAGCGGAATAAAAAAGACCATGATCGACAGTTGACGGTCGCTTATTTCGTTCATTTTTTTACAGTTCCCTCCTGTTTTTCAGACGCGTCCTGTTATCGAGATACTGCCCGTAAGAGCGCAAAGTCCGATCGGTCAGATTCTCTTTCAAAAAAACGTTTTTCAGATCGCCGCTTTCGATCGGAGCAAAGGGCGAAAGATAGGGCATATCATACGTCTTCATTTCGCTCATGTATGCAAAAACGGCAAGAGAAACAAGCAGAATACCGTAAATGCCGAAAGAACCCGCCGCGACGACAAGTATCATGCGGAACATACCGATGACGCCCGTTTGATCGGGCACGGCATAAATACCGATACCGCTGATCGCCACGACCAGCACGGTCAGACTGCTCAAAAAGCCGGCGTCAACCGCCGTTTGCCCGAGGACAATGGCGCCGACGACGCTCAAAGCAAGGCTGACGTGCTTCGGCATCCGAATGCTCGCTTCGGTCAGAATATCGAACAAAACAAGCGCAAGCAGCATCTCCAATGTCGGACCGAACGGGATTTCGCCGGTACTGTTGATGACGGTAACCATCAGTTGAAGCGGCAGTATCTGGTATTGATGAGACTGAACAGCAACGAACGCCGCCGGTAAAAACAACGCGAAAAACACCGCAAGCAGGCGCACAATACGCAAAAAAGTCACGCGCGAGGGCATTTTGTAGCGGTCCTGACTGTCCTCAAAGTCCTCTATCAGCACAAAAGGCACGGTCAAAACTATCGGAGAGCCGTCCACAAAAACGGCGACGCGCCCGTCCAAAAGCCGCGCGGCGATTACGTCCGCTTTTTCGCTGTTTCCGACCTGTTTCAAAAGAGAATACGGATTATCGGCGATGATTTTGGACAGATACGACGAATCGAGCACGCCGTCGATGTCGATATCGGACAGCCGATTCAGGACGCGATCGACCGTTCTTTTTGAAGTCAAACCCTCGATGTAAGCAATCGCAATCTGCGTTTCGGAAAAACGCCCCATTTTTACCGTTTTGAAAACGAGTTTATTGCTCCTTATTTTGCGACGGACAAGGATCATATTGGTTTTCAGATCTTCGACAAACCCTTCGCGCGGACCTTTGATGACCGTACCCGTGGGGGGTTCGGCGACCGACCGCGGATTACTTTTGCGCAGGGAAAAAACAAACGTTTTATTCCCTGCGCAAAGAACGACCGCGTCGCCCGCCGCCACGCTTTGCACCGCTTCGTCCTCGTCCGCGCTTTTTATTTCCCCCGAAAAAGTCGTTTGATTCAAAAGAGTATCGATGTCTATTTTTTCTTCATTCTGCTCAAAAAGCGGCGAAAGCACGTTCTTTTCCAGCCGTTCCACGTCGCACATACCGTCAAAATAAAACAAAAACCCGTAAGGGAGTTTTCTTACGACAAGGTCGCTCGCGCCGAAAAAAAGGTTTTTGAACGTCTCCGCTCTTTCGTTCAAAGATTCCATACGGGCTATTATTGCCCAAAAAAGCGCATTTCAAGCCATAAAAAAAGCGCATTTTCGCGCATTTTATAATTATATAAAAAATGAAATCTACAAAAGAAAACAAAACCGTGACAAATTGTCACGGTTTGAAACTGTTTGCAAAAGACCGCAAACAAAGATTGACCGACGGAAAAAAATTTTATAAACGGTATTTCCCCGTGTTTTTATCCGTGCGGTTTTTGTACGCGCCGTTCGTAAAGTCGGGTATCTCCTGCGGCGCCGAGTTTTCGCGGATCGATTTTTCGGAAAGAGGCGTGATGACCATCCAGGCCGCGGTATCGTAGACGTCGATCGGGAAAGGTTCGCTATTAAGAGCGCTCTCGACAAAGGCGCGCAAGACGAGGTAATCCATTCCGCCGTGACCGCCTTTTGCGCGGTAGTTTTTCCAAAGCGGATGCGGATACTTTCTCGCGGCGCGTTTACCCGAGTTATATAAAAGATTTTGCGGGATAAAATGCTTGTACTTAAAGCCGTCCAGGTAGAGGATATTGCCGTCCTCCTGATACATACCCTTGGTGCCGCACACGGTAAAGGCGCGCGAATAAAACCGCGGAAGGGTGGTGTTGAGCGTGAGCGTAATCGTCTCGCCGTTCTCACAGGTAATGACGGTGGTGACGACGTCGCCTTGCTTAAAAACGGCGTTTTTCAGCGATTCGTCGGCGTCTTTGTTTTCGCAGGCAAACGTATGCAAACCGCAAGACTTCGAAGCCGTCGAAGTCAGCGACAGCATGCGGTTTCCGTCGTTGATACCGAGCACCTTGGCGATCGGTCCGAGTTCGTGCGTGGGGTAGTTTTCACAGTTGCGCGAAAGATATTCGTGCAAGCGGTAGTGACGGTTCTTTTCCCCGAAAAGTACTTCGTCCCTCAGGTCGTGCAAGTATCCGCCGGCGCAGTGAACCACCGTGCCGAACTTGCCGTCCTCGACCATTTTTTTGACCATCAATTCGTACTTGCCGTAACAGCAGTTTTCGAGCATCATGCAACCCTTTTTCGTCTCTTCGGATACCCGAACAAGTTCAAGGCAGTCTTCGACCGAATAGGCTCCGCCCACTTCCGTTCCGACGAGTTTGCCTTTTTTCATCGCCTCGATTGCCAAAGGAATATGACTTCTCCACGACGTGAAAAGCAGCACCGCTTCTACGTTTTCGTCGCAAAAAGCCTCTTTATAATCGCTTATTTTTTTCACGTTCGGCTGTTTTTTGACGATCTTTTTATACGCGTCCAGGGTGCGATCTTCGTACGAATCGCACACATACAGAATCTCGACGTCTTTCATGTCGGCAAGCAGTTTTATCATCGAACCGCCGCGGTTTCCGAGCCCGATAACGGCTACTCTCAATTTTTTCATGCGTTATACCTCGCTTTATTATGGTGCTTTTATTATAACATGTTTTCGGCGAAAAACAACGGTTTACTTGCGAAGCGGAATATGATATACTTTTTATATGGTTTATCTTTTGCCCGACTTACAAAACGAAACC
>JAZRZM010000032.1:0-3745 GCA_045601385.1 Clostridia bacterium | reverse complement strand
GCTTTGGAAACTTTATACTTTCGACATACATACAAGACGTCTTTTGTAAACCTATAAGTTTCGACAGAATGCATTTTTGTATTGATTTCGTGTGGACAATATCTTTTAGTTGTGTTATACTCCATTTGAGTGATTCGACCTACTTGAATTGTTTTTTGCTGATTCTATTCTAACACGAGGCAATCACTCTTCTTTTATTTTTTTCAGTCTCACATCAATTGTAACTCTACAAAATGGTTTTAATTATTTTTTTGCCGAAAAACGGATTATTTTTCGTTCGATTTTTTTCGACAAAAAACGAAATAGGGTATTGCTTTATTTGCAAAAAGTTATATAATGAAAAAAGTATTCTGATTAGGAGAAAGACTATGAATAAATTTCAAAAACTGATTGACAAGAAAGACGAAGCGGCGTCCTACATGGTGCGGGAAATCACGCATATTTGCAAGAATATTCCGAAACGCGATCCCGGTGCGCCCGGCGAAAAAATGGCTTGCGACTACATGGCGAAGACTCTGACCGAGGACTGCGGCTGCGAAAGCGCCGCGATAGAACCGTTCGAGGTCCATCCGGCGTCCTTTTTCGGTTGGATTTATATCACCGTTTCGCTTGCCCTTGCGCACGTCGCGTTGTATTTCGTATATCCGCTGATCGGGACGATTCTGATGGCGATCGGCTTTGCCATTATGGTGACGCATTTTGTTTTTTACAAACGTCCCGTGGACTTCCTGTTCCCCAAGCGTACGAGTCATAACGTCACCGCCGTCCGCAAATGCACCGAAGAAACGCGCGCTCGCGTATTTCTGAACGGACACGTAGACGCCGCATGGCGTTCTACCTATAACGAACTTTTCGGCGGTACCGTATACGATATCATCCTCGGCTCGGGTTTTGCGAGTATGCTGTTTATGTTTGTATTTTCCATTATCCGTACCTGCAAAGTCGGCGCGGTTTATGACATTCTGACGCCGCAAAGCGATCCCGTTATGTTCTGGCTCGGTATTGCCATTCTGCCCTTCCTGCCCTTTGTCGTCGGACTGTACTTTATGTGGGATGAAAGAATCATTGTTGACGGCGCGAACGACAACCTTTCCGGCTGCTATATGGGCATCGCCCTTTTGAAAAAAATGGAAGAAGAGGGACTGAATCTGAAACACACCGAAGTGGGCGTCATTATTACCGGTTCGGAAGAAGCGGGTATCCGCGGCGCAAAAGCATGGAGCGAAGCGCACAAAGACGACTACAAGGACGTACCGACCTATATTTTCTCGTTCGACACGATCCACGACGGCAAGTATCTTATGGCGAACTACCGCGAAATCAACGCGACCTTAAAAATGGATAAAGAACTCGCCGATATGTTTATGGACAGCGCGAAAGAACTCGGCATTCCCTGTAAAAAAGGCATGGTTCCGCCCTTCGGCGGCGCGACCGACGGCGCGGGCTTTATGCAGGGCGGTTTCCGCGCGGCAAGTATCACCGCATTGAATCACACCCTCGAAGACTACTACCACACCCGGCGCGATACCTATGACAATATGAACGAACAGGGACTCGCCGCTTGCTATGCCGTCGCGGCAAACTGCGTCCGAAAAATCGACGAAGAAGCCGACAAAGAATAAGTAAATGCCAATGTAAAAAAGAGTCGTTTTTGCGTAAAACGGCTCTTTTTTTGTTGACAGCGTAACAAAAACGGTTTATGATAATTCCAAATCTCTATTGGGATAAAAGCCTTTGCAAACAATAAAAAACGTCTTATTATGGCACTGAACGAAGGGAATGCGCCGAAGTACATCGGCGAAATTGTTTTTGACGGAAAAACGGACGATACGTCGTATTTGTCCGCTTTGCCCGTTGTCTCTTTTTTGAAGAAGAACAAAAAACTGACCTTTCATAAAAACGTGACTTTTTTCGTCGGAGAAAACGGCACGGGAAAGTCCACGCTGCTCGAAGCGATCGCCGTCGCGTACGGTTTCAACGCCGAGGGCGGGACGAAGAATTTTCGTTTTTCCACAAAAGACACTCATTCGGAATTGTTTAACCATCTGCGCCTTGTCAAAGAATCGCCGGCGCGGGACGGGTTCTTTTTGCGAGCGGAAAGCCTGTATAACGTGGCAAGTTATATCGACGAACTCGACGGCGGCGTATTATCCTACGGCGGCGCGTCTTTGCACAGCCTGTCGCACGGAGAGAGTTTTTTTGCCGTAATGCAAAACCGCTTCGGCGGCAACGGTCTGTATCTTCTCGACGAACCGGAAGCGGCTCTGTCGCCGATGAAATTGATGAGTCTTATCTGCCTGATACGGTCGCTCGTTATGAAAAACTCGCAGTTTATCATAGCGACGCATTCGCCGATCCTGATGGCGTATCCGGGTGCCGAAGTAATGGAGTTTTCTCAAAACGGGATACAAAGTGTGAACTATCGGGAAACCGAACACTACAAAACGACGAAAGACTTTATAGATAACCCCGAACGGATTTTTCACTATTTGTTCGAGGAATAATCAAAGGAGCGGTTTATGGACAAAATCGAACGGTTCGCCAATTATCATCTCGGAATGTTTGTACATTTCGGCATATACAGCGTCTACGGAAAAGGCGAATGGTATATGTATCAAAAAAAGGTCCCTGCCGAAAAGTACGTTACGGCAATGGAAAAGTTTGACGTCAAGAAGGACTGGACGGACGACATTATTGCCACGGCAAAAAGTTTCGGAGCGAGGTACATCGTGCTGACGACGCGCCATCACGACGGTTTTTCCATGTTCGACACCTGCGGTCTGAACGACTATGACGTCATGCATACGCCTACGGGGCGCGACCTTGTAGGCGAGTTTGTCGACGCCTGCAATCAAAACGGTATCAAACCGTTTTTCTATATGACGATGATCGACTGGACGGAACCGACGTTCAAAAAAGACTTCGAGGCGTACAAGCGTTATCATATAAAAAGCGTCGAACTTCTGACGAAAAATTACGGCGAAATAGGCGGTTTTTGGTTTGACGGGACGTGGTGGAAAGAAGACGACCTTACGTGGGACTTTGACGCGTTATACGGCGTCATTCGCAGAAACCAACCGAACGCGCTCATTATCAATAATTCGGGTACGACCAATCTCGGCGCGGTGACGTGCGAAGAAGTGGACGTGCTGACTTTTGAAGTAAACCGTCCGACTTTTATCGAACAGAAAGGCAAAAAACGCGCGTTGGAAATGTGTCAGACGCTCAACAAACATTGGGGTTATGCCAAGGGCGACCTTTGCTATAAATCGGTGCGCCGCCTGCAAAAAGACTACCTCGTTTGTCGCGAAGTCGGGGCGAATTATTTAATCAACGTCGGTCCGACGGCAGACGGGAGCGTGCGCCGTATCGATCGGAAAATATTGTCGGCTTTCGGCAAACGTATCGCAAAAAAGGATAAAAAATGATTCTGGAAACAATCGGTTGTGACTTTTCCGTCTGCAAAACGGAAGACCATTCTTTACCGACAGTCGGGGGCGACTTTTTCTTTTGGGAAAAGACCGACGAAGAAATATCTCTCGTCTGCCCGACCGACCGCGTGCCAAAGAACGTAATCGCGCGCGAAGACGGCTTTCGGGCGTTCCGGATAAAAGGCACGCTCGATTTTTCACTGATCGGTATCCTTGCGCCGATCGCGGAGACGCTTGCGCAAAACAAAATCGGTATCTTCGTCGTGTCGACGTACAATACCGATTATGTCTTTGTCAAGAATAATAATTTTCCC
>JAZRZM010000031.1:0-22182 GCA_045601385.1 Clostridia bacterium | reverse complement strand
CCTAAGACCGCTTGGCCTCCGACTTAAAAAACGGTAACAAACACAATCCTGTCCGTCGCCATTGCGGCAATTT
Source organism: Clostridia bacterium (assembly GCA_045601385.1). Classification (GTDB taxonomy): domain Bacteria; phylum Bacillota; class Clostridia; order Christensenellales; family DTU072; genus CAG-1782. The sequence continues at coordinate 22,109 of JAZRZM010000031.1, read as the reverse complement.
ACATTATCGTTTTTAACCTTTTTGCCGACATGTGCCGTATAGAAGGCGTCATTCCTTTTTTTACCGACATTCTATCCGAATGCGGCGTCTGTTCGCGCTTGTCCGAAGGAATGCTGGTCGGAATAATAGAAATGACGCGCGGTTGCAAAATATTATCCGAAAGCGGTCTGCCTGCAAAAATCATATTGCCGTCGTGCACCTTTCTGATAACATTCGGCGGCATGAGCGTTGCTTTTCAGAATTTATCTTTTTTATCGAAAATAAAAATATCCCCCGCGTTTTACCTTTTCGGCAAACTAACGCAAGGGATATTATCGTCCGTTATATGTTTTTTACTGACCTTATTGCTCTGACCTCGTTTGATTTTCGGAAGAAATCGGCACGTTCAGATTATCCGCGGCATTTTCAACCCAGAGCGACGCCTTGGACAAGTCGGTTTGAATCCGATCCAATATTTCCGTCATTTTTTTTCTTAATTCAAATTCGGAATTCGTTTTGAACTCGGTCGCCTGTTTGACGATTTTATCGGCAAGAATTCGCGCGTCGTTCATAGCGACGCTTGCGCTTACCATTTCGTCATGTCTTTTTTGAGCGTCCGCAAGGAGCGCCTGCGCGCGCCCGTTGGCTTCGGCAAGTACGGCTTCTCCCGTAGCATAGGGAAGAGCCCTGCGGATCCTGTCAACGTACCCGAGGATTTCGTCTTTATCGATGATCACCCCTTTTCCGAAAACTGGTTTTTTCCCTTCGCCGACCGCCGTTTCAATATAACTGAGCAACAAAGAAATATCGTCCATAGTTTTTCTCCTTATTTTTTTTCGGACTTCATGATTCGTATCACGTCGTCGCAAACCATTTCGTCAAAAGACTCGCCTTCGTCAAGACGACGTTTTGCTTCCGTAGAACTGATTTCGGCGCGCTCGGCTTCAAAAAAGAGTGTGTCTACGCCGCCGTGTTCTTTATTGTACCGCGCCATGGCTTCTTCATATTTTTTATCATTTTGGTTGCGTACGCCACGGATAAGTGTTTTTACACCGCGCTCCTTACAATAGTCGGCAGTCATTCCGTCGTAATACTCGATTTTTATACGACGTTTATATTCGCCGCACGCAAGACGTATCATCTTTTTACGCGTTTCCACGCTGTACCTTGCCTCTTTGTCGGGATTGACAAGAATACCGATATAGACAAAATCGAATCTGTCAAGAGCCTGTTTTACCAAAAAAGCATGCCCTTCGGTAAAGGGATCGAACGTGCCGACAAGCGCGCATTTTGTCAAATTACGAAAAACGTCGTAACTGACTTTTCCAAACGTTTTTGTATCGACCGATACAAAGAACGGCGATTTTGTTTCGCCCGCGTCGGTTAGTCTTTCACAAATCATCGTACCGCCTTCTTTCAGAAGACCGCTCTGCGCGATCCTTTCCATCGCGCGCAAAGTAAGGTCGGAAGCATACGGCGGATCGCACAAAATCAAGTCGCACTTGACGCCGCGCGAAGCAAGCAGACGCAGACAGTCGGTAAAATCACCCTTAAACAGTTCGTACTCCGATTTATCGCAAAAGGACAGATTCTTGACAAGCAGATCGAGCGACTTCGGGTTACAGTCGCAAAAGTACGTCTTTTTTGCACCGCGGCTGATCGCTTCGATGCCGAGCGCGCCCGTACCCGAAAAAAGGTCGAGTACGACGCCGCCGTCCACCGCGCTTTGCACGGTGGAAAAAATCGATTCTTTTACCTTGTCGGTCGTCGGCCGGATATCGTTGTTTTCGGGGGCGACGATTTTTCTTCCGCGATATTTACCGCTGATTACGCGCATCACTTTTTCATTTTCTCCTTATTGCGGTTGATGAGGCAGCCGGCTTTGACGATGGTTTTTTCTTCGTCGGTAAGCGGATCCATCGTCAAGGCAATTTCGGTTTTTTTGCCGCCGCGTACAACGTACGCCTTGGCTTTGCCTGTTTCCAGCACGTCCGCGGCGTTCGGGACGACGATGATATCGCCCGTTTCGAGCGGAACCTTATTATTATAAAGATACGGCAGCATACCCCAGTTGATCAGATTGCTTCTGTATCTTTTCGTCGCGTATTCGCAAGCGAGATTGGCTACGCCGCCGAGGACTCTTTGGCAACTCGCCGCTTGTTCTCTCGCACTCCCGTCGCCCGGTTTAACGGCATAAATGACGCTGCCGATTTCGCAGTCGCCTTCGATACCGGTCAAGCGAACCGCCTCGCGGTAGTCCTCGGGCAAACGACCGTCCCGTCTTTCTTTTTCTTCTTCAAAAACGGCTTTCGCTTTTGCCACATAGTCCGGACGCTTTCTCGAAAGGGTAAATTCGGCAAGACGCATCGGATTACTGCGATAACTGCTCGTTTCACCCGACGGGATCAATTCGTCGGTGGTGGTAACCGGATCGTTGATAACAGCCGCGACCTTCATCAAAAGGTTTTTCGCAAGCGGCGCCATTTCGGGCCAGTCGGCAATATTCGGACCGTATTTAAGCGGCAGGCTTTCGTCGCCTTTTCGGTAGCAGTCGGTCACTCTGTTTTCGTAAACGGCGCTGTCGTACGAAAACGTCTTTTTGGGACAGGTATACTCTATCTCGTCCGCACCCGTCAAAAATCCTCCGTTTGCCGCGGTCGCCGCGATGCTCCTCGCGTCCATCAAAGCCACGCAGGCAAGTTGACCTTCTCCCGGTTTGCTACCCTCGCGCGACTCAAAGTTACGCGTCGTATGCCGAATGGAAAGTCCGCAGTTTGACGGCACGTCGCCCGCGCCGAAACAAGGACCGCAGAACGCCGTCTTAACGGTAACGCCCGCCCGCACAAAATCGGTCAGGACGCCTTTTTTCGACAGGTCGAGATAGATAGGAAGACTGCCCGGATAAACGCTCATATTCAGTTTGCCGCCGATCGACTTTCCTTTCAGAATCGCCGCCGCCTCGACAAGGTTATCGAATGTACCGCCGGCACAACCGGCGATTACCGCCTGATCGACGAGGATCTTCCCGTCCACGATTTTATCGGTCAAATGAAATTCGCCTTTTTTCAATAATTTATTGCCGGCTTCCTCGCATTTTTTCAGTATTTCATAGGGATTCTTTTTTAATTCACGAATCGTATACGCGTTACTCGGATGGAACGGAAGAGCGATCATCGGCTCCACTTTGGAGAGGTTTACGCGGATAAGTCCGTCATACATACACACGTCGGCAGGCTTCATTTCTTTATACTCTTCCGCGCGTTTATGCTCGGTAAGGTATGCTTTTGTTTTATCATCGGTTACCCAAATCGAACTCAAACAGGTCGTTTCCGTCGTCATGACGTCGATACCGTTTCTATATTCGATCGGCAAGTTTCGCACGCCGTTTCCGAAAAACTCCATCACCTTATTCTTGACGAAGCCGCATTTGAAAGTTTCTTTGATCAAAGCGAGTGCGACGTCCTGCGGACCGACGCCCTTTTTCGGTTTTCCGATCAGTTCGACGCCGATTACGTCGGGATATTTTACGTCGTAGGTGTCGCCGAGCAGTTGTTTGACCAGTTCGCCGCCGCCTTCGCCGACAGCCATAGTCCCAAGCGCGCCGTAACGGGTGTGGGAGTCGCTTCCGAGAATCATTTTTCCGCATCCTGCCATACGCTCGCGCATATAGGTATGGATGACGCCCTGATGAGGCGGCACAAAGATACCGCCGTATTTTTTCACCGCCGAATAACCGAAATCGTGGTCGTCCTCGTTGATCGTACCGCCGACGGCGCAAAGGCTGTTATGACAGTTGGTCAAAACGTACGGAATGGGAAACTTTTTCAAACCGCTTGCTTTCGCCGTCTGAATGATACCGACATAGGTAATGTCGTGACTCGCCATACAGTCGAATCCGATTTTCAGCGAACCGCCTTTGACGGTCGGTTTGTTTTTGTTGTGCGCGTCCAAAATCGCGTACGCCATGGTGCCTTTATAGGCGTTTTCCGCCTCAAAGGGCGTCAGTTCGTCGATTTTGACTCTTTTTCCGTTACGGAAAAATACCTGCTTATTTATTTTGTGAATCGGCATAATCGCTCCTAATATATTTTTTTTATATATTAACATATAACACGGCAAAAAGCAACAAAAACCGCAACGGGGCGCGGAAAAGATATCCTTTCCTGTTGAAAAAAAACAATAAATATGTTATAGTAAGTATAAACAAGGAGATACAACATGAATCGCGAAAGTAAGAAAAATCTGATCGCCGTCGCGCTGTTTTTACTCGTCTTCGGCTCTCTTCTCACCCTCGCCACATTTTACGACTTGGAAGTGAGCAGAATACTGATAAACGGCGTTTTGGAACCCGGAAGATACCTTTCGGATAATCCATTCGGCGTTTTTTTGGAATCCGTATATAAATTGACGCCCGTTATGCTGTACGCTTTTTGCGCGCTTGTTTTTTACGGACTGTGTTACAAATCCAATCTGAAAAAAGCACCGAAAATCATTCTTTGCACGCTCTTTTTCGGCGTGGCTGTCTATATCCTGCAACAAGGTTTTGCGAGCGTATTCGGGTATATCTGCGAACACCTCGGCGAAAGTCTCGGCGCAATGCAATCGGGACGGGAATTCCGCGACATGCTTTTCATTGTGATAATCGGCTACTTTTTCGCCGTTTTGTTCGTCGGACTTGCCGTCGTCGCTATTAAGGACGTCCCCTTTTCCGTTTGGAAAAAACTGATCGTTTTCGTCCTTGCCGTGGCGATCATCGGACTGGTTACCGGCGGAATCGTCTCGGCGCTGAAAGGTCTGATGAACCGCGCGCGTTTCCGCTCGATGAACTACCTCGGCGATTTCGGCTTGTACACGCGTTGGTACGTGACGACAAACAATAACGAGATATTCGACAGCATGGCGCTCTTCGGCGCGAGCGACGGATTTAAGTCGTTTCCGTCGGGGCACACCTCGGGCGTGGGATCGACCTACTGCCTTATCATGCTGATCGACTGTCTCGGTTTGCAAAAAAAATGGCAAAAAAGTCTTTTGTGGATTTTCCCGATTATCTGGACGGGACTTACGGCGGTGTCGCGCATTATGGTCGGCGCCCACTATTTTTCTGACGTGCTTATCGGCGGCACGACGGCTTTTACGGTCATGATTATTGTCCGCGAAATCCTGATATGCCGTTTTTCGCATATTAAAAAACTATTCAAACGGGAGCCTAAACAAAAGGAAACGGAAGCATGAAAACAGATATTGAAATCGCACAAAGCGTGCAAATGAAGCCCATTACGGAAATAGCGGCAAGCCTCGAAATAAGCGACGAGCACCTCGAACCGTACGGAAAATACAAAGCGAAAATCGACGCCGCGCACATAAAAGGCGAAAGCAAAGGCAAACTTATTTTGGTCACCGCCATTACGCCCACTCCTTGCGGAGAAGGCAAAACGACGACGACGTGCGGACTTGCCGACGGTCTGAACAGGATCGGGAAAAAAGTAGTGGTCGCTTTGCGCGAACCGTCCCTCGGTCCCGTGTTCGGAAAGAAAGGCGGAGCCGCCGGCGGCGGATATGCGCAGGTCGTCCCGATGGAAGACATCAATCTGCATTTTACCGGCGATCTGCATGCTATCGGCGCCGCCAACAACCTGCTTGCGGCGATGCTCGATAACCATATTTATCAAGGCAACAAACTCGACATCAATCCCGAAAAAATCACCTGGAAACGGTGCGTCGATATGAACGATCGTCAACTGCGTTTTATCCGCGACGGCATCGGCGGAAAAACGGGCGGCGTGCCTCGCGACGACGGATTCGACATTACGGTCGCTTCCGAAGTCATGGCGGTACTGTGCCTTGCCGACTCGCACGCCGATCTGAAAAAGCGTCTTGCACGGATCGTCGTCGGCTATTCGTACAGCGGAAAACCCGTCACTTGCGGCGACCTGAAAGCCGACGGCGCAATGGCGGCTCTCTTGAAAGACGCATTCAAACCCAACCTCGTCCAGACGCTCGAACATACCCCCGCGCTTATTCACGGCGGACCTTTTGCCAACATCGCGCACGGGTGCAACTCGGTCGCCGCGACGAAACTTGCCTTAAAACTCGGCGACTATGTCGTGACGGAAGCCGGTTTCGGAGCCGATCTCGGCGCGGAAAAGTTTTTGGATATTAAATGCCGTTTGGCAAAACTCCGTCCGTCCGCGGTCGTCGTGGTCGCCACCGTACGCGCCTTAAAAATGCACGGCGGTCTTGCGAAAGACGCCCTTGCCACAGAAGATCTTTCCGCGCTCGAAAAAGGTTTGCCCAATCTTTTGAGGCACGTGAAAAACGTCACGTCGGTTTACGGTTTGCCCGCGGTCGTCGCGCTCAACCGTTTCCCGACAGACACCGAAGCGGAAATCGCCCTCGTCATCGAAAAGTGCCGCGCGCTCGGCGTCAATACCGTCCTATCCGAAGTCTGGGCAAAAGGAGGAGCCGGCGGCGTCGAACTTGCAAAAGAGGTGGTCCGTCTCTGCGACGAACCGAATGATTTTCGGTTTTCTTACGACATAAGCGACGGTATCGAACAAAAACTAAATGACATCGTGCAAAAAATTTACGGCGGAAAAAGTGTCGTATTTACGGAAGAAGCACGGAAAGAAGTCGAAAATCTAACCGAACTTGGCTTCGATAAACTGCCGATATGCGTCGCGAAGACGCAATACAGTTTTTCCGACGATCCCGCTCTTATCGGCGCGCCGGAGGACTTTACCGTCACCGTACGTAAAATAAAAGTCAGCGCCGGAGCCGGTTTTCTCGTCGCGCTCACGGGCGATATTATGACGATGCCGGGGCTTCCCGCCGTACCTGCCGCCGAGAATATCGACGTGGACGAAAACGGAAAAATAACCGGGCTGTTTTAAGGAGGAGTATTTCTGTATGTTTGACGCAAAAAAAATCACCGACGAGTGCATCCTTTGGATACGGGATTTCTTTGAAAAGAACGGAAAAGGCTGCAACGCCGTCCTCGGTATTTCGGGCGGAAAAGACAGTTCGGTCGTCGCCGCGCTTTGCGTTGCCGCGCTCGGTAAAGACCGCGTCATCGGCGTGCTAATGCCTTGCGGCGAGCAACAAGACATTTCTTGTTCTTACAAACTCGTCCGTCATCTTGGTATCCGCAGCTACGAAATCAATATAAAAGACGCGATCGACGGCTTGAAAAACGCCTTCCCGAAGGACCTGACTCTGACCGATCAAACGAAAAACAACCTGCCACCGCGCATTCGCATGGCAACCGTCTATGCCGTCGCGCAAAGTTGTAACGGTCGCGTAGCCAATACCTGCAACCTCTCCGAAGACTGGGTCGGCTATTCCACAAGATACGGCGACTCTGTCGGCGATTTCAGTCCCCTGTCAAGACTGACCGTCGCCGAAGTAAAACAGGTCGGGCGCGTCCTCGGCCTGCCCGAAGACCTGATAGAAAAGACGCCGATTGACGGACTTTGCGGCAAAACGGACGAAGATAATCTCGGTTTTTCCTACGCCGAACTCGACGCCTATATCCGCACCGGAAAAATCGAAAATGCCGAGCACAAGCAAAAAATAGACGCCATGCACCTCCGTAACCTGTTCAAGTTGCAACTGATGCCCTGTTTCGAACCCGATATACAATATTAAAAAAAGATTTTTGCAAAAACCGGATTCCGTGCCAAACGGAGTTCGGTTTTTTCATTGCATTTTCGCATCTACTGCAAAAAAACGTTTTACCTATTGGCTTGCACGACCTTTTGGTGTATAATAGAAAAACACAAGAAGGAGTATATTATGAAAAAGTTTTCCAAAACAAAACGCATTGTTATCGCCGCGGTCGCCGCTTTCCTTGTTGCTTCCGGGATTATCCTGACCGCCCTTTTTACGACGATTTATACATACGTACCCCATTATTATTCGTCCGATTTTTCTTTCGATGTTTCGACCGTCCCGTCCGAAAGCGAACAAGTCAAACTTATGACCTTCAACGTACGGCAATATAATTTGGACGATACCGGCAAAAAAAGCGTTTATTGGCGTTGCGAATTGATTGCGCGACTGATTTCCGAGCAACAACCCGATGTGATCGCCTTTCAGGAATTACAAAGTATTCATTGGGACTTTTTGGAAAAACACTTGAAAGGATATACGTATTATGTCGTTTATCGGCAAAAAAGAGTTTTGGCGGAAGCCGAAGCCATAGCGGTGCGCACCGATCGATTTGAAATCCGCTCGAAAAACACTTTTTGGCTCTCCGACACGCCCGAAAAAATCAGCAAGTATAAAGAAAGTTCTCATTATCGCAGCGCAAGCACCGTTTCTTTGTACGACAAAGTCACCGGAAAGATTTTTGACGTATACAGCACCCACCTTGAAAACGACGGTCGCTTTCCGTACGAGCGGCAGGACAAATTACGCACAAAACAAGCCGGCGTTCTTTTCGATTTTGTTGAAAAATCCGAAAACGCGGCGTTCGTTATGGGCGATTTTAACTCCCGATACGGCGACAAATCGATTGATTTTCTGAAAAGCAAAGCAAAAGACGCCTATGATTTTTACGATACGGAATACAAAAATAACCCCGAAAAGCCAAACAGACGCGCTATCGATTTTTGCTTTTTCATCGATTCCGAAAACAACGAAACAATCAAAAACAGCGTGAAAATCCATTCGGTCGAAATCATAAAAACGCTATACGACGGCGTGCGCCCCAGCGACCATTACCCCGTTTTGTACACCGTCTCTATCGACTGATTATAAGTTTTATAAAAAGAATAAACGCACCGCAGATAACGGTGCGTTTTTATTATATTATATTCTTATAATTTTTTATTCTTTTCGTTATCGATCGCCCGCTGCCGACAAATTGCCGTCCAGTTCGGCAGTTTGGACAGCGTCGCCGAAAAGTCCGCCATCGCTTGGGGAATATCGATTTTTTGCGGACAAACGGCTTTGCACGCGCCGCACCCTATACAGGCGGTCGGCCATTTTTCCTTGGGCATGGCGTCAAGTTGCATCGACGCGGTCAGCCCGCCTTCGACAGAATACCGAACGTCGTTGTACGCACCGATAAGCGTCGGGATATCGAGCCCGGCGGGACAGCCGTCACAGCAGTAGCGACACGCGGTGCACGGAAGAGAATTCTTCATCTTCTCGGCAAGGGTGGCAAGGATTTCTTTTTCCGCCGCGCAAAGGGGCGTTCCGTCCGAAAAAGTACGGATATTATCTTCCATTTGTTCGATCGAACTCATACCGCTCAATATCACTTTCACGCCCGGCACGTCAAAAAGCCACCGAAAAGCCCACGAAGCGGGCGATTCGTTCGGACGAATTTTTGCAAGTACGGCTCTCTCTTTTTCGCCAAGGTTAGCCAGTTTGCCGCCGCGGACAGGTTCCATTACCCATATCGGAATATTATATTTTGCGAGGATCTCGCACTTCTTTTTTCCTTCTTGCAAGGTGTAGTCGAGATAGTTCAGTTGTATCTGACAGAACTCCATATCCTGCCCGTACAGGGACAAAAATTCTTCCAGATTATCGGGGCGACCGTGACAGGAAAAACCGAGGTGCCCGATCCTACCGAGACGTTTTTGCTCTTTGAAATAGTCGATAATGCCCCATTTTTTGTCGGTATAGACAGGCATGGACACTTCGCACACGTTATGCAAAAGATAAAAATCAAAGTAATCCACCCGACATTTTTCGAGTTGTTCTTCAAAAATCGCTTTCGGATCGTACCGATCGGCTATCTGATGCCCGGGGAACTTCGTCGCGAGATAAAAACTGTCGCGCGGATACTGCGAAAGTATCTTGCCGATGACGCGTTCGCTCATGCCACCGTGATAGGGATACGCCGTGTCAAAATAGTTTACGCCGTTTTTTATGGCAAGATCGATCATCTTCCTTGTCGTTTCTTCGTCGATACTCTTGTCTTCCTTGGTCGGAAGCCGCATCGCCCCGAACGCAAGGCGAGATATTTTTTCCCCTTGAAAGTCGCTGTAAATCATTTTTACTGTCCTCCGCTTTTTTATAATACGTTTTTTCGTCCGATTTGTCAAATTGCGGCATACCTTTTTTTATGCGGCATACAATATAAACCGAGGTAAATAAAATGGATCAGAATCATTCTTTCGCTTACGCGAATAACGAAATCAATATCGGCGGCGTCACCAAAGTGGAAAGTTTTGAACCGAAAGAAATCACCCTGCGCCTGCAAGGCGGCGTCATGGACATAAAAGGAAACGACTTTGTTTTGAAAGATATGACCGTCTCGACGGGAAAAATCTCTTTTTCGGGCAAAATCTCTTCGGTCGAATACAAAGACAAAGCCGAACCGACGTCTTTCTTCAAAAAACTGTTTAAGTAATGTTTGTTACCCAAGACCAACCGTTTTGGGCGCTCATATTCTTTATTTGCGGCACGGCGGCTACGGTACTCTATTTCTTTTTTTCGGGAATAAGTCTTTTGTTTCCCAAAAAAATCGTTCGGTTTTTCACCGACTTTTTTTCGGTCGCCACATCAGGCGCGCTGTTTCTTTTTATAACCGAAGAAATGTTTTTCGGACAGATTACTTATTATTCCGTCCTGTGCTATGCCCTCGGTTTTTTCTTCTTCTATACCCTGCTGAAAAAACCGCTTGAAAAATTGTGCTTGCCTATTATCGAACGTTTTCGGAAAAGCCTGTATAAAAAACGCGAAACGGTCCACAATTATCACAAACGGAGGCAAGATGAACGAAAACAAAAATCAGAACAAAAACTACAACGTAAACGCCAAAGACAGGCTCTTCGGCGAAACAGAATCGACCGACACCGAAAAGGTGCTGTGCGAAGAAGAACTGCGCGAAATATACCGCAACGCGACGGCAGGCAAGGACAGCGTGAATATCCTGCTCCCTATGTCCGAGGACAGAAACTTTCGTGACGCTCTGCTGAATCAAGGCAAAAAGTACGACGAATTTATCTCCCGTATCGAAGAGTACGCCGACGAAAACGACGCCGATCTGAAAGCGGTCTCGCCTTTCGCCAAAGGCATGATGCAAATGTCCGCCACTTTCGACACCATCACCGACAAGTCCCCTTCCAAACTCGCTTCGATCATGCTCGAAGGTATCAACATGGGCGAAATCTCGATCATAAAAATCGTCAATAAACTCAATAAATGCGGCAAAAAGTGTCCCCTCGCAAGCGATATGCTCGACTTTCTGAAAGACAGCGCGGAAGAAATGAAAAAATACCTGTAAACGACCGCCCCAAAAATTGATTTACACCCTTTCTCAAAAGGGGGCTTGATTGCCAAAACGCTCGCGTTTTGGGAATGGGGGTTTTTAACGAGAAAAAATCTGATTTATGCGGCAAATAAATCATACCGTTTGCCATAGTTTCGTCTCGTGAAAACCCCTCTCTCCCGACCGCAGGTCGGCAGACAATCTCCCTTTTGACAAAGGGCGCAAAATTTGCCCCAAAAAATGCGGTGCATTTTTCGGGGAGCCCCGATAATATTCCCCGAAAAATCGATAGATTTTTTGGGGACAAAAAAAGACGACCTTTCGGTCGCCTTTTTATATTGTTTCGTTACCCTTTTACCACTTTTTCGGCGTTTCGCCGTCGATGTCGTAGTGCCACCAGTTACCCTCTTCGACAGGCTCCGTCTCCGAATAATAATACAAAGTCGCACCGGTCAAATTGTAATTATTAGAATCAATACTTATTTTCGCTTTGTCCATCGCACTGCCGCCGTAATATACGGAAGTAAGTCCTGTGCATTCATAGAACGCATAATCGCCGATACTCGTCACGCCGGAGGGGATGACGATAGAAGTAAGTCTCCAACAATTATAGAACGCACCACCGCCGATACTCGTCACGCCGGAGGGTATGACGACAGAAGTAAGTCCTGTGCACTCATAGAACGCATAATCGCCGATACTCGTCACACTGTTCCCGATGGTGACGGAAGTAAGTCCGCTACAATTATAGAACGCCTTTTCATATATTATTTTTGTATTCGCATGAATCGTACAGGAAGTAATCGACTCAGACTTTGCTTTTATCAATACAACATAAGGATTATTATCATTACCCAGGTAATAACCGTTATCATATTCGTTGTAAGTGAGTCCGCTACAATCGTAGAACGCTTGAGAGCCAATACTCGTCACGCTATTCCCGATGGTAACAGAAGTAAGTCCGCTACAACCTCTGAACGCATAAGAGCCGATACTCGTCACACTGTTCCCGATGGTGACGGAAGTAAGTCCGCTACAACCTCTGAACGCCTCATAGCCGATACTCGTCACGCTGTCGGGGATGACGATAGAAGTAAGTCCGCTACAATTATAGAACGCACGATAATATATTACTTTTGTATTCGTATGAATCGTGCAAGAAGTAATCGACGTAGACTTTGCTTTTATCAATACGACATAAGGATTATTATCATTACCCAAGTAATAACCGTTATCATATTCGTTGTAAGTAAGTCCTTCACATCCGAGGAACGCATACTCGCCGATACTCGTCACGCTGTCGGGGATGACGACAGAAGTAAGTTTTGTGCAACCGGAGAACGCATAATTGCCGATACTCGTCACGCCGGAGGGGATGACGTTAGAAGTAAGTCCTGTGCAACCGGAGAACGCAGAACCGCCGATACTCGTCACGCTGTTGCCGATGGTGACGGAAGTAAGTCCGCTACAACCGCTGAACGCCAAATCGCCGATACTCGTCACGCTGTCGGGGATGACGATAGAAGTAAGTCCGCTACAACTGCTGAAAGCATAAGAGCCGATACTCGTCACGCTGTCGGGGATGACGATAGAAGTAAGTCCACTGCAACCGCCGAACGCAGAAGAGCCGATACTCGTCACGCCGGAGGGGATGACGACTGATGTGATATCAGATAAAACAAAAGCATATTGATCAATGATAGTTACTTCCTCGGGAATAACAATATCCGTCTCATCCCCGACATAGCCTATCAGAATCACATCATTTTCATTGCGATACAAATAAAAGTCGTCTTTTAAGTAAAGATTACTTTCAAAAGATTCCGTATAAACATTTTGGCATGTATATAAATCCGCTTCCCAGTGAGATAAAAGATCCTCTATCCTTTCTTCGGATAAAAGATTATCCGAAATATCAATGGAAGATTGGTTGTATATTTCCTTAATCAATGTACATCCTTCTACCCAACCATTTTCATTCAAAAAAGCATCTTCGCCCCCTTCTATGGTTTTCACTGTTGACGGGATATTGATAGCAACAAGGTGAAAACAATTTGCAAAAGCATATTCGTCTATTTTTTCGATACCTTCCGGTAAAACGATTTTGTAAGTTGAAAAATTCAATTCTAAATCGTCATCTGAGTCAGCGAAAGCGTACTCGCCGATTTCTTTAACCGGTTTATCATTGTAGGTCGCAGGGACGTAAACTTCCGCATCGGTACAAGTGCCGATACCGGTCAGAATGTAATAGGTATCGTCGTCACTGAGGGTAAATTCAAGTCCCTCGGAATAAATCACTTCCGGTTCTTCTTCCTGCTGTTCTTCTATTTTGACGTACATACCATACACGCTGATATTGGCTTGCACGTTGTCAAAACTTCTGTCCCAGCACAGGAAGTCGTAGCCGTCTACGGCGTATTCTTCGGCTGTCGGTGCGGTTGCCGCACTGCCCTTATCGACGGTATCCGTCTTTAATAAGGTATTATTTCCATTATAGAACTTGACGGTAAATTGTTGCACGTAGTTACCCGTAACGACAAGGTCGCTTTCTACTGCGGAAAAGTCTTTATCCCAAGTACCAAGGAAGCGATAGCCGTCTACTTTCGCCTCTTCGGCTGTCGGCGCGGTAGCCGCGTTGCCGTCTTCGACAATTTCGGATTTAATTTCATTACCCAAGACGTCGCGGAAAGACACGGTAAACAGTTGTACATAGTTACCCGTGACGACAAGGTCGCTTTCTACTGCGGAAAAGTCTTTATCCCAAGTACCAAGGAAGCGGTAGCCGTCGACTTTTGCTTCTTCCGCCGTCGGCGCGGTCGCCGCGTTGCCGTCTTCGACAATTTCAGATTTGATTTCATTACCCAGTACGTCGCGGAAAGAGACGGTAAACAGTTGCACATAGTTACCCGTGACGACAAGGTCGCTTTCTACTGCGGAAAAGTCTTTATCCCAAGTACCAAGGAAGCGGTAGCCGCCCGTATAGGCTTGTTCCGCCGTCGGCGCGGTCGCCGCCGTACCCTCTTTTACGCGTTGCACTTCGCCGATCGGTTCGTCCAAAGCGTTCAAGAAAGTAACGTTATAATAATTGTAGTCTTTCATGACGACGTCGAACGACACGGTTTGTCCGCGGTACAAAAGGGTGACCGTAGAAGAGCCGACTTTGCCGAGCATATCTCTATACTTCTGCTCGAACATCGCCTCTTTCAGATCGAACACTTCGCTTGTGCCGTCGGAATAGTAAAAACCGACCTGAACGCCGTACGAATCGAACTCGCCGATGTACATTGCTTCGGGCAGGTTCAGCACCTTAATTTCGGTCAGGTCTTTTTCATTCGATAATTCGGGCGAAGACGTCTTATCGCACGCTGTCAATACGCACAAAATAAGCGTCAAGGCAAGAACGAAAATAAAATACTTCTTTTTCATTGCTTTTTCTCCTTTTTTTGATTTTGCTTTATTTTGTCTTATTTTATCCTACTTTATCCTACCTGTCAAGAGATAAAGCAAAATTTGATATAATTTATCAAAAAAGAGGTGTTTTTATGAAACCATTGAAAGAGAAAATAAGCATAACGATAGACAGCGATTTGCTTGCGGTTTTGCGAGAACTTGCCGAAAAAGACGAACGGTCTTTATCGCAATATATCAATTTGATTTTGCGAAAAAACGTCCGTACCGACGAAAATAACTGATTTTTTCATAACAATATAAGGGTGAAAAAACACCCTTTTTTTATGACCTTTTTCTTAAAAAATTCAGAAAAAAAGAAAACAATGTGATAAAAATTACTTCTTTCCCGCTGAAAACCCCCATTCCCAAAACGCACGCCGTCCCGAGGTACCCGAAAAATCGCCGGATTTTTTGGGGTTTATATCGGGGTCCCCGAAAAACGGCTTGCGTTTTTTGGGGCAATTTTACACCCTTTCTCAAAAGGGGGCTTGATTTTTCGGAGTTTACGACGAAAAATGGGGGTTTTTAACGAGAAAAAACCTTGCTTTATGCGGCAAATATAATCACACTGTTTGGCACAGTTTTATCCCGTGGAAAACCCTCTCTCCCGACCAAGGTCGGCAGACGATCTCCCTTTTGACAAAGGGCGCAAAATTTGCCCCAAAAAATCTGACGATTTTTCGGGGAGCCCCGATATATGCCCCAAAATTGACTTACACCCTTTCTCAAAAGGGGGCAGATTTGCCCCAAAAAATGCGGTGCATTTTTCGGGGACCCCGAGACGCGAGCGACGAAAAATGGGGGTTTTTAACGAGAATAAAGTCTTCTTTATGCTACGGATAAATATACCGTTTGTAACGGCTTCATTCCTTGGAAAACCCTCTCCCTCGCTCCGCTCCGGACGCTCTCCCTTTTGACAAAGGGCGCAAAGTTGCCCCAAAAAATGCGGTGCATTTTTCGGGGAGCCCCGATAATATGCCCCGAAAAATCGTCAGATTTTTTGGGGCTTACGCTCGGGCTGTTTCTTTATGCGATTTGATATACTTCGTCCACTTGATATAGCCGTAGGTGGTGTTGGTCAGGTAGCCGAATTTCAGGACAAGAAGGACGTATTGACCGGAGAGGACGTTTATTGCGGCTTCGAGCAAAGAACTGATATACCAGGCTATCCACTGCTCACGGTAGCGGAAGAGGATAAAAAGCCCGTTGGCGATACCGACGGCGGACGCACACGCGTCGAGGTAGCAGACGACGACTTCCAGCGTTTCGTTACCGTGGAAAAGATCGGTACCGAAGTCTAATGTCGTCAATAGGTACCCGATACCGGCAGTCCAGATAACGATACCGAGCAAAATGAGTACTTCTGCCCAACCGTGAAGTTTTCGGACGACGGTTTTCTCGTTTTCCTGCCGATCGGGATGTTTGTGCCACGACACAAAACTGATAATATCGCACGGGAGCCAGAAAAAGAGCGTCGTAGCCATCGTTGCGAAGCGGTACGCGCAGACGATACACACGGCGATTTCCGTCAGTTCGACCAAAACGGAAACGATAAAGTTCCATTTGCTTTGTTTGGATATAAGCAGTTCGCAAAGGATATTCAGGACGGTATCGAGAAGATACAGCGCCATGACGATCGCGCCGTTGACGCCGTTGACTTCCTCTTCGGGGAAAAGGAAAGCGAAGACGACGGCAAGCACGAGGATACCGAAGAACCAGCACTTTTCATACGTTGTGAAAAAGTGCCAAAGAGATTTTATTTTTGATACGAAGTTTTTTTTGTTTTCCATAATTATTTTTTATTTGTCAAGAGGATAAGGGGTACGAGCATTTCTTCGGTCAAAGATGTGTGTTGACCGGGGAAACAGTCCGTCATGCAATGCATCAAAGCCATTTTGTGGGTAAAGGTGCCGACGGCGAGGTATTTTCCGAGGTAGCGCAGTTTTTCGTCGGGAGGTCCGAAGACGCCCATTGCAACGAGGTCTTTGACAGCCATCAATACGAAGTCTTCGCCGTACGTTTGGTTAAAATACGCGATAAACGCGTCTTCCATATTTTTTTTGGGCGTAAGCGAGACGGCTTTCGGTTCGATCGATAAGGGCGCGTCGAGCATAGACATAAGTTTTTCGTCACGGTACATCGGCACGTAGCCGGCGATATCGGTCTGCCCGTGGTCGGCGGTGACGATCATAAGCGTATCGGGGAAAGAACGAACAAATTCTTCGGTGCGTCTCTCGATTTCGGCGACTTTTTCTTGGGCATGCACGTCCGTTACTCCATAACGGTGAAACTGCCTGTCCGGCTCGGGACAATGGGCATAAACAAAATTTTTACCGCCCTTTTTGCAAATATCGTACAAATCGGAAAACAGTTGATCGGTGTTCTCGCACTGACGTGTATTCTCCTTGCCGTCAAAAATAATATCGGGAAGAAGGCTCGTTATACGGTAATCCGTCTTCGCGTTTTCGTAAAAAGGTTTAAGCGGAAACATCTCGCGTATTTTTGCCATGTCGTACGTCACGCTGTGGTCTTCCGACTTTCTGCCGACGAGGATATCCACCCGCCCGCCCATTTCGGCCAGGTACATACACCAACCGAAACGGCCGTGTTGAGACGGGTATAACCCGCTTAAAAGAGTAGCCGACGCGCATGCCGTAGTCGAGGGGAAAACGGTCGTCATTTCTTTAACGATATGCTTTGAAAAATATCCTTTTGGGCTATTTACAGATAGAGGATGAGTACCCAAAGCGTCAAAAACGACAAATACTACGTTTTTGTATCCTTTGTTCAATTCACTGTCCAGTTCGGGGACGGTAGGGTTGCCGTTCGGACAGTTCAGAAAAGAAGCGAGACTTGCCGTGATATTCAGGATGTTGTTGCCCCGATAATCGGGATAGTAAAAATTTTGCATAAATTACCTCTATTTGTGAAGAACAATTTGTTTATCGAATCTTGGGAGCCAAACGCCTTTTAAGAAACTGCGCGGACGAAGAACGACCTTGTCTTCGTACACTTCGACGACGTATCCGATACCCGCGTGATACAAGCCGTCGTGATTCCAAAACATATAACAAGGCAAGTTAAGGCTGTGGATTCTGCCGACTTTCTGATAAGAAGCGTTCGATTTTTTATCGCACAAGCCCATATGCGAGTGACCGCTCAACAAAAAAACGTTTTCGCGCCGTTGCAAAACTTCGTTTATACGGTCTGACTGTCGCCCGATTCCGCCCGTAAAGTCGTCGTATACTTTATCGCCGAACGTTTTCGGTAAACCGTGCGTCTTATTCAAGGCGTAATGACTGACGACGAATACGGGTTGACCTACCGGAGCGGATTTTATTTCGTTATCCAAAAAAGAAATTTGTTCCTCGCCGATCTCCACGTCTCCGTCCGACGATTCGCTTGCTATCCCTATCAGTTTACAACCGTTTATTTCTTGCGAAAAGTAGGGTTTTTCGTGCGAGACGCCCGACATTTTCTGACAATACCGACGATACAAACCGAAAGCGTTTTCATAGGAAAAATCGTTCCAATCGTCATGATTTCCCATAACCATAACGGTTTTCGGCAAAGAAAATTTTTCCCAAACAGTCTTAAACGCCGCCCAGTTTTCCTCTGTTCCTCTGTCGGTCATATCGCCGGGAAAGATAAGAGCGTCCGTTTTTCGTGCTTTCAGAATATCGCAAAACGCCTTTTTCAAACGGCGAAAGCGATACCCTTCGGGGCGCATATGCACGTCCGCGAGCACACAAAACACCGCTTTTACGTCCTCTTCTTTCGGCTTGAACTCGGCTGTCATATTGCCAAAGACAGGGCGAAACGGAAAAAGCAGAATGCGTTTCAGTACGTCTTTCATACGAGGACATATTACCACAAAAACACAAAAAAAGCAACGCTCCGCCTCGTTTTTTGAAAAGGTTTGATTTTTTTCCCCGTTATGGTATAATAGAAAAAGAATAAACGAAAGGAGAACTTTTTTATGATTATTACTGCCCACAGCGGTGCGCAAGGCACCGAAAGTAACAGCAAAGAATTCCTCGAAGCAATCCGCAGCGGAAAGATTCAAGCCGACTGTTTTGAAGTCGACGTTCGTTACTATAAGAAAAAACTTTTTTTACATCATAATTTTACTTTCCACCCCGAACGTTTCGTTCCGTTGGAAGAAGCGCTTTTCGTCGCGAAAGAACGGAATATAAAAATCAATCTCGACCTGAAACAAAGACACATTCTGGAAAAGGTGCAGGATCTTGCCGTTTCTCTCGGTATGGACGAGCAGATTATTTATACCGGTTCGACTCTGCCGAGCGATATTCCCCTTTTGAAAGCAGGCGTAATTTATGCCAATATCGATAAGTTTTTCAAAGGTCTGAGCCCGACCAAAGAAGACGCGAAAGAACTGAAAAGACAAATCGATTCGTTCAATAACCCCCGTCTTGCCGGGCTGAACATCTGCTATCGTCTTGCCGAACCGGGGTTTTACGAAGAAGCGAAAAAACTCGGCTTGCGCCTATCCATGTGGACCGTAGACGACGGAATCGCCATGTCGAAGTTACTGAAAGAAGACCTTGACAACATTACGACACATCATCCCGATTGGGCTTACAAAATCATGGAGGAAAGCAAATGATAAATTTTGCCGTTATCGGCATCGGAAGGATGGGCGGAACACACGCAAGGAATCTCGTTCGGGGCAGGATGAAAAACGCTCGCCTTGTCGCCGTCTGCGACACAGACAAAGCCAAAGTAGACGCTTTTTGTAAAAAACACCCCGAAGTCAAGGGCTATTACGATCATTTGGAACTGCTGCGCGAAAAGCCGATGGAAGCCGTCATGATCGCCGTACCGCACTATTTTCACGGAGAAATCGTAAAAGACTGTATCGCATGCGGTATCCATACCATCGTCGAAAAACCGCTGACCGTAACGACGCTCGAAGCAAAATCGATCATCGATACCGCCGAGCAAAACCCCGACGTCTATTTCGGTATGATGTTCAATCAGCGCACCAACCGCATGTACCGCAAAGCAAAAGAATTGATCGAAAGCGGAGCCATCGGCACCGTTCAACGGGCAAACTACGTCATCACCGACTGGTACCGTTCGCAAGCCTACTACAACCAAGGCGGTTGGCGAGCGAGTTGGTCGGGCGAAGGCGGCGGAACGCTCATCAACCAGTGCGTGCATCAACTCGATCTTATTCAGTGGCTTATCGGTATGCCCGAAAAAATAACCGCCAAGTGCCGCACGATCGGGCGGGATATCTCCACCGAAAACGATCTGTACGCGATTTTCGGCTACGACAAATTCGATTGCTATTTTTGCGCCTCGACGCACGAATTGCCCGGCGAAAACCGCTTTACCATTGTCGGAACAAAGGGGACGATCGTCATAACGAGTTGGACAATGACCTGCACTTTCCTGGACAAAACGGAAATTCAAGTCAACGCGGAAACCAAACAAGGCTACGGAAACACAGGCAAACATAAGCGGCATTATCGCTACGGCTTTTTCCGTAAAATCACCGACCTTATATACGGACAGCAATGGCGCGTGATCGAAGCCTTTGCCACCGCGCTTACACAAAAAAATCGTTCTCTGCTTATCGCCGAAGGCAAAGAAGGCATCAACGCCTTGCGGCTTATCAATGGCGTCTATTTGTCAAACTGGACGGGAGAAACGGTCACCTTGCCGTTCGACGACGAAAAATACGCCGCCATGCTCAAAGAACACGCCGACGCCGAAAAAAACAAATAATAACAGCCAAAAAGAATCAAAGAAAACTGCGCACACCTTTTTGGCGCAGTTTTTTTATGGTCAAAAACAAAGGAAATCCGACTATATACACAAAAACAGCCTGCGTTGCCATCACCGTCAACGCCATCGGGAAATACGCCTGTTTCGCCCCGGCAAGGAGAATAACGCACGGCACAAGAAAAGCGTTAAGCAACACGGGCGGCAAGCCTCCTACCGCAAATGCGACGTATTTGTTTTTGATATACCTGCCGCATAGATATGTCAGGATCGCCGCAATTAAGGTCGCCGCCGTCCCGACGGTCATATCGAAAAAACCGTACGGAGAACCGATATTGGCAAAGACGCACCCGACCGTCAACGCGATTATCGTTTCGGGATAAAATAAAGGCAAAACGGTCAAAGCCTCGCCGATTCTTACCTGAATCGGTCCGTACGATAAAGCGGAACAAGCGTATGTCAAAGCGATATACAAAGCGGCAACTATGCCCGATCGAACAATTTTTTTCGTATTTTTCAAACTAAAATACCTCGGTTTTTTTAATAAGAAGTGTTTTCCGAAAACCTTCCTACACATCTTATCAATTTTTTTCCCGAAAAGCAATCAAAAAAGATTGACTTTTTCAAAAAAAGGGACTACAATGTACTTTGTTATCGGAAAGGCAAATGTCTCTACGATACCTGCAAAAGATAAAGTTTCTGAAATATGCGCTACTAGCTCAATTGGATAGAACGCTCTGCCCCAAAAACAAAATTGTTTTCGGGGGCCCCGTGAAAATCCACCCTAATAGTAGCGCGCTCGAATAGGAACCCCAACCTTTGGTTCCGAAAGAGCCTTACGAAAGAGAAATTGCTTTTATATATGCGCTACTAGCTCAATTGGATAGAACGCTCTGCCCCAAAAACAAAATTGTTTTCGGGGGCCCCGTGAAACTCCACCCTAATAGTAGCGCGCTCGAATAGGAACCCCAACCTTTGGTTCCGAAAGAGCCTTACGAAAGAGAAATTGCTTTTATATATGCGCTACTAGCTCAATTGGATAGAGCGTTGGTCTACGGAACCAAAGGTTGGGGATTCGAGCTCCTCGTGGCGCGCCAAAAAAACAATCTTGCAATACGCAGGATTGTTTTTTATTTATAGCGCACCGCCGAAACCGAATTTATTCGAGTAAATGCGGTGCGCTATAAATAAAAAAATACTCTTCGAGTACTAGATCGTTTTTTTGACATGCCACCTCCTTTGCAGTGTCGACCGCAAGGTCGGCACAATCCCGTGGCGCGTTCCTCTTCGACTTAACACCGCCGAAACCGAATTTATTTGAGTTGACGCGGTGCGATATAAATAAAAAAATACTCTTCGAGTACTAGATCGTTTTTTTGACATGCCACCTCCTTTGCAGTGTCGACCGAAAGGTCGGCACAATCCCGTGGCGCGTTCCTCTTCGACTTAACACCGCCGAAACCGAATTTATTTGAGTTGACGCGGTGTCGGATAGGAGCGGACAATTTGAAATGATTTTGGACGAAACGAAAGGAAGTTGTAGTGGACTACTACGACTGCGCGTTTCGTTCAAGTATTTGTCAAAACTTTGATTATATCCGCAAACATATCCTTTTCTTTCGACAAAAAATATTATGTTACTCCCTGTCGTGTTTTGACAAATACGTAAATCATTCAAAGTGTACGCTCCATTGAGTACAAGATC
>JAZRZM010000030.1:0-1175 GCA_045601385.1 Clostridia bacterium | reverse complement strand
TTTTTCGAAATTTTTTGCGCTGGGGAATAAGGACGCTAAGGACGAAAACGCCGAAATTACGTTTTTTGCGCCGACGTATTCCAGCGGATTAAAAACTGGGCGCGACGCTTGGGCTTATAATTTCTCGCGGCGCGGCTTGATCGACAATATGACGCGGACGATCGGATTTTATAACGCGCAAGTTGAGGAATATCGGAATTTGGCGGAGCCGCGCCCCGACGCCGCCGATTTCGCGTGCAAGGACGGCGCAAAAATTAGCTGGAATCGCGGGCTGTTGCGCGATTTGAACAACGGGAAAAGATTTGACGACGAAATTTCTTCTTATATTCGTTGCTCGTGTTATCGCCCTTTTTGCAAGGAGAATCTTTTCTTTCACCCGATGTTTAACGATATGGTTTATCGGATTCCGAAAATATTTCCGACGGTAAACGCTTTGAATTTTGTGATTTGCTCGACCGGTCCAGGAATTTCGAAGCGTTTTTCAACTTTAATATCGGATTGTATACCTAATCTTCACTTCTGCGATACCAGCCAATGTTTCCCGCGCTATTATTACGAACCGCTTGAAAATTCAACGCTTCTACCGACGGAAAAACAAGTAATAATCGACGGTTACGTCCGTCGCGACGCGATAACGGACGGAATATTTGTGAAAGCGCAGGCGCTTTACGGGGAAAAAGTCGACAAAGACGATATATTCTTTTACGTATACGGGGCGCTTCATTCGGAAAGTTACCGCCGGAAATACGAAAGCGAATTAAAAAAAGAACTTGCGCGGTTGCCATTGCCTTCGCCGGGCGTATTTTGGCAATGTTCGGCGATAGGTCGGGAATTGGCGGACGTTCATTTAAATTACGAGTCGGGCAAGTCGACGATCGGAGATCGGGACGGCAAGCCGTTTAAAAAATTGGCGCCCGTCCCTTTACGGGTTACGTCGACGGAGCCCGACGGCATATCCGACGCGGCGCTTTATCGGGTCGATAAAAAGATGAAATTGGGAACGAAGACGGAACGTCAAGAAGACGGCTCGACGCGTAAAGTTTTCAACGGTTCGTTAGAATACAACAGATATTTAACGATAATGGGGATTCCGCTTGAGTCGTTTAATTACGTTGTGAACGGTCGTTCGCCGGTTGAATGGTTGGTCGAAAGGTACTATTGCAAAGAGGACAAGG
>JAZRZM010000029.1:0-3972 GCA_045601385.1 Clostridia bacterium | reverse complement strand
TGTAAATCATTTTTAATTCTCCTTTTGTCTTTTTTTATATTGTAAATGACCGTTTGACAATCAACCAAAGCGGTCTTGTCGGAACAAGTAAAAATCGGTCAATGAGCGTTAGGCGTGCGCTTGGATATATAACAAGTGGCGTCGCTGTCACCCCACAAAATCTCGCTTCGCTCGATTTTGCGGGGAACCCCGACATCACCCCTTAAAGCGTCCGCTTCGCTCCCGCTTTCGGGGACCCCGATTGGCTCCGCCAATCCAAGCGCACGCCCTTACTCAATCCACGAAGAAAAGCCAAGTGAAAATATGTCCGCAAAGGAGAGGGGCGTTTGCGCTGAACCGCTTGCAAATCGCCCCCTCATTCCATTTTTGCGTGACGATATTTTTTCATCTTGTGTTCTTTTCATTCGCCGTTGGATTGCGAGCGAACAGAATGCGGTGCTTTTTCTTGAAAACCGAGCGTCGGCGTACAATCGTACGGTAGTCGAGGTTTTCGGGAAAGCGCTGAAAATCAGACTGTGTATCCGCTTTTGTTTTTTTGATTAACATTGTTTGTACGTCTTTTTCTTTCTTTTTCAGCGCGTAAATCACCCATAAATGTTCGGTCGATCATGAAGACGCCTTGCGCATTTTCTTAATTGTTTCGGGCGAGACGGGACCGATGTATTCTCCGTCGTCCCATAGATTGAAGCTGTCAAAGAGCAATAGTTTTTTATCATCCAAACCCATTCGGCATACAACGTCCTCTTCCATAATGTCCGATATGAAATACTGTGGCAGCCCTCTGGAATAAACGAGTTTTTCGCCTGTCTTTTCCATATATTTCAAAAAGTAGCGCACCGATTGGGCAAGATCTGTTTCGGCGTCTATGTCGTCGAACGTGTTTCTGCCGAGTTTTTCCAAGAAGAATGTATTTTGTCTTGCTGTCTTCCGTTTGTGATCGTTCGTATCATAGATACTGATTTTCTCTATCTCGCCGGGCATTGCCCCGTCGGGAATATTGAATATTCCGTGAAAGTGAAGACGATTTTTTTCAGGCGATCTTTCCCATACCCCGATGTATCGCCATTCTTTCCGAACACTGAAATTCCTCAATATGTCCCGTAGTTTCTTTTGAAAGGTCACTTCGTCCATCTTGTTGCCGTCATAAGTGAACGTGCAAAAGTAGTTGAAGTTCTGCAAGTTGATCTTTCGCCATAATCTTATTTGCCGGGCAATGCGATTTCGTACCATTCGTTGAAGGTTGACGTCCACATAGGCGGTCGTTTCTGCTTTATTGGGAAAGTACGGTTTCATTTGACAGGCGATATACTTTTTCCTGCTCTTTTTAGGCATCGATTGACTCTCCCGATAGAATTTTTCAAATAATTGTTTCTTTGTTGCTTTCTTCCCCGTTGTCGACTTCAAAACGGCTTTTATTTCTTCGATTTTGCCGTCCTCGACAACTTCTTGCGTTGTCTTTTCATCCGCCTTTATTTCTTCGTTTACGGCGGTTTCCTTGCACCCTTCGGGGGTGGTGTTTTCTTCGGGTTCGATGATGTCAACGATCTCTTCAACAACCTTTCTTCTGGGCTTATGCGGTCTTTCGGTATGAGGTATGGCTATGTAGTGGGAGCCGTCGCTGTAAACTTTAGCTTCCGGATATACCATCGTCATCACCCCCTTTGGTGTTCTTGTAAAGAGCCTCGATGAAATAGGAATGTTGCTGTTTCAGTTCGTCAACGGTCGCTTTCGACGAAAGATATTCGGCGTAGTCGGCAAAACCTATTTTCGTCTTCCGCGCCATATCATTAAAAAAGTCGGAGAAACAGTCGGTAGAAAAACGGTCGCTATAAATTTTCTTGTTGGAAAGGAAATACTTTTTGCGCCGCCGTTTTCTGTCCATAGTTCCGCATTCGGTTTCAACCATAAGCCGCGAGTAACCATATTTGTTATAAATCCGAATGTTCCGTTTATACAAAATCGACGTTATCTGTTTTAATAGGTATATGAGCAAGGTATTGTCGCCCCGGATAAAACGAAAATCGTAATACAGCCCAATGAACTTATTGAAAAGCCACTCGCTTATCATTTCTTCTATGTCATAGCAGGGGAACACGATTTTTTGCTCTCCGGACGAAATGATATGAATGATATCGGCAAGATCTCTTGCATCGGCGCCCCAGCTCTCCGGTCTTTGTTCGTCCGTGAAAACTTTAATAAACGGGTAATTGTCTACCGTCGCGGAGTGCCGACACATTTTCAGCCACGAATTGAAAAGGTCGTTCTTCTGATTGGTTTCGTCTGTGACTTTCTTTTGCTCCTTGAGTTCCAGATTGTTACCGCGTTCTTTTCCGACCTCGGTTATAACGACGACGCCAAATTCAAAACTGCCGGCTTTGGGATTGTCGGCTATAATCTTTTTGCCTAATCGTAGAACGTCGAAGTCGAGGATATGGGCGTAGTGAGAATTTTCTATCCGACGTTTCCGAAAGAAGTTCATATTCCAAATCGGGAAATTGCCTCTATCCATCAGAATGTTATCTTCCCGGACGGAATAATTGGAAACAAGGAGCGAGCTTTCTATCACGTAGATAAAGTAGAGCTTTGCGTATGTCTCCATCACATCAAAAAGGGAATAGACTTTCAGTGTGTCATCGAAGGTCAAACCGTATCGTTTACTGTCATAGCCGTAGAGTTGCAGACAGTCATCGTGATGTTTCTCATAACGTGTACGCTTTTTCTCGACAAACTCTTTACAGGTAGCAATGTTATAGACCGTTTTATGCGCCATACATTTTTTCAGTTCTTCCTCAAAAGCAATCCAAGGGAAATATGGAAATTTCAAATCGGTCTTTTGCAGACGCTTGAATGCCTCTTGCCGGAACATTACTTCCTGGGAAAGCGCCATATCGGTAATAACAGTGGTTTTCTTTTTGCCCATACTTCCGCAGGTCATAGAAACAATAGGTAAATCTTTTATAAAACCACAGTTCCGAGCCTCGAAGTGACGTAACCGCATTTCCGCTGTTTTCTGTCTCCAATGTTCAAACAGGAGAACCGCGATAGCAACAATAAGCGGTATCGGAACGGTACCGAAAAACACTTTCAGGTCGATGAACAATTTTACGACTTGCGTGTAAATATGCAGTACGTCAAAGGATATGGCAAAATAGAAATAATACGCCAAAAACTCTATGATAATCGTACCGAAATTGAGGTTCAGAATCCATAGGATCGTCCAAATAACGACAATAACAAAATGCTCTCCGACAAAGGAGATGTAGCCATGAATGAAGTCGCGTACAGGCAAGAAAGTATAGGCGACAAAACTCTTATACAGTCGTAACGGTTTGGTATCGATGTTATGCTTTGTATTCGGGCGTTGATATATAAGTTTTATCCCGACGAAAAGCAGTACCAACATAGGTAGTACCAGCGTCATTATCCGTGCTGCTTCCCCGATCGTTTTACCCGTAGACTTGCGCCATAGAGTGAAGTTATTTCCGTTGATAAGCAGACGTCTGTATGCTTCACTTTGATACTCAAACACTTCGCTTGATTGCGGAATTACGGTATCTTGATTAAATAAATCGGAATACCGAACAACGCTTATATCGCATTCGGCGGGAATACGGAAGAGCATACAAAAATAGTATTTCATACTCTTTCCGAAGTCCGCGAACGCTTCACCCAATCGAAGATACGAAGTCCCGAAAACGAATACGGCGAGAGCGACGAACGCAAGGGACAACAGAACCGTCAAGGCTATGTATACTTTTTCTTTTCTACTTTCCATAGGCTTTATCCCTCCATAAGAACGCCTTGTTTTGAACATCGTAGACGGTATCTTTGTTGACGATAAAAAAGCGGTATTCTACCTCTCCGATGACGCACCGAACGGCCTTATTTTCTATGCCGATAACGTCAGCCTTTTTACTCTTGGAATCGGTCTTATATATGACTTTTTCCTCTGATAAGAAAATAACGAAAGTA
>JAZRZM010000028.1:0-4997 GCA_045601385.1 Clostridia bacterium | reverse complement strand
CCTTTTTTTATGTAAGGAATAATCAATCATACCGCTTGCCATTGTTTCGTCTCGTGGAAAACCCTCTCCGCACCGTCTCTTACGCTTTGGGTGCGGACGCTCTCCCTTTTGACAAAGGGCGCAAAATTTACCCCAAAAAATCTGACGATTTTTCGGGGGAACCCCGATAATATGTCCCAAAATTGACTTACACCCTTTCTCAAAAGGGGGCTTGATTGCCAAAACGCTCGCGTTTTGGGAATGGGGGTTTTTAACGGAGAAACACTTTTTTTTATGTAAGGAATAATCAATTATACCGCTTGCCATAGTTTCGTCTCGTGGAAAACCCTCTCCGCACCGTCTCTTACGCTTTGGGTGCGGACGCTCTCCCTTTTGACAAAGGGCGCAAAATTTACCCCAAAAAATCTGACGATTTTTCGGGGAACCCTGATAATATGTCCCAAAAAATGCAAGCCGTTTTTCGGGGCGAACGGTTTGAGCGAACACTTGTCAAAACTATTTATCCTCGACCATAAATTTTTCAGTTAAAAAAAGTTTTTCTCACCTATCGTTATTATTCGCTTTGACAAGTGTGTAAATCGCCCAAAAGATTTTTAGCGAGAAAGAACGCAGGTTTTGAGGGGATTTCGTTCAAAACGGAGCGCAGCTGTAGTGGACTACTGCGGGCGAACGGTTTGAGCGAGCGTTTGGCAAAACTCTATTCTTTTATCCGATTTTTTTTAGAATAAAATGATTTTTTTCCGTTTATTTTATTTTCGTTTTGCCAAACGTGTAAATCGCCCAAAAGATGCGTTCTCGGTTGACTTTAAGTTTGGATTGGGCTATAATATATGGGTGTTATCCTTTCAGGATAAAAAATTTGCTAAAACTATTTTTAGAAAACTTAGGGAGGTTTTTCAAATGAGTAAAAAAATGACCATTGACGGAAATATGGCCGCGGCTCACGTTGCTTATGCTTTAAGTGAAGTCGCCGCTATATATCCCATCACGCCTTCTTCCCCGATGGCGGAAGACGCCGACGAAATGTGCGTCCAGGGAAGAAAAAATATCTTCGGGCAGTCTCTCCGTATTGCCGAAATGCAGTCGGAAGCAGGTGCCGCGGGTGCCGTACACGGTTCTCTTTGCGCCGGCGCTTTGACCTCGACGTTCACCGCTTCGCAAGGTTTGCTTTTGATGATCCCGAACATGTACAAAATCGCGGGCGAACTTCTTCCGTGCGTATTTCACGTTTCTGCACGCGCACTTGCCGCGCACGCACTGAACATTTTCGGTGACCACGCCGACGTTATGGCTTGCCGTCAGACCGGTTTTGCCATGCTCGCCAGCAACTCGGTACAGGAAGTCATGGACCTCGCTTTGGTAGCGCACCTTGCCACCTTAAAGTCGAAAGTACCGTTCCTGCACTTCTTCGACGGTTTCCGTACCAGTCACGAAGTCAGCAAAATCGACGCCATCGACTACGAAGACATCAAAACGGCGGTCGATATGGACGACGTACGCGATTTCAAAAACCGCGCGCTCAACCCCGAACATCCGATTCAGAAAGGCACCGCGCAGAACGGAGACGTTTATTTCCAGAACCGCGAAGCCTGCAACAAATACTATGACGCCGTACCCGGTATCGTCGAAGAATGCATGAAAAAGGTCGAGAAGATCACCGGCAGAAAATATAACCTCTTCGACTACTACGGCGCGCCCGACGCGGAAAAAGTCATCGTTATGATGGGCTCCGGCTGCGAAGCGACCGAAGAAACCGTCGATTATATCAACGCGCGCGGCGGCAAAGTCGGTCTTGTGAAAGTCCACCTTTATCGTCCTTTCCGCGCCGACAAACTGGTCGAAGCGATCCCCGCTTCCGTCAAGTACATCAGCGTACTCGACCGCACCAAAGAACCCGGCTCCCTCGGAGAACCGCTCTACCTCGACGTATGCGCCGCGCTGAAAGGCAAGGACGTCACCATCCTCGGCGGTCGTTACGGCATGGGCAGTAAAGAATTCAACCCGACCATGATTTATGCGATTTACGAAAACATGGGCGGCGAAAACAAAGACCACTTCTCGGTCGGTATCGTCGACGACGTGACCTTCCGTTCTCTCCCGATGAACAAGCAAATCGACGCCGCTCCCGCAGGAAGCATCTGCTGCAAATTCTGGGGACTCGGCAGCGACGGCACCGTCGGCGCGAACAAGAACAGCATCAAGATCATCGGCGACCACACCGAAAAATACGCGCAGGGCTACTTCCACTACGACAGCAAGAAGAGCGGCGGTATCACCATTTCTCACTTACGTTTCGGCGACACGCCCATTAAGAGTTCGTACCTTATCGACAGCGCGGACTTCGTCGCTTGCCACTGCCCGAGTTATCTCTTCCGCTACGACATGCTCAGCGACATCAAAGAAGGCGGCACTTTCCTTCTCAACAGCATTTGGGAACCCGAAGAAATGGACAAACAACTGCCCGCTTCGGTCAAGAACGCCATCGCGAAAAAACACGTCAAGTTCTATACGCTCGACGGTAACAAGGTCATCGCTTCTATCGGAGCGAAGAAGGGCGTCAACACCGTTATGCAAGCGGCGTTCTTCAAACTGACCGAAGTTATTCCCTACGCCGACGCAGAGACCTATATGAAAGCGGCTATCAAGAAGACGTACGGCAAGAAAGGCGACGCCGTTGTCAATATGAACTATGCCGCCGTTGACGGTGCCATCGCCAACCTGAAAGAAGTCAAATACCCCGAAAGTTGGGCTACGACGACCGAAGGCGCGCCGATGACGGCTGTCCGCGGAGACGAATTCTTCAAGAATAACATCAACCCCATTCTGACGCAAAAAGGCGACAAACTCCCCGTCAGCGCGTTCACGCCCGACGGCGTCGTACCGGTCGGCACGACCAAGTATGAAAAACGCGGAACCGCCGTTATGGTTCCGTCCTGGGATATCGACAAGTGTATCCAATGTAACCAATGCTCCCTTGTCTGCCCGCACGCGTCGATTCGTCCCGTTTTGAAGACGGAAGAACAACTCGTCGGCGCACCCGAGACCTTCAAGGTCAAAGCCGCCAACGGTTACAAAGGCTATATGTACAGAATCCAGGTCAGCCCCTACGACTGTACCGGTTGCGGCTCCTGCGCCAACGTCTGCCCGGCCAAAGAAAAAGCCCTCAAAATGGTACCCATCGCGGAAGGCGTCGCAAACGACGCGGCAAACTGGGACTATGCCGAAGCGCTCCCCGAAAACGATAAAGTCTACAAAGACGACAACCCGAAGGGTAGCCAATTCAACAAGCCTTTGTTCGAATTCTCGGGCGCATGCGCCGGTTGCGGCGAAACGCCTTACGTCAAACTCGTCACGCAACTGTTCGGCGACCGCATGATTATCGCCAACGCGACCGGTTGCTCCTCCATTTACGGCGGCAGTTCTCCGACCTGTCCGTACACCGTCAACGACAAGGGACACGGACCGGCTTGGGCAAACAGCCTGTTTGAAGACAACGCCGAATTCGGCTACGGTATGAACCTCGCCGTGACGCAACGTCGCGCCAAGCTGAAAGAAAACGTACTCGCCCTCAAAGCCCTTTGGGAAAAAGACTGCGCCGAATGCGCACAGATCCTGCAAGACTGGGTTGATAACATGGACGACGCCGAAGGCAGCAAAGCCGCCGCAGAAAAACTGATCGCCTGCGTCGAAAAGTGCGCTTGCAAAGAAGACTGCTCTTCCTGCGAATGCACCGCCCTCTGCAAAGAAATCCTCGCCGAAAAAGACTGCCTCGTCAAAAAGTCGATGTGGATCTTCGGCGGTGACGGCTGGGCATACGACATCGGCTACGGCGGCGTAGATCACGTCCTCGCCATGAACGAAGACGTCAATATCCTCGTCCTCGACACCGAAGTCTACTCCAACACCGGTGGGCAAGCCAGCAAATCCACGCCGACAGGCTCGATCGCGAAGTTCGCCGCCAGCGGTAAGAAGACCAAGAAAAAAGACCTCGGCATGATGGCTATGAGTTACGGCTACGTTTACGTCGCGCAAATCAGCCTCGGCGCCAACATGGCACAAGCCGTCAAAGCCCTCCGCGAAGCCGAAGCGTACCACGGTCCGTCCATCATCATCTGCTACGCGCCTTGTATCAACCACGGTATCAACATGAGCAATTCTATCGCCGAAATGAAGAAAGCCGTCGACTGCGGATACTGGTCGCTGTACCGCTTCAACCCCGATCTCGCCGATAAGGGCGAAAATCCCTTCTCGCTTGACAGCAAAGAACCGACCGAAGACTACAAAGCCTTCCTGCTTTCGGAAACCCGCTACGCAAGCCTGCAAAAGATGTTCCCCGACAAAGCCGATCAACTCTTCGACGTCAACGAAGCGCAAGCCGCCGAACGCCGCGAAAGATATAAGAATCTCGCTAAAAAAGACTAATTTCTTTCGCAAACAACCATAATACCTGAACGGACGCCACACTCAATGTGTGGCGTTTGTTTTTTTCTTTTGTCCACATAAATGCACAAAGTAAAATCTGCTCCCCGAAAAACGGCTTGCGTTTTTTGGGGCAAACGGAAGAATCCCTTTTTCTCCGTTCCGTCATTCCGACCGAAACAGCCGATAGGCTGTGAAGCGGAGGAATCCCATAAAGTACGGGGGATCCCTCGGCTACGCTCGGGATGACGAACATACGTCGAAGAGAGTTGTTATAACGGTAATGCGCTTTCCCGACATACGCGCCAAGCCTCAGGCTTGTCATTCCGACCGAAACAGCCGATAGGCTGTGAAGCGGAGGAATCCCATAAAGTACGGGGGATCTCTCGACTGCGCTCGGGATGACGACCGCACTTAAAGCGTAAGTGCCATGGGGCTCCCCGAAAAACGGCTTGCGTTTTTTGGGGATAAATTTGCGCCCTTTGTCAAAAGGGAGAGCGTCCGGAGCGGAGCGAGGGAGAGGGTTTTCCACGCGATAAAACTGTGCCAAGCGGTATATTTATCCGTAGCATAAAGCA
>JAZRZM010000027.1:0-16245 GCA_045601385.1 Clostridia bacterium | reverse complement strand
TTCCTTGCCAAGTAAGAGTCTTCCCAAAATAGTTTGTCGGATTGCCCAACGCATCGTACGATATGTTCTGACCGTTATACGTCGTAAGCCTATCATGGTAGGTGGGATCAGCATAAACATACGATTTCGTAGTTCCGCCGCATTATGTTTTATGGTGGGGACTGAGGGACTCCCTCGCACCAAAGCCTTTGGCTTTGCGACAGGCCGGGGCGGTATGACGACGCACTGCGTCGTCAACTACGGGAGCAATAATCCACATATATGTTGTTTGCTCCCTATCCGCCCGTTCGAGCCCCACAAAAACC
This sequence comes from Clostridia bacterium, assembly GCA_045601385.1. Lineage (GTDB taxonomy): Bacteria > Bacillota > Clostridia > Christensenellales > DTU072 > CAG-1782. Next base: position 15,940 of record JAZRZM010000027.1, on the reverse strand, counting down.
TATGTATATAAAAAAGGACAGTCAAGTGGCTGTCCTTTTGCTATATGGTGGGGACTGAGGGGCTCGAACCCGCGACCTCACGCATGTGAAGCGTGCGCTCTAACCAGCTGAGCTAAGCCCCCACACCTTTTTATATTCTATCACACTTATGTCGGCTTTGCAAGTGTTCTGTGCGAAACGTCAAGCACTTTTTTGAGAAAAAGGACGGCAGTGATTTGTTTATATGTAAATAATGCGGTTTATGTTGCAGAAGATACGGATAGCGCGATTTATAGCGCATTTTTGGTTGTTTGTCTTGCGCGGGAGCGAAATCCGATTCGTCAAAAGGGATATTTTTTGACAAAAATAGCAACATATGTTGCTCAAGATACAAAATAGTGCTTTTATCGCATACAAGGCGGTATGCTTTAATGGAATAACGACAAAAAAGACGTCCAAAGGTCGGACGTCTTTTAAGTCAAGTGTTTGAAGCGGGACTTATTATTTCAGTCCGCCTACCTTGCGGTAGATTTCTTTCATATCTTCGATACTCATAATCTTGGGTACGGGATATGCCGGGTTCGCTTCGTTGAACGCGTTGGTCGCGAGGGTGTCGAGATCCTCTTCCTTGATGCAGTCGAGCGTTTCCGGGATATTCATATTCTTATTCATCTCACGGATAGCCGCGATGAAGAGGCGCGCTTTGGCGGCGTTATCCACGCCTTTGATGCCGACGGCGTTTGCGAGTTCTGCCAGCGATTCTTCGGCGGTTTTACCATAATAGTCAAGAACGTAAGGCAGGATAACGGCATTGGCAAGCCCGTGGGGCGTATTGTACAGTCCGCCGAGTTTGTGGGCGAGGGCATGCACGTTTCCGACATAAGCGCGGGTAAAGGCGATGCCGCCGAAGTAAGCGGCGTATTGCATATTTTTACGCAGTTTGATATTTTCGCCGTCTTCATAAACCTTTTCGAGGTTTTCAAAAACGAGTTTCGTGCATTTGACGGCTTTGTCGCGCGTGTTGTCGGTATTGCTGTGACCGACGTACGCTTCGACCGCATGAGTGAGGGCGTCCATACCCGTGGTTGAAGTGATGTGTTTAGGCAGTTTGACTGTCAAAGAGGGATCGAGGACGGCATACAGCGGAATCAGTTTCGGATCGTTGATAGACGCTTTCATGTGCGTTTCCGGATCGGTGATAACGGCGGCGACCGTCGTTTCACTTCCCGTGCCCGCCGTCGTCGGTACGGCGAAGAGGGGCGGGAGTTTTTTCCCGAATTGCAAGGTGAGTTTCAGATAGCCTTGCAGTTGCGGAATGGTTTTGTTCGGGCTTGCCACGCGGCAGCCGATGCCCTTGGCGCAGTCCATTGCCGAACCGCCGCCGACGGCGATGATGCCTTGGCAGTTGTTTTCGCCGTAAAGCGCATACCCTTCGGCGACGTTAACGGTGGTCGGGTTGGGAACGACTTTGTCATAGACGACGAAGTTGATCTGTTTGCTTGCCAGATCTTCTTTCAGACCTTCGAGCATCATAAGTTTGTTATGTAACACGTCATCAGTGACGATAAGAACCGAGGTCAAGCCTTCTTTCTTTACGGTATCGGCAAGTTCCGCCATGCTGTTCAGGGTTTGCGGTTCACGGAACGTAATGAATTTGAGCCCGACGCGCATAGCCGCCTGATAGGCTCTGCAATAAAACTTAAAAAAAGCGTTTACTTTTTTCATTTTTCGCATTTCTCCTTATTGTTTTCTTTTTTACAGTATAGCACATTTATATATGCTTTGCAAATCAAAATACATTTTATTCGGCTTGCATTAAATTTATATTAAAAAAAGACGGAGTTTATCCGCCTTTTTCAAAATATTTTTTATAAAATAACTTACTTTCTCAACTCGTTTACGCTCTCCAATACAAAATCGGGTTTGACGTCGGACGTCTTTAACATGTCGTAGGTCGTTTCGCCCGTCATGACGAGGACGCCCGTCATGCCGTTATTGACGGCGAATTTTATATCGGTGTAGAGGCGGTCGCCGACGAACGCCATTTTTTCGTACGGCGTCTTGCAAAAGTCGGAAGTAAACTCCGCCATGGGCGCGTTGGGTTTGCCGATGACGACGTCGGGGAGTCGTCCCGTCACCTTTTCCACGAGCGCGATATAGGCGCCTGCGTCGGGCATATTGCCGCGGTCGGACGGGCAGACAAAATCAGGGTGCGTCGCAATATAGGGTTTGCCTTTGGCGACGATATTGGTCGCGCGCCACAGTTTTTCGTATGTAAGTTCGGTATCGAACGCAAGGACCATCACGTCCGCATTCAGTTCGTCTTCGGTCAGGTCAATTTGATAAGAGAGAAACTCGTTTTTGAGCGTTTGGGTACCCAACACATATACTTTTTTACCCGAAAAGTTTTTGTTCAGGTAAGACGCGCACGCCATACCGGACGTAATGATCTGACCGAGTTCGGCGTCGTAACCGAGGCGCGTTATTTTTTTCTGATAATCGACGCGCGCTTTTGAACTGTTGTTCGTGACAAAATAAACCTTTTTGCCGCGGGCGTTGAGAATGCGCAGCGTCTCCATTGCGCCGCTTATCGGCTGTTCGCCCATATTGAGCGTACCGTCCAGGTCAAATAAAAAAACTTCAATCTCGTGTAAATCCTTCATACAACAATCCTTCCAAAATTCCTTTTTCTTTCATCGTGGCAAACGGCGGAACGTCCGCCGCTCCTTCGTCGAACGCAAGCAGGATTTTTTCGCAAGGCGGAACCGTTTTTTTGTCCATAGCGCGCAGTTTGCGTGCGTACAGTCGCAGTTTTTCATGCTCGGGCAAAACTTTTTCGTCGTACGAAAAACCGTCCGTTTTCGCGTCCGTCGACGGTATAAGAATATCACGAATCGGGAATTTTGTAAAGTTTGCGAGCAGTCGTAATCCGAAAAAAGCCGCGACCGCCTGCGAAAAGCCGTCGTCGGAGAGTTTTTCCGCTACCCCGGCGGTAAAAAAAGGGGCGTAACGATCAAGTAACCTTTTACAAAAACTTTCGATAAGGCGAAGGCTTTCGCGCAAAAATTCGTCGCGATCGCACTGTCCGTCCAGCACTTTTTCGGCGGAAACGCAAACGGCGGTCAAACCCTTATCGACAAACGGCAAATAACTTTCGGAAAAGAGGGCGACTTTCGCTTCTGCCCATAAAGCAAGCAGGCTTGCGTAAGCGTCGTAAGCCATTTTTGCCGAAAGGGGGGGATTCTTTTGTACGTCAAGATAGACGAATTCGGGCAAAAGATTATCTTTGCCACGGCGTAAAAGATAACGATAGTCGATTTTTTCGGCGAAAAAACAGAATTTTACACCGTCAAAGTAGCGTTCGACCGCTCGAATGACCTTCGTTCCGCCCATACCTATGACAAAGCGTATTTCTTCGCATTTTGTCGCGACGGCGGCTTCCCCTACGGTCAACAGGTTCGCCCGATAGTTGTTCGGCAAAGCGGAAATCAATTCTGCTCCTTTTTCGCGGTTTTCGCAAATAACGGTCAATTTCCCGCCCGGGAAATAACCGGGCAAAAGGCGGCGGAACCCTTGCGAGCCTTCCCCCGTGCAAAAATGTGTGTCGGTGCGCATATCGTTTTCCCCCCGTTTTTTCTTTCCTTATGAATTTTAACCCGAATTTGCTATCCTAAAACAAGAATTACCGACAAATTTTGTCGTATACTAAGATTATGAAAAAAACGCTGAAAGACGCGCTGCCGATTTTGCTTATCGTGGGACTGCTGCTCTTTGTTATCTTCGATTTTTCGGTGGCGTCCGCCCTCTTTACCAAAATTCTGACGGTGGCGAAACCTGTTTTTGTCGGCGTGGTGATAGCCATGATTCTTTCGGTGCCGTATGATTTTTTTGAAAAAAAAGTTTTTCGGAAAATAAAAAAATATAAAATAAAACGCTTTTTGTCTCTCTTTCTGACTTTTACCGCCCTCGCTTTGGCGATCGCGTTGATCGCCGTGCTTGTCTTACCCCAAAGCGTCCGTAGCGTGCGCGAAATCGCGTCCATGCTTTCAAGCGAGAACGCCTGGAACAACCTTGCCGGCAAAAACGAATTTATGGGCTTTTTGGTGGAAAACGGCAAAAAACTGTACGACCGCGTCGCCGTCAAAATAAGCGACTATCTGCCGAAAATTATATCGGTCTGCAAAGATTTCTTTACGGGCGTATATAACGTCGTTTTCGGCGCGTTCATCGCCGTGCTTCTTTTGGTCGGGAGAGACTCGATTAAAAGGCAGTTTGGCAAAACGCTCGCTCTTCTTATGAGCGAAGAAAAAACAAAAAAGGTGTTCGGGTTCATCCGTAGCACTTTCTCAAAATTTTCCAAATATCTCGGCGGTCAGGTAACCGAAGCATTTATTTTGGGAATCGTAACGTACCTTGTTATGCTTCTTCTAAAAATTCCGTATCCTGCGCTTGTCGGACTTGTCATCGGCTTTGTCAACCTGATTCCCATCGTCGGCGCGTACGTCGGCGGAGCCGTCTGTTTCGTGCTTATCTTTGCCGTCGATCCCGTTAAGGCGTTTATTTTCGTCGTCGCCGATTTTGTCTTGCAACAGGTCGAATCGTTTACCACTTATCCCGTCATCGTCGGCAAATACGTCGGGCTCGGCAGTTTTTGGATCACCGTTTCCGTCCTCGTCTGGGGCGGCTTATTCGGCTTTTGGGGACTTATCCTCGGCGTGCCGCTTACCGCCGTTTTGCAAGACGCTCTTCGCGCAAAATCACATCAAAAACGCGATTAAAAAGTTACTTGCTCGGCTTTTATCTGCCCGATGACGTTGCCGCCCTCGGTAAAGGTGGTGATCTTCCCCGTCACGGTGACATCTCCTCCGCTTGCCGGAAATTCGTCGGGATAAACGTGACCGCTCCAAATAAAGACGAGCCAAGCCGAACAGCATGCCGTGTTGTCGTATACGTCAATAAAATAGTGTTCGTTGCCGCCGCCGCTGATGACGCCTTTACTGAACGTTCCTTTGATTTTGACGCGCTGACCGGCATATTCCTGCGGATCGCACATGATTTGATAAACCTTGTTATACGCGAGGGCGGAAGAAAGTTTGGTGCAATCAAGATCGATTTTCTTTTCGGTTGCCGTTTTTGTCGTTTTGGCATCCTGAACGTCTTCTTCGTCGTCACAGGCGCAAAGGCAGAGAGTGACCGAAAACAGCATACAAAGCGCAAGCAACGCGGTAAGGACTTTTTTCATTTTTTTGCGACTCCTTTTTTAATATAACCTGCCAGATAAAACAGTATGAACGTAATAATATCGACGATAACGATCGTAGGACCGAGGGGCGTATCGAGAACGGGCGCAAGGAAAAAGCCCGCCATCGAACAAAGTAGTGAAAGGACGACCGAACAAACCGTAACGGACAGGAAGGTCTTGAAGACGCGCATCGCCGAGAGCGCGGGAAAAACGATCAGCGCGGAGACGAGCAGAGAACCGACGAGTTTCATTGCCAGCACGATGACAACGGCGATGATGACGGCGATAAGCAGGTTATAAAACCCGGCTTTGACGCCCGTCGCGCGGGCGAAATCCTCGTCGAAAGTGACGGCAAAGATTTTATTGTAAAACAGCACGAATAAGCCGACGACCACGACCGAGAGGGCAATAATCGTCCAAAGGTCGCGTTTTCCGAGGGAATAAATCGAAGTTGAACCGAAGAGCGTGCCGCACACGTCGGTCGTAAAATTGGCGTTCGGCGGAAATTTGTATACAACAAAATATCCGATAGCCAGCGCACTGACGGATATAAGGGCAATCGAGGCGTCCCCTTTCATTTTTGCACGATCGCCGACGCGCAAAAGAAGCACGGCGCAAAGAACGGTAACCGGCAGGACGAAAAGCATCTCGTCGGTTATCGAACAGACGGTCGCTATCGCCATTGCGCCGAAAGCGACGTGCGACAAGCCGTCGCCGATCAAAGAAAAACGCTTTACCACCAAAGTTACGCCCAAAAGAGAGGAGCAAAGGGCAACGAGCGGCGTAATAACCAACGCGTATTGCATCGCTTTGTCCGCCTGTAAAAATTCAAAAAAGTCCAAAAAACTCATTTCGTTTGCTCCTTTTCATATTCGTCTTTCGTTCCGAAAAAAACGGTTTTCCCGAGGTACAAAACGTGCGTGGCGTATCGGAGCGCCGCTTCCACGTCGTGCGATATCATCAGAACCGTCACGCCCTCTTCCTTATTTATCCTTTCGATAAGGTCGTACATCTCTTGCGTGGCTACCGGATCGAGTCCGGAAACAGGCTCGTCCAAAAGAAGCATTTTTTCGGTTGCGCACAGAGACCTTGCCAAAAGCACGCGCTGTTTTTGTCCTCCGGAAAGTTCGCCGAACGACTTACGGATAAGGTCATCCGCACCCATTTTTTTCAGGTTCTCTCTCGCGCGTTTCTTTTCGGTTCCGGTGTAAAAAGGATGAAACTTTTTTCGGTTCTGAAATCCCGACAAAACGACTTCTTTTACCGACGCGGGAAAATCCTTTTGCGCCGTCTGCTGCGGCAGGTATCCTACCGCGTTATGCAGACTTTCGTCGATTGTGATTTTGCCTTTCTGCGGCGGACGAAGTCCGAGTATCGTCTTCATAAGTGTGCTTTTTCCCGCTCCGTTTTCGCCGACGATACATAAATAATCCCCCTGCGAAACGGAAAACGATATGTCTTTCGCAATGATTTTTCCATCATAGCCGAGCGAAACGTTCATACAAGTCAGTTGTGCCATTTCTTTTCTCCTTCACGATAATGCCGTTTTCAGTTTGTCAAAATTATTTTTCATCGCCTCATAATAGGACGACGAAGACGCGTTTGTGGACGAGACGGTTTGAAGAGAATCAATAACGAGAATCTTCTGATTTTTCTTTTCCGTACGAGCGATGACGTCTTTCGCGTTGTTTTCTTTGGAGCCGTCGAGAATAAACACATAAGATAAATCGTTTTTATCGACGGTCTTTGCCAGCGAAACCATTGTTTTCGGCGTGATTTCGCTCGACGAGGAACAACCGGCAAACGCGGCGTCGTAGGTCAGATTATAGTCTTTCATCAAATAAAGAAAGGGGAATCTGTCGGCAAAAAGCAAGGGCTTTTTATCCGACCTGTCGGTCAAAAAGGATAAAAAGTCCTTGTCCAAAGCCGACAGATTCTCATTGTATTTTTTTACGTTTTCCCGATAAGCCGCCGCGTTGCCGTCGTCGAGCGCGCACAGTTTTTCGCAAATGCAAGCGCAAAAAAGTTGCGCGTTCCGTACCGAAAGCCAGACGTGTTCGTCCGTTTCCGGTTCTTCTTCGCCGTCGTCTTCCATGCTGTCGGTTGTTTCTTCAAGCAGTGCCTTTGTCCCGAGGACGTCAAGCAGTTTTATTTCGGTGCGGTTTTTGTTCGGATGGGAAGAAAGCAGTTTTTCCGCCCATTCTTCCGATTCGCCGCCGATATAAATAAACAGGTCGCACTTCGTTATCGCCGAAATGTCCGATACCGTCGGGTCGTAAGAATGCATGTCAAGTCCGCTGTCCAGAAGATAATCTATCGATATATCGCCGTTTTCTCCGACGATTTCACGCGTCCAGTCAAACGTGGGAAAAACGGTGCATACCACTTTGATTTTCCCGTCGTCGCCGTCGTTTTCACAAGCGGTCAAACAAACGAATGCCGCCGATACCGTCAATAATAAAGTAATAATAATAACAAAAGTTTTTTTCATGATATAATACCCCAAAAACTAATAGCGAAAGCCGCTTTCCGAGCGGAAAGCGGTATATGTCCGAAAAATAATATGGGTATTTTGTCAGGAAAGCAGTTCTACGCGTAACGAAAAAAGAGTTACGCTTTGCCGAACCGTTTTGAAAAAGTCGTCGCAACGGCACTTAACCGTTTTGTTCCGTGCGGAAAAGGCAAACAAGACGATCGCAAAAAAGAACCTGAACAGTTTGCTTGCGACGGACAAAGCGAGACAAAACAGACAGTCGTCGCCGCTGCAATTATGTTCGATCAGTCCCGTTTCGCACGCAAAGGAAAACGCCATGACAAAAAGCACGGCGATAAGAACGGTTATCCAAAGAAGCGTTTTTCCTTTACGATTCATATCTTGATTTTACTCTTTGAAGCGGCGGTTGTCAACATTATATTATATCGCGTTTGTTAAACGAAACGTAAAGCCCCGCGACAAAGACGATCAGGTACGCGACAAACACCCCGACGGACAAGAAAAAGTTTCCGTAGGCGGGCACGTTGGCACCGACGGAAAAATAGACGAGCGGGTTCGTGTTCAGCGAAAAGCACGCGACGCCTGCCGGAGTCAGACTGAGCAGCGAAGATAAAAGTCCGATGTAGACAAAGAGCGTAATCAGAATGGCGGGCGTCTTTTTCCGCAGCAAAGTCCCGACAAAATATGCCAGAATCGTGTAGGCGCAGATATTGATCACGTCAACAAAATATTCCGCGAAAAGAACCGCCGACGTCGTTGAGCGCAGTACCTTATTCGCGTTAAAAACCAAATAAATCTCGCTGCTGCCCGTCCCGAACGCGATAGCGGAATAGCCGAACGCAAGCAGCGTGAACACCGACAAAAAGCCGATCGATACCGTCAACGCCGCGGCAAGTTTTGCCGAAACAAGTCCGCTCTTTGATACGGGGCGCGACATAATCAGTTTGATCGTGCCGTTTTTGTATTCGTCCGAAAGCAGCCCCGCTCCGACCACGAGTCCGTATATCGTCAATATCGTGGTGATAAGGGACAAATAACTTTTCGTAAACCCTTCGCTCTTATCGAAACACAAATAATCGTTATAACCGAGGAAATAGACTTCCTGATCGTATAGTTTGTTATCCCGAATATACCGATACGCGGCAAGTTCCGCCTTGATATCGTAGAGTTGCGACGTGTAGTAATAGCCGTCTTTTTCGGTCGCGATCGCGTCTTCGGCATCCGCTTTCATGTTTTCGAGCATTCCGATTTGCTCCTCGATTTCCTCTTTGGAAAAGCCGGTGGGATACGCCAATTCGTCAAAGTCGATTTCGATTCTTTCGCTGTTTGCGAGCGACTCGAAAGCCATGTCGATTTGAACAATAAAGTTGCACAAAACGGCGTACAGAAGTAAAAGCATCGCCAGCACGACCGTAAGCGCGATCATCGACTTCGGACGGCATATTTTTTTGAGTTCGCCAAGGTACATTTTCCCGAACATTTTACATCCCCTCCTTGTCGCCGACGCGCGTGATCTGCATAAAGACGTCTTCGAGCCGCCCTTCTTTCGGGGCAAGTCCGAGCACGTTTATGCCCGCCAGAATCATTTCTTTCGCAATTTCGCCCGAAGAGACCGTTCCGGCAAACTCAACTTTGCCTTGCGCGACAACTTCGCCCGTGATTCCGAATTTCTCTTTCAGCACGTCTTTTGCGCCGGCGACGTCGTCCGTCGTCAGTATAAAGACGTTTGCTCCGCGCGTAAGTTCTTCCGCGGTTACTTCCGCCGTCTTTTTCCCTTTATTGATGATGATAAAGCGCGAACAGACCTGTTGCAACTCGGCAAGCATGTGGCTGCTGACGATGACGCCCATTTTGTAGGTGGAAGCAAGGTGGATGAGTATTTCGCGGATTTCTTTGATTCCTTCGGGATCGAGCCCGTTAGTCGGTTCGTCCAAAACAAGCAGTATGGGGTTCGAAAGTAGCGCTTGTGCGATCCCAAGCCGCTGTTTCATACCGAGAGAGAAGGTCCTGACTTTGCTCTTTTTGCGCTCGGACAAACCCACGAGTTTCAGCGTCTGATCGATCCGCACGTCGCGCTCGGCTTTCGTGTTTTTGTCGCAAGACAAGTCGTAAAAGTAGCGCAGGTTTTCTTCCGCCGTCCAGTCGAGGTACATATCGGGATTTTCCACGATCGTCCCGACGTGCGCCAGCGCGTGAATACGGTCCTTCCCGACGTCGACGCCGTCTATCAGAACCGTCCCTTTCGTCGCTTGCGCAAGTCCGGTTATGATTTTTATCATCGTCGATTTGCCTGCGCCGTTCGGACCGATGAAGCCGACGATCTCGCCCTCTTCGACAAGAAAGGACAGGTCATCCACCGCGGTGACGGTTTTGCCGCCGCGCCCTTTGTAGATTTTCGTTACGTTTTTTACTTCCACAAGACTCATATATTTCCCCTCCCGCTTTGAAAAACAAAAACGTTTTTTCTTACTTTATTTTATCACGAACCATTTTTTGTGTCAACGCAACTCCTGCCGCTCTATGTATTATCCATAGCGCTTTTTTCGGGAAGCCTCCGAGGAGTGTGCGACAAAATGGGGGGGTTTTAACAAGAAAGAAGTTTGCTTTATGCTGTAAATTCATACCCGCTCCGCTTCGGTCGGATTGACGAGAAAAAATGTGCAAAAGTTTGTACTGCATTTAAGTCTTTTCATACTTAAATCGCTATTTTACTTTTTTTTCTTGTAAAATTTATTTATAGAATAAAAATAGTGGGAAATTAAACTTTTCACACGAAAGCGATAAAATGAAAAATGTTGTCACGCGCGTGAGCGCGCAAACCAAATAAACGAGGTAAACTATGACGAAGAAAAAAAATTCGGCGTTTTTTGTTGTTTTCACAGTGCTGATTTTTGCCTTAATAATCGGTTTTTGCGCGACGGAGGTCGGGTTTACGGCGGAAGCGGGAAAAGCGAACGATTTAGGGTACATTACGGACGGTTTGGTTCTTTTTTTGGACGGAGAATACAATACGCGTTCGGGACACAACGCGTCCGCGACAAAATGGGAAGACCTCAGCGGCGGCACGAATTACGATTTTTCATTGAGTAACTGCACGATAGCGGAAGACAAAGTTACTTTTAACGGGAGCAGTTCTTACGGTTTATTGGAAAGCGCGCCGAACCTTTCTAACGGTTCGCAAATCACGTTGGAGATTACTTTGGTGCCGAGAGCGGAAAGCAGTTCGTCGCAGATTTATTTTATGGATAACGTCTCGACGATCGCCATGGGCAGGACGGCGTCCACGTATATCATCAGCGCGCACGAAAACTCGGGCAAATATCAAAGCAACGGTTCGCCCTATACGAAAAACTCTTTTGCAAGCCTGTCGTGTTCTTTCACCGGTTCGGGGAAAGGCGACTTCGTCACGGCATACAACGGGGAAAAACTCGGTATCGACACGAGCGGCACCAACCAGTGGAACAGAACGAACACGACGAGGATGTGGATAGGCAGGCGCGGAGAGGGCGAAAGCGGCAACCAATATTGGTTTAGCGGCGATATTTACTCCATCCGCATCTACAACCGCGCTTTGACCGACGGGGAAAGAAAACATAATTATGAGATCGATTTAAGCCGATACAGCGACACAAACGACGTAAACGAATACGTAAGCGATGGACTTGTCATGCAACTGGACGGCGTCAAGAACACCCGTTCGGGGCACAGCGCCACGACGACGGTATGGCAGGACATCTCGGGCTACGGAAACGATTTTTCCATGCAGGGAAACGCGGCGGTCAGAGGGAACGGCTTTTATTTCGACGGCTCGGGCGATTACGCCGTGTGCAGTGCAAACGCCGTCAACATGGCAAACTCCGACCGTCAGATAACGGTGGAAGTCGTCTACAAGCCCGAAGCGACCACAAACACCAATACCATCGTTTACATAGACGCCAACTCTTATATGGGGATCGGTACCGGCGACGGCAACAGGGGTATTATTCACTCTTCCACCGACGACTACAAAAAATATATCGCGATCGACCGTGAAGTCAGCTGTAATAACAAACTGATGAGTTATTCTTTCTCGTACAGCGACTATACGAAGAGCAACGGTTTTCGGGCGATGTCCGACGGCAAAATACTGGCGCAGTCGTCCGACCTGAATAACTGGTCGGCAACGCACGGCACGTATACGGACAAGACGATCGGCGGACGTCCGCCGATTCACGGTATGACGTACAGCGCATACTATTTCAAAGGCATGATATATGCGATCCGCGTATACGATCGCGCCTTGACCGAAACCGAACAAAGGCACAATTACGAATTGGATATACGGCGTTTTTCGAACGAAGAGCGCACTTCGCAAGGCTACGTCAAAGACGGCCTCATCCTGCAACTGGATGGTATCGACAATACGCGCGCCGGGCATAACGACGCCACGACGACGTGGGAAGACGTCAGCGGCAGCGGTACAAACTACGACTTCGTGATGAGCGAGTGTTCGGTCCTGTCGGACGGCGTGTACTTTAACGGCAGGACGGACTCCAAGCCGAGTTATGCCGAGTGTTCGGACACTTCCTCTCTTGCGAGCGGAAACGCGGTGACGCTGGAAATAACCTACGTCAGCGACATGCTGTACGGGGAGCGGACGATCTTTTTCAGCGACGTAGCCACAAAAATAGCCTACGGTGTGAACCTGAATACCTGCACGGGCGTTTTTTCGGTTGATTACGGCAAAAGAATGATACAAACGGCACCGATGACGCCGAACTTGTTGCAAACGGTTTCGATTTCTTATACCGACGTTTCCAACGGGAAAGACGACTACTTCGTCGTGGATTGCAACGGAGAAACGATCCCCCTTATCGACAGCAGCGACAACTATAATTCGTCCAATATGTCCACCGGAAAAATAATCGGGACGCGTTTGAAAAAAGCCGACGCGGCAAACTACGCTTTTATGGGCAAGATTTTTGCCGTGCGCGTTTATAACCGTTCTTTGACCAAAGCCGAACGGGAAATAAACTACCGTCGCGACCAAGAACGCTTTTTCAAACAGGAGGAAGACACGGCAGGCTATGCCAAAAACGGGCTGAAACTGTGGCTTGACGGCGTGAACAACACGCGGAGCGGACACTCGGAAAGTTCGACGAACAAGTGGGAAGACCTGTCGGGTAACGGCTACGACTTTACCATGGTCAACTGCCAAGTGACGGACAGAGGCTACCGCTTCGGCGGCAGCGGCGGACAAAACGTTTTTCAAGGCGAAGTCGGCAGTTCGGCAAACAACGGTTCGTACGGCTATCGGACGGCGCCGTCTCTTGCCGACGGAAACGTCGTTACCGTCGAAATCGTCGTACAGGAATTCGCTGCGTCGACCGATTATCAAATTTACTATATGGACAACAAGAGTACCGTCGGTCTCGGCAGAAGTACGAGCAAAGGTATGATTGTCAGCGCAAAAGACGCCAATGGGAAATATATCGCGAACGTCAGTCCGTCCGCGGTTATCGGCAACGTCACGACGTACTGTTTGACGTATACCGGAACGGGCGCGGGCGACTATACGATGTACGTCAACAACGAGTCGGTCGGCAAGTCGACGACGCAGGATCAATGGAACAGGCAGAACACGACGTATATGTATCTCGGCTGTCGCGGCAAAGAAAGCGGCAATGCCTATTGGCTCAACGGCTACATGTATGCCGTCCGCGTTTATAACCGCGCTTTGACCGACTACGAGCGGACGATGAATCACATGCTCGATACCGAGCGTTTTTCGGCTATGAACAACCTGCCCGATTATGTCACGGACGGGCTTACTCTGTGGCTTGACGGCGAGTATAACACGCGCGAAGGGCATAACGCATCCGCGACGTCGTGGCAAAATCTCGCTTCCACGGGCAGTCGGTTCGACTACACGACGCATTCGTGTACGGTAAACGGCAACAATATATACTTCAACGGTTCTTCTTCGTACGCAAACAATTCTTCTACGGACAATTATTCCGATCCGATATCCAACCGCGGAACGCTGGAAATCGTTTTCAAAAACCTCGGGGCAAACTCAAAGACGTCTTCGCAGATACTTTTCCGCGACTTCGAGTCGGGCATCGGCTTCGGTTATACGACGGGAGCGTTGATCCTTACGTCGGATAAAAACAGCGGCGCGACGTTCAAGAAAAAAACGATAAGCGGCGGCTACGTCCCCAACGAATGGCGATCGTATTCGATTACGTACGACAACCTGAAAAAGAAAGACGCCGACGATATGTCGGTGCGCATCAATATGAACCGCGATCTCTCGTTTTCTTCGGGTACGGACTATTGGGGCATACGAAAAAACGCGTACAAAACGATCGGCGCACGCGAGGGATTGGAGAACGGCAACACCGATTTCGACGGTTTTTACGGTTATATCTACGCCATTCGCGTCTATAACAGGGTTTTGTCCGACGAAGAGCGCATGCATAACTATATGCTGGACGAAGCTCGTTTTAATAACACGGCGACGGTCACGGTCGAAGAGCATATAAACGGCGTGCGATTCGACGGCGAATGCGAGCGTGCGACAAAAGGGCAGACTTTTATTTCGTATATAAAACAGGACGGCGGGACTTTCCCCGACGACGTTTGCGTGCAAGTCGGCTCTTCCGTCCTCACGGGCGGTTACGAATACAACAACCGATTCGGTTCGATTCAGATTTCCGCTTCTTACATGACGGGAGACGTAAAGATTTTCCCGAAGAAGCGCGTTCGGTTTGCGACGACGCAGACGGGTTATACCGTTTTGGGCGAAAATAAAGAGCCGCTGTCGGGCGACGTTTTGATCGGTTCTCCGGGCGGCGTGCGGTTCCGCGTGGTGGCGGACACGGAAAACGGGTATGCCGTAACAAGCGTTAAGGCGGACGGAATAACACTGACGGCGCGCGACGGATACTACTATCTGAACGACGCGAAAAATATGCCGACCGTGACGGTTTCCGTACAAAAAATCACGTTTCTTCGCAGCGTCATCATAACGGACGCGCAGTATTTTAATACCGGTTATGCCCCGACCGCAACGTCGGGCGCGCAAGCAACGTTTATGTACACGTCGGTGGGAAGCACGGTGGACGACAATATCATCGGTTCCCGTCGCAGCACCAACAACCGTTTTTACATCCCTTACGACACTTCAAACAAGTTTGCATACGGTTATAACACGTTTATTACGACGTCAAAGAGCATTTCTCTCAACACGGTATACACGACGGATACCAACCTGTACAACAACCGTTTGGCACGCGTCGGCACCGACGGGATCGGCAATCTGACCGACATTCTGAACCTGAATCGCTTGTCAATGTGGCTCGGCGGTTACGACTCCGACGGAAAATTCTCTTCCGATAACAACTTTACCGGGCGGCTGTACGGCGCGATTATTACCGAAGGCAGCGAGATCGTGCGCGAATATCTGCCGGCGGTTGACGGTGGCGGAACGGTTTGCCTGTACGACAAAGCGAATAACGTGTTCGTCTATCACAACGGCGGCGGCACGCTCGGATATTCGCAGGCGGTATCTTTGGACAACGCGAACGCGACGACGGCGGGGACTTCATCGGTCGAGGCGGTCGGCGGACAGGCGATGCCGTCTATCACCGCGCCCCAACGGACGGGATACACTTTCGACGGCTATTATTACGGGCAGACGAAATACTACGACGGCGCGACCTCGGCAAAAGCGTGGGATATTATCGCAAGCGGCGCGCTGAACGCAAAATGGACGGCGAACACATATACTTTCAGTTATGACTTCGGCGGCGGTACGGCAGGGACGAACGCGCCGACGGCATGGACGTACGACGTAGCGCAAGCCGTTTCCGCTCCGACCAAAACGGGCTTTACCTTTGCCGGTTGGAAAATCACGAAAGGACTCTACACGAACGTTGCCAAATGGGGTACGACGAGCAGTCCGTCCACGGCGATTACTTCCAACGATACGGTTTGCGTAAACGGCTCTACCGGGAGCGTTTATTTCAAAAATATCAACATAAACGCAGGAGCGACGGTCTATATCCTCGCGATATGGACGATCAGCGACTCTTTATCGTTCGGTCAGGCAGGATCGTACAGTCCGACGTACAACACAGGCGACGTGACGGTATCGTCGCCCGCACCCACGCATGCGGCGAGCGGGGCGACGTACGCATACGCGTGGGAGATATCGACGGACGGGACGAACTATTCGGCGATAG
>JAZRZM010000026.1:0-26456 GCA_045601385.1 Clostridia bacterium | reverse complement strand
ACACCGTTCTTCTATGGTAAGATGAGTATAGTTCATACATTGTCTCCTGTTTTTGTTTGTGTGGTAACTACATTATACAGCAGTTTTTGTATGAACTCTTGTTTTGTTTATGTGTTGCACTTGAAAGTATAATTCACCGTTATAAAAAAAAGACGCTCGGATCAAATCCGAACGTCTTTCTTTTTTTGTCAATAAATTCAGTCGAACGCCGCGATCAGCGGTAATTTTTTTCCGCTTAAAAAGCGCACCATTGCGCCGCCTGCGGTGCAGACGTAACTTATTTTTTGCGTGTCGATAAACTTTTGCGCCGCACTGACGGTGTCGCCGCCGCCGATGACGGTGTAAGCGGAAGTCTGTTCGATGGCTTTCCAGATCGTCTCGGTGCCGTAAGCAAAAATCGGGTTTTCGTACACGCCGGCAGGACCGTTGGCAAAGACCGTCTTTGCCGCCATGATTTCTTCGGCGAAGCGTTTTGCCGATTCGTGTCCGACGTCGAGGAAAGACGCGTCGTCAAGAGGCAAATCTTTGACGGCGATTTCTTTGCGAACGCCGTTTTCTTCGTAGGCAAGGTCGCACGGCAAGACAAACTTATCGCCGTAGAGGGATAGCAGTTCTTTCGCCGGTTCGACAAAGGCGAGCAAATCGTGATCGGCAAGCCATTTTTCATAGGTTTTTCCCACGCTTATGCCGCGTGCAAGTTGCATGACGATACCCGTCACGCCGCAAGCGACGATTTTGTCCGCCGTCCCTTTTTCGAGGACCTGTTTCATCATGCCGAAAGCGTCGGAGATTTTGGCTCCGCCGAGTACGAACGTGCAAGGATGTTCGGCGCCGGTCATCAGCGTTTGGAGCGCTTCGTATTCGCGGAAAAAGAGCGGCCCGGCGTAGGACGGCAGTATTTTTTGGAACGCCGCCATGCTCGGACAGTTACGGTGCGCCGCGGAAAAAGCGTCGTTGACATAAATGTCGAAGAGGGGCGCGAGCCTGCGGACGAGATAGGTGTCTTTCATTTGTTCCGCCGTCAGTTTGACGTCTTTTTCAAAGGTCGATACCTCTTCGGTCAGATAGCGCAGGTTGCCCAGAAGGACGGTTTCGCCTTGGTGCAGATTTTTGACAGCCGCGATCGCCGCGTCGCCGCATACGTCGTCGATATAGCGGATTTCGTGCCCGACAAGACGGGACAAAATCTCCGCGTGCTCGGCAAGCGGAATCAGATTCTGATAGTCGAGCGTGTCGCCTTGGTGGGCGATAATCGCCGTTTTCGCGCCGTTCTCGATCAGATATTGCAGGGTGGGAACGGTCTTTTTCAGACGGTTTTCACTGACGATACGTTTTGACGCGTCGATGGGAGAATTGATGTCGGGGCGGAACAAAACGAATTTGTCCGCCACGTCGACGCCGATTATGTTTTTGATTTTCAGTTCCATTTTTTATTTCTTGAACATGTTTTTGAATTTGCCGATACCGAGGTATTCGTTCGTTTTGGCGGTCGCTTCTTCGCTCGTTCTTTGCAAGCCCATGCAAGCGCGGATACCGTCGATCGTTTCCGGAATCGTGACCGATTCTTGCGGAATGTTGATAGCGTACATAATGGAGTCGCCGCTCTCTACGATGCTGTCTTCCCACAGCCCGATTTCGTACATGTCTCCGCGCGGATTCCCGAGGTCACGGGCGTACTTGAAGAGGGACGCGTTGCCTTTGAAGCCTTCGTCGATGCTGACCACGCGAATACGCGGATGGGCTTGAAAGGCTTCCAAAGCCATCTCTTTGGTTATCTTTTGTTTGCCCGTTGCGACGACGGTGATGATGTGTCCGTGCGTGATCGGGGTGTGTACGAGTATGCCCGTCGCTTCGACGTGCGGCATGATCGTCATAAGGTCGAGCGCCTGATGCGAGGGCGCTTTGTCGATTTGGAGCGCGTTGGTCAGCCCTCTGTGATAGTCGCCCGGATCGGCTACGCGGCGGATAATCGTGATCGCCACCCGATCGATACCGAATTTTTTATCGAGGCAGTCTACGCTGCGGATAAGCCCGGTCGTGTTGCAACTGGTCAGTTTCAGATACTGCTTGTCGAGACCTTTTTCGTAGTTGGCATAGCCGTGGAAAAAGACGTCCGCTACGCTGTTCTTTTCGCCGCCTTGAAAGATCGCCTTTACGCCGTACTTTTCGTAAATTTCTTTGTTCTTCGCGCCGATGCCGGCAGGGGAAGAGTCGAGCACGACGTCCACTTTTTTCAGCAGGTCTTCAAAAGATCCCTTGACCGGAATGCCGAGCGCGTCGAATTCGCATTTCTTTTCGATGTCTACAAGGTACAGGTCGTACGGCATGCCCTTTTCGAATAAAGCGCGGATAGCAAGCGTGGGAGCAAGATCGACGATGCCGACCAGTTCCATGTCCCCTTGCAGATATACGCCGTCCGCAAGCCTTTGACCGATTGTGCCGTATCCCACGACGCCAACTTTGATTTTTGCCATAGTATTGTTATCTCCTTTGGGATTCCGTCCCGTTTGATTTTCTTTAACCTCTATGGTATCACAATTTCTTTTTTTTTACAAGCGAGAAACCTCAAAATCTGCTTTCCCGACGAAAAATCGTCCTTATTCGCAAAAAATTTTTTTCAGCACGTCTTGTCCGTGCCGAGTATGTACGATGGATCGAGATCGAGTACAATGCAAAGATTGGCAAAAGTGTCAAGTGCCGGCATCGCGCGCCCCGACAGGTACTGTCCCACCGTCGGTTGCTTTACGCCGAGTCTTCGCGCGATCTCCGTTTGCGTAAGTCCGCTGTTCTTGATTTCTTCGGCAAGCCGTGTGTGAATTTCGCTGATAACTACCATATTTTTTTGCCTTTTTTTCTTTTAATTTATAGGGATTGCCTATAAATTGTTTGACATATAGGCATTGCCTATGATAAATTTATATCAGGAATACGTTCCGAAAATCAAAAAAAGGAGAAAAAACAATGAAAAAGAAGTATTTTATTTTCGTTCTTGCGCTGACGCTTATTTTATGCGTATTGACAGCGTGCGACGTTCTTTCGATGTTCAATTTGTCGACTGAAAAAGAAGCACCCGAAAAAGAGCCTCTTCACGAGCACGTGTATAATCAGAAAACGGCAAGTGAAGAATACCTGAAATCGGCGGCGACCTGTACCGAAAAAGCAGTGTATTATAAATCATGTACATGCGGTGCAAAAGGCAGCGAAATGTTCGAATACGGAGAAACTTTGTCTCATACCTATGGCAAAGTTGTTGCAAACGAGCATTTGAAAGATGTCGCTACTTGTTCAAACCCGGCGACATACTATTGTTCTTGCTCGGTCTGCGGCGCGAACGGAACGCAAACCTTTACATACGGTGCCAAAGCGTCTCACGCGTGGGACGGCGGTACCGAATCGGGTAACACGATCGAATACCGTTGCGCCAACTGTACCGAGATAAAAACGGTCCTGAATATGAAGACGGAAGTGCAAGCGACCGTCAGTAAAACGGACTTACTTTCGACGGGTGCCATCGAATTAAAGAATGCCACCCTTACGTTTGACGCGGATACGCTTAACGGATTGGACGAAAACGTTTCCATATCGGCAAATATCTTGTCGGACGAGAAACTGCTCGAAGCAAAAAGCAGCCTCAGCGAAGCGCAACAAGCCGTTATCGGTTCGGCGCAGATTTTTGACTTTTCTATCGGTGACGAACCCGTCACGTTTGACGGAAAAGTAACCGTTACGATCCCGTATACTTTGGAAGCAAACGAAGATCCGAACGACGTTGTCGTGTGGTATCTGAACGGCTCCGAAGTCGAAATCATCGCGGCTACCTACGCAAACGGCAGTGTGACGTTCGAAACAAACCACTTTTCTTTGTACGTACCCGTCACGATGACCGCCGAAGACCGCTGTGCAAGCGGACTGCACGATTATCTGGAAAGCACGATCGATTCTACCTGTACGGTCGCAGGCGCGTACATTCAGAAATGCGTCAATTGCGGAAAAGAAGAAGAGCAAACGCTGCCTTTGCTTGCACACGTATATAATATGGAAACGGCGAGTGAAGAATATCAGAAATCGGCGGCTACCTGCACCGAAAAAGCCGTCTATTATAAGTCCTGCCTTACCTGCGGAAAAGCGGGCGAAGAAACGTTCGAATACGGCGAACTTGCCGCGCATATTTACGCCGACAACTATACTTGCCACGACAGAAAATGTAAAAACTGCGAACACATAGAAAAGGCGACGACCGATCATAATTTCAGCGATAATGTTTGTGCCGACTGCGGATACGAAAAAGGAAAAGAACCGATTTCGAGCGAAGGTCTTGCGTTTACGCTCAGTGACGACGAAACCTACTACATTTTGACAGGTATCGGCACCTATACCGATACGGATATCGTTATTCCGTCCACCTATAATGAAAAACCTGTCAAAGAAATCGGCGATTATGCGTTCTCCTATTGTAGAGGACTTACTTCTATCGTCATCCCCTCCGGCGTGACGAGTATCGGCGTTTCTGCGTTCTATTTATGTAGCGGACTTACTTCTATCGTTATCCCCGACAGCGTGACGAGTATCGGTGCTTATGCGTTCAGAGGATGCAAAGGACTTACTTCTATCGTCATCCCCTCCGGCGTGACGAGTATCGGATATAGTGCGTTCGAAGATTGTAGCGGACTTACTTCTATCGTCATCCCCTCCGGCGTGACGAGTATCGGCGAAGGTGCGTTCGGCGCATGCATAGGACTTACTTCTATCGTCATCCCCGGCAGTGTGACGAGTATCGGCGAAGGTGCGTTCGCACTTTGTGAAGAACTTACTTCCATTACTGTGGCAGACGGAAATACAAAATACCATTCGAAAAATAATTGCATTATAGAGACAGAGAGCAAAGCATTGATTACAGGCTGTAAGAGCAGTATTATTCCTACGGACGGAAGCGTGACGAGTATCGGCTTAGGTGCGTTCTACGGATGCACAGGACTTACTTCTATCGTCATCCCCGGCAGTGTGACGAGTATCGGCGTAGGTGCGTTCATCGGTTGTAGCGGACTTACTTCTATCGTCATCCCCTCCGGCGTGACGAGTATCGGCTCTTATGCGTTCGGAGAATGCGAAGGACTTACTTCTATCGTCATCCCCGACAGCGTGACGAGTATCGGCTCTTATGCTTTCTCTTGTAGCGGAGTTACTTCTATCGTCATCCCCGACAGCGTGACGAGTATCGGCGAATGGGCGTTCAGTGGATGCCCAAGACTTACTTCTATCGTCATCTCCGACAGCGTGACGAGTATCGGCGATTATGCGTTCTACGAATGCACAGGACTTACTTCTATCGTTATCCCCTCCGGCGTGACGAGTATCGGCGCTTATGCGTTCTGCTATTGCAGCGGACTTACTTCTGTCGTCATCCCCGACAGCGTGACGAGTATCGGCGATTATGCGTTCGACGGATGCACAGGACTTACTTCTATCGTCATCCCCGACAGCGTGATAAGTATCGGCGAAGGGGCGTTTGCGGATTGCTTCATGCTTACTTCTATCGTCATCCCCTCCGGCGTGACGAGTATCGGCGATTATGTGTTCTATGAATGCATAGGACTTACTTCTATCGTCATTCCCGACAGCGTGACGAGTATCATCGGCTATTTTGCGTTCGCCGATTGTTATAAATTAGTCGAAGTCTATAATCTGTCGTCCTTGGAAATAACAAAGGGAAGCTGGGACTATGGAGACGTCGGTTATTATGCAAAGGATATTTATACGGATAAAAATGCGCCGAGTAAACTGAGTACCGACGAAAACGGATATATTATCTATACCGACGGAGAAGAAAGAATTTTGATCGGTTATACCGGACAGGATACGGCATTGGCTTTGCCGAGCGGTATTACCGGAATATATCAATATGCATTCTTTTATAACGATAAAATAACGTCCGTCGTCATTCCCGACAGCGTGACGTATATCGGCTCTTATGCGTTCTACTATTGCAGCGGACTTACTTCCGTTACTATCGGGAAGAATGTGACGAGTATCGGCGATTATGCGTTCTATGAATGCAGCGGACTTACTTCTATCGTTATCCCCGACAGCGTGACGAGTATCGGCGAACATGCGTTCTATTTATGTAGCGGACTTACTTCTATCGTCATACCCGACGGCGTGACGAGTATCGGCTTTTGGGCGTTCAGCGGTTGTAACGGACTTACTTCCATAACTGTGGAAGACGACAACACAAGATACCATTCAAAAAATAATTGCATTATAGAGACAGAGAGTAAAACATTGATTGCAGGCTGTAAGAGCAGTATTATTCCTACGGACGACAGCGTGACGAGTATCGGCTTTTCTGCGTTCAGCGGTTGTAGCGAACTTACTTCTATCGTCATCCCCGACAGCGTGACGAATATCGACTCTAATGCGTTCAGAGATTGTAGCGGACTTACTTCTATCGTCATTCCCTCCGGCGTGACGAGTATCGGCAGATATGCGTTCTATGGTTGTAGCGGACTTACTTCTATCGTCATCCCCTCCGGCGTGACGAGTATTGGCGATTATGCGTTCGAAGATTGTAGCGGACTTACTTCTATCGTCATCCCCGACAGCGTGACGAGTATCGGTTGGAGTGCGTTCGCAGGATGCACAGGACTTACTTCTATCGTCATCCCCGACAGCGTGACGAGTATCGACTATTATACGTTTTGCGATTGTAGCGGACTTACTTCTATCGTCATCCCCGACAGCGTGACGAGTATCGGCGAAGGCGCGTTCGAAGATTGTAGCGGACTTACGACTGTGTATTACGGCGGAAGTGCGACGGACAAAGCGAAAATAAGTATTGATTCTGAAAATAGCAAATTGACCGGTGCGACTTGGTATTATTATTCGGAGACGGCGCCTGTCGAAGAGGGTAACTGGTGGCACTATGTAAATAGTGTCCCGACGACCGTTTGGGAGATAGAGGAAGAACCGGAAGTGACTTATTCGGAAGGGCTTGCGTTTACGCTCAGTGACGACGAAACCTACTGCATTTTGACAGGTATCGGCACCTGTACCGATACGGATATCGTCATTCCGTCTACCTATAACAGAAAACCCGTCAGAGAAATCGGCGAACGTGCGTTCTACGAATGCACAGGACTTACTTCTATCGTCATCCCCTCCGGCGTGACGAGTATCGGCGAAGGTGCGTTCGCACTTTGTGAAGAACTTACTTCCATTACTGTGGCAGACGGAAATACAAAATACCATTCGAAAAATAATTGCATTATAGAGACAGAGAGCAAAGCATTGATTGCAGGCTGTAAGAGCAGTATTATTCCTACTGACGGAAGTGTGACGAGTATCGGCTCTTATGCGTTCAGCGGTTGTAGCGGACTTACTTCTGTCGTCATCCCCGACAGCGTGACGAGTATCGGCGAATGGGCGTTCGCACTTTGTGAAGAACTTACTTCCATTACTGTGGCAGACGGAAATACAAAATACCATTCGAAAAATAATTGCATTATAGAGACAGAGAGCAAAGCATTGATTGCAGGCTGTAAGAGCAGTATTATTCCTACGGACGGAAGCGTGACGAGTATCGGCTCTTATGCGTTCGGCGTATGCATAGGACTTACTTCTATCGTCATCCCCTCCGGCGTGACGAGTATCGGCGATTATGCGTTCTATGGTTGTAGCGGACTTACTTCTATCGTCATCCCCTCCGGCGTGACGAGTATCGGCGAAGGCGCGTTCTTCGCATGCATAGGACTTACTTCTATCGTCATCCCCGGCAGTGTGACGAGTATCGGTGAAGGTGCGTTCGGAGAATGTAGCGGACTTACTTACAATGAGTATGATAACGGTTATTACCTAGGTAATGATAATAATCCTTACGTCGTATTGATAAAAGCAAAGTCAACGTCGATTACTTCCTGTACGATTCATCAGAATACAAAAGTAATATATTACTATGCATTCAACGATTGTAACAAACTTACATCTATCGTCATCCCCTCCGGCGTGACGAGTATCGGCTCTCGTGCGTTCCATGGATGCGAAGGACTTACTTCTATCGTCATCCCCGGCAGTGTGACGAGTATCGGCTATGGGGCGTTCGAATATTGTAGTAGACTAACTTCTATCGTCATCCCCTCCGGCGTGACGAGTATCGGCTATCGTGCGTTCTACGAATGCAAAGGACTCACTTCTATCGTCATCCCCTCCGGTGTGACGAGTATCGGCAATTACGCGTTCTACTATTGCAAAGGACTTACTTCTATCGTCATCCCCGGCAGCGTGACGAGTATCGGCGATTATGCGTTCGACGGATGCACAGGACTTACTTCTATCGTCATCCCCTCCGGCGTGACGAGTATCGGCTATGGGGCGTTCGAATATTGTAGTAGACTAACTTCTATCGTCATCCCCTCCGGCGTGACGAGTATCGGCTCTTATGCGTTCTACCGGTGCACAGGACTTACTTCTATCGTCATCCCCGGCAGCGTGACGAGTATCGGCGATTATGCGTTCGACGGATGCACAGGACTTACTTCTATCGTCATCCCCGACAGCGTGACGAGTATCGGCGATTATGCGTTCTATGGTTGTAGCGGACTTACTTCTATCGTCATACCCTCCGGCGTGACGAATATCGGCGAAAGGGCGTTCTACTATTGCACAGGACTTACTTCTATCGTCATCCCCGACAGTGTGACGAGTATCGGCTATCGGGCGTTCTACTATTGCACAGGACTTACTTCTATCGTCATTCCCGACAGCGTGACGAGTATCGGCTATGAGGCGTTCAGATCTTGTAGCGGACTTACGACTGTGTATTATGGCGGCAGTGCGACGGACACAGCGAAAATAAGTATTGGTGGTTCTGGTAATAGCAAATTGACCGATGCGACTTGGTATTATTATTCGGAGACCGAGCCTACCAAAGCGGGGAACTATTGGCACTACGATACCGACGGCGTCACGCCGAAAAAGTGGTAAAAGGGTAACGAAATAGTAAAAAAAGGCGACCGAAAGGTCGCTTTTTTTGTCCCCATTTTTGCGCCCTTTGTCAAAAGGGAGAGTGTCTGCACCCAAAGCGTATGCGACGGTGCGGAGAGGGTTTTCCACGGGATAGAATATGGCAAACGGTATATTTATCCGTAGCATAAAGAAGACTTTATTCTCGTTAAAAACCCCCATTCCCAAAACGCACGCGTTTTGGCAATCAAGCCCCCTTTTGAGAAAGGGTGTAATTTTTCCCCAAAAAACGCAAGCCGTTTTTCGGGGGACCCCGATATAAACCCCAAAAAATCTGATGATTTTTCGGGAAATCCACGCCTTTGCACCCTTTCTCAAAAGGGGGCTTGATTTTTCGGAGTAAGCGACGAAAAATGGGGGTTTTTAACGGGAAAGAACCTTGCTTTATGCGGTAAATAATCACACCGCTTGCCGTAGTTTTATCTCGTGGAAAACCCTCTCTCCCGACCGTCGGTCGGCAGACGATCTCCCTTTTGACAAAGGGCGCAAAATATGCCCCAAAAAGCGCAAGCCGTTTTCAGGAGTCTTTGACCGCTCGTTTAAGCAATACTTGACAGAAAGGAAGAAAAAAATTATAATAATAGAGATTTATTACAAAAATAAGGAGAATTCGACATGGCGGATATTGAGAAGATTCTGAGCGAGATGACGTTGGAAGAAAAGGCGGCGTTATCGAACGGGAAGACCTTTTGGACGACGGTGCCGATAGAAAGGCTCGGGGTGCCGTCGGTATTGATGACGGACGGACCGCACGGACTGAGGAAAGAGCGCGGCGCGGAAGACGGAAAAGGCGGCGTGAATATTATGAAAGGGAGCGAAAAGGCGACCTGTTTTCCGACGGCGGTCACGACGGCGAGCACGTGGGACGTCGATCTTATCCGCAGAGTGGGCAAGGCGATCGGGGAAGAGGCTGTCGATCAGAACGTTTCGACGGTGCTCGGTCCCGGCACGAACATAAAGCGTTCGCCTTTGTGCGGACGGAACTTCGAGTATTTTTCGGAAGATCCGTATCTTGCCGGCGAGATGAGCGCGGCGTACGTAAACGGTTTGCAAAGCACGGGCGTCGGTTGCTCGCTGAAACACTTTTGCGGCAACAACCAGGAGTACTACCGCATGTCGATCGACAGTCGAATCGACGAGAGGGCTTTGCGCGAGATTTATCTTGCGGCGTTCGAAAAGGTCGTCAAGCGCGAACAGCCGTGGCAGATTATGTGTTCTTATAACAAACTGAACGGCACGTATTTGTCGGACAACAAGCGCATGCTCGGCGATATTTTAAGAAAAGAGTGGCACTTCGAGGGCTTGGTCGTCAGCGACTGGGGCGCGGTCAATGATCGCGTCGAAGGGATCAAAGCCGGGCTCGACTTGGAGATGCCGTCGACCAAAGGCATGAGCGCGCACACCGTGGAGCGTGCCGTAAAGAGCGGCGACTTATCCGAAGAAGACCTGAACAAGACGACAAGGCGCGTCCTCGAATACGTGTTCAGGTGCGCCGATAACAAGCGCAAAAAAGCCGCCGACTACGAGGCGCACCATGCCCTTTGCCGTGAGGTAGGCGCAAAAGGCGCCGTTCTTTTGAAAAACGACGACGACATCCTGCCCCTTACGGGGAGCGAAAAAATCGCCGTCATCGGTAAACTTGCCGAAGTGAGTCGATACCAAGGCGCGGGCAGTTCTCGCATCGAATGCAAAAACCTCGTCCACTTTACCGACGTAATGCGGCGCGAAAAGAAAGATTTTGTTTACGCCGACGGCTACAAACTCGAAGGGGACGGCTTGGATGAAAAACTGCTTGCCGAGGCGGTGGAGACGGCGAAAGGAAAGGACAAAGTCATTCTTGTGATAGGTCTTACCGACATATACGAAAGCGAGGGCTTCGACAGGAGCCACATGGATTTGCCCGCAGGGCATAACCGCCTCGTCGAAAAAATCGCCGAAGTCAACGAAAATATCATCGTAGTCATGCAAGGCGGTTCGCCCGTTACCATGCCGTGGAAAGACAAAGTAAAAGGCATACTGAACGTATATTTGCAGGGCGAAGCCGTGGGCGAATCGATATTCGACCTCGTGTACGGCGCGGTCAATCCGGGCGGAAAACTCGCCGAGACGTACCCGATCGCGCTTGGCGACGTGCTGAGTCAAAAGACCTTTCCCATGGGGCCGAAAACGGTGGAATACAGAGAAAGCATTTTTGTCGGTTATCGCTATTTCGATACCGCAAAGAAAGAAGTCGGGTACCCATTCGGATACGGTTTGTCTTATACGAAATTTTCTTTAAGTGATTTTTCGTGCGACGGACAATACAAGGACGGAGATGATTTTTCCGTTTCGGTAGACGTGACGAACACGGGAGACAGAGAGGGAAGCGAGGTCGTGCAGGTGTACGTAAGGCAAAAAGATTCGCCCGTATTCAAGGCGGATAAAGAACTGAAAGGCTTTCGGCGCGTGTACCTTATGCCGGGCGAGACGAAGCGCGTCGAGATTACGCTTGACAGCCGTTCGTTCGCGTTCTACAACACGGCGGTTTCGGACTGGACGGTGCTTGCCGGGGAGTACGAAATTTTGCTCGGCGTATCGAGCCGGGATATTCTGTTCACAAAGACGGTTACCGTTTTTGCCGACGAAACTCCCTTGCCCGTTTATGACGACGCTGTCAAAGACGTATATTTCCATATCGACCGCGCGGAAGAGATCACAAAAGAGCAATTTGAGTCGCTTTGCGGAGAAAAACTGCCTGACAATGAACCGTATACCGTCGGTACTTTGCACGAAAACTGCACGCTGAACGACTTAAAATGCACAAAACTCGGGCGTTTTGTATGCAAACTCGTCCAAAAAATAGGCGGTTTGATCGCCGGCGACGCGGCAAACTCGGCAATGATCGTCAATTCCGCCACATCGATTCCTTTGCGCGGTTTAAGCGGCTTTTCGGGCGGAATTTTGTCGCAAAAGTCGGTCGAAGGGCTGGTGGACGTTTTTAATAAAGAGAAAGGCGGCTGGCGTAAATTCTTGCGCGGTTTTGCCAAAAAATACAGATAAGGTGGAAATAATGAAAAGTAAAAAATTTTTTATTTCGATTATTGCGCTTCTTGCGTTGCTTTTTTGCGCGCTTTGTGCGTGCGAAAAGCAGTGTGAACACGATATTGTAGTCGATCAAGGATATTCGGCGACCTGCATGCGGCAGGGAAAAACGGACGGTTCGCATTGCAAGACGTGCGGCGAAGTGATCGTCGCGCAAGAGCCGATACCGATTCAGACGCACGATATGATGGAGTGGACGATCGTGCGGCAGGACACCTATCTCGAAGATGGTTTGAAAGAACTTGACTGCCCCTTTTGCCGAAAACACGAAAGCAGAGTGATCCCGAAAGGGACGACGTCTTTTACCGTCGTTTTTGCCGAAAGCGACGAACGCATGGGCAGAATCATCGGCACGAAAGAACAAACGATCCTGAACGGAAAAACGACGGAAGAGGTTACCGCAGAAGCCTTTAAGGGATACTCTTTTGTTAAGTGGAGCAATGGTTTGACCGATGAAACAATTCGGGTTACCGTAGAAAAAGACGAAACGGTTTATGCTGTTTTTAAGCCCTTTGTCCCTTCTGTCTTTATCAACACGAGCGGCAAAGTCATCGCACGGGACGATTATACGGATTGTTTTATTTCGGTTGAAGCGGACGACGAGCGCGACGTCCTTACCCGCGAAGAAGCGTCGATTATCGGACAGGACGACGCGACGTGGGAAAGGCTGAAAAAGCCGTACGTATTCCGCTTTGACGGCGACGTCGATTTCCTCGGTATGGGCAAGGGCAAGACGTGGATACTTTTGGCGGACTATCTCGATCCGAGCCTGTGCAGAAACGACTTTTCTTACGCGGTCGGGAAAGCGCTCGGACTTTCGACCACAAGCGACGCAGAGAGAGTTTTGCTTTATCTCAACGCCGAGAAAAAGGGGTTATATCTTGTCTGCGAAATGCCCGAATCGGCGGCGGAGAAAGTCGGCGTGAGTACGGAAACAAACGTGACCGATACGGGTTATCTTGTCACCGTCCGTAAAAACAAAATCGGAGAAAGCAAAGAAGGCGCGCTTTCGGCGGGAAACTGTTTTGCCGTCGGCGAGACCTTGTATGACGTCGTATCTTCTTCGGGCGTAAGCGACGATCAGTTATCCTTTATAGAAAGCAAAGTGCAGTCGGCAATGTCCGCCGCGAAGTCGGGCGATTATGAGAGAATCAAGTCGGTTATCGACGTGGACAGTTTTGCAAAGACGTATATTCTTTACGAACTGTTCAAACCTCTTTGGACCAATCCGTCTTCGCATGCCGAATTCGGCGGCAGTTTTTATCTGTATAAAACCAAGGGCGGCAAGTTGTTCGCAGGTCCGGCGTTCGACTTTGACGTCAGTTCGGGCAACAATAAATACGAGACAAAGATAAACGATCCGACCTGTATGTACGTGCGCGAAACGAATCCGTGGTTTAACGCTCTTTTGAAGTGCGACGGATTCGCAAGTCTCGTCGGACAGTACCTCACGCAGTACAAGACGGCGATCCTTGCCGCGCTGGACAAAAAGACGGAAGAAGTATTCGCCCTTGAAGAAGACTTTCTGAACAACAATAACGTGTGGTATACGATCGGCGTGTACGTCGAACCGAACCCCAAGAACCTTGTCCAAATCGAGACGTGGGACGGACAGGTGAACTTTTTGGTAAACTGGCTGAAAGCAAGTCTTGACGCGCTTTGCGTACAATACGTCAAATAACAAACGGCGGCTGAAAATACGGGTTGCGAATGACTTTTTCGCAACCCCTTTTTTTATATGGAAAAAATCATTTTTCAAACATTCTGCGCACGATTTCCGATATCTGCGAGGTCGTGAAAAAACGGCTGATAAGGTGCAAGAATTTGTATTTCGCTCCGATGCAGTACACCGTGCTTACGCGCTTTTTACAGGCGACTTTATAGATACCGAGAGCGGCATTTTTTACCGGCATACGCTTGTCTTTTTTGTCGGGATCGGAGCGGTCCGCCGAGGTTTCGTCGCTTCTTGTTATGCGGTCGCCGTAGCGAGGAGAAGATGTAAAAAAATTCGGGTGATGGATCCCAAAATCGGTTTGCGTGTCACCCAAAGCGATTGCACACACCGATACGGGCGTATTGTACAGTTCCTGCCGCATGCCGACGGTAAACATAATAAGAGCCGATTTTGCCACCGAGTACATCGTGCGGAAAGGTTGCACGCCGAAAGCGCCGATAGAACTGATATTGACAATCCGCATCGGGGCGGTGGGTGGGGTCCTTGTCAGACACGCTTTCGTGCAGTAAACCGCGCCCATCAGGTTTGTTTTTATTTGCCCGTCGATCCGGTCGTAGGGTAAAAACTCGATCGCGCCGCCCAGCCCTGCGCCGACGTTGTTGATAAGCAGATCGACTTTTTTGTGAACGGCAAAGATCTTTTCAAAGGTGTTTTCGACTTGTCCATAATCGGTTACGTCGCAGCAAAAAGCGGTTTTTTCGTTTTCTTCGACGTGCCTTGCGAGGACGACGACGGTGTTTCCTTTCGACAAAAACAGGTTGGCGAGGGCTTTTCCGATGCCTTGCGTGCCGCCCGTGATGACGACGACTTGGTTCGTGATTTTGTTCATTCCCGTATCATAGCGGATATTTTTGCCGTTGTCAAACCGTTTTTTGGGTATGTTTGACGAAAAACAGTTGCTTATCGCGATAAAAAGTTTTATAATATGTAAAATAAAATTATTATGAGGTATTTTTTTATGGAAAACAAAAGAAACGTAATGGATGTTTTGCGCGAAAGAGGGTTTATCAAACAGACTGTTTACGAAGACGAACTCTACGAATTGCTCGGCAAAGAATCCGTTCCGTTTTATATTGGTTTCGATCCGACTGCGGACAGTCTGCACGTCGGACATTTTCTCGCCCTGATGG
Source organism: Clostridia bacterium (assembly GCA_045601385.1). Classification (GTDB taxonomy): domain Bacteria; phylum Bacillota; class Clostridia; order Christensenellales; family DTU072; genus CAG-1782. The sequence continues at coordinate 11,495 of JAZRZM010000026.1, read as the reverse complement.
CGATGAGTCACATGCAAAAAGCCGGGCATAAACCGATCGTGCTGATCGGCGGCGGTACGGCTATGATCGGCGATCCTTCCGGCAGAACGGACATGCGTAGCATGATGACCAAAGAACAAATTGCCCATAACTGCGCTTGCTTCAAAGAACAAATGAGCAAATTTTTCAGTTTCGACGGGGAAAACGCTGCCGTTATGGTCAATAACGCCGACTGGCTCCTGAATCTGAATTACGTTGACTTTTTACGCGACGTTGGCGCGCATTTTTCGGTCAACCGTATGCTTACCGCCGAGTGCTTCAAACAGCGTCTCGAACGGGGGCTGTCTTTCCTTGAATTCAACTATATGTTGATGCAAAGTTACGACTTTCTCGTCCTTTGCCAAAAATACGGCTGCTTGCTCGAATGCGGCGGCGACGACCAGTGGTCGAATATTCTTGCCGGAGCCAATCTTATCCGCGTAAAGGAGCAGAAGAGCGCGTTTGCCATGACGTTTGAACTTCTGACGACGAGCGAAGGCAAAAAGATGGGAAAAACGCAAAAAGGCGCGGTTTGGCTCGATCCGAAAAAAACGTCTCCGTATGAGTTTTTCCAATACTTCCGCAACGTGGACGACGCGGACGTCAATAAATGTATGCGCTTTTTGACGTTTATGGAAATGGACGAAATAAACGAGATGACCAAGTTCCGCGACGAACGCATGAACGCGGCGAAAGAGCGGCTTGCTTACGAAGTGACGAAAATCGTCCACGGCGAAGAAGAGGCGAAGAAGGCCCTTTCGCAAGCGAGAGGGGCGTTCGGCGGAAACGTCGAAGATATGCCCGAAGTCAGCGTCGATCTCGTTGCGAACAAGAACGTGATCGATCTTATCGTTTCGATCGGACTTGCCAAAAGCAAGGGCGAAGCGCGGCGCCTTATCGACGGCGGCGGCGTGAAGATCGGCGAAGAGACGGTGTCAGGCTACGGCGTGGAACTGACCGACAGTCAGATAGCGAACGGATTTATTATGCATAAAGGCAAAAAAGTCCATTTGCGCGTAAAACCGCTGTAAAAAAATGTTTCTTTCGGTCGACGGACAAGGACAGGCGACTATCGAAATCAAGCGTTCGGTTTTTATCTGCAACGTATCCGAAATAAACGACTACGACGACGGTCTTGCCTTTGTGAAAGAAATAGCGAAAAGGTATCCCGACGCGACGCATAACTGTTACGCTTTCGTCACAAGGGACGGTCGGCAGAAGTTCAGCGACAACGGCGAGCCGCAGGGGACTGCCGGTATGCCGATGCTCGACGTCATCAAAAAAAGCGGACTATGCGACGTCGCGTGCGTGGTGACGCGGTACTTTGGCGGAATCAAACTCGGCACGGGCGGCTTATGCGCGGCGTATACGCAGAGCGTGGTCGAAGGGCTGAAAAGTCTGCCGACGGTCGAAAAGACGGAAAGCGTCGTGCGTACGGCGTCGCTCGGATACGACGAATACGCGCCGTTTTTGAGAATGGCGGAGTCGTTCGGGGCTGTCCTTATACCGCCGATATACGGGCTGCAAATCGAACTTTCTTTTTGTTTCCCGATCGAAAAAGACGGAGAATGGGAGAAAAAAGAAAAAGAATTTTTCGGCGGAAACGTAAGAAGTTCCGTCCGTGAAAAAAAATTTATGAAATACAAAAAAGAATAGAAACAGGAGGTTTTTATGAAAATTACGTTAACCGCAAACAAGAAAGTAAAACCCGATTTTACCAAATTGGGATTCGGCAAATATTTTACCGATCACATGCTTATCATGAACTATCATGACGGCGCTTGGGAAGAACCGGAAATCGTACCGTACGCCCCCGTCGCCATGGATCCGTGTACCAACGTGCTCCATTACGGACAAGGTATTTTTGAAGGAATGAAAGCGTACAAAACGCCCGAAGGCAAAATCACCATGTTCCGTGCGTACGATAACCTCAACCGTATGAACAAGTCCGCCGACCGTCTTTGCATGCCTCGTATCGACATCGAAAAAGTAATGGACGGGCTGAAACAACTTATCCTTATTGATGAAGAATGGATACCCACCGCGCCCGGTACGGCACTCTATATTCGTCCTTTTATGGTGGCTAACGATCAAGCCCTGGGCGTGCACGCCGCGCATAACTACATTTTCTTTATCATTCTTTCTCCCGTCGGCAGTTATTATGCTCACGGGCTCCAACCGACCAAGATTCTTATCGAAGAAGAATATGTCCGCGCACCGCTTGGCGGGACGGGCGAATGCAAATGTATGGGTAACTATGCCGCAAGTCTCCTTGCCGGCGAAATGGCGAATAAAAAAGGATACGACCAGGTACTTTGGCTGGACGGTAAGGATCATAAATACGTCGAAGAAGTCGGCGCAATGAATATCTTTTTCGTCATCGACGGCGTCGTCATCACGCCCGCGCTTGTCGGTTCTATCTTGCACGGTGTGACGAGAAGAAGCGTCATCGAAGTGTTGCAAAAAGACGGCTACAAAGTCGAAGAAAGAAGAATCGGCACCGACGAGATCGTCAAGGCGCATAAAGAAGGTCGTCTGAACGAAGTGTTCGGTTCGGGCACGGCCGCCGTCATTTCTCCCGTCGGCGTCCTGAACTTCCGCGGTGAAGACCTTATTATCAATAACAACGAGATGGGGCCCGTTTCGCGTCACGCCTACGACCGCATCACGTCTATCCAGAACGGTACCGCTCCCGACGAATTCGGCTGGGTTATCAAAGTAAACTGAAATATATGGAAAAGAGTTTTTTACTGCTTCCGAATTTTGAACGCAACTCGTTGCCGTCCGTACGGGCGGCGACGGGTTTTCTGCGCGAAAAAGGTTGCCGCGTGTTTTGCGAAAAAGGGGACGAAAACAAATTCGACGCCGAAGTTTACGACGGGCAGAATATCGACTTTATCCTCGTTTTCGGCGGCGACGGAACCATGATCGGATCGGTAAAAAAATATATCGACTTAAAAAAACCGTTTATCGGCGTCAACACCGGAAAATTGGGGTATCTGACGGACATCGAGCCGTCGGGCGTCGCGGAGGCGTTGGACGCCCTTTTGCAAAACAGGTTTTTTACCGAAGAGAGAGTTACGCTTACCGTTACGACGCACGGCGCGACTTTTTCTGCGGTCAACGAGGTCGCCTTGCAAAGAAACGAAGCGCACCTTATCAGCGCGGAAATCGCGATAAACGGACAACTTTTTCAGCCCCTCCGCGCGGACGGCGTTCTTGTCGCAACACCGACCGGTTCGACCGCGTATAATCTGTCGGCAGGCGGTCCCGTTCTTATGCCGTCGGCAAAAAATATGGTTATCACGCCCGTTTGCGCCCATTCTCTCAGCGCGCGTCCCGTCGTAGTCGGCAACGGCGACGTCGTTACGATCGCTTTGAAAGCGGGCGGCGAGTCGGCAAGTCTTGCTATAGACGGTAAAAAAATAGCGGTTTTAACGGAAAACGAAGGCGTAAAAATCGCCGTCTCCGGACGCACTTTCTCCCTGCTTCGATTAAGAGAGGGGAGTTTTTTCGGTGCGCTTCGTCATAAATTATCAAACTGGGAACTGTGAAGAAAAAATTATTGAGATACAGAATGGACAATTCTGCCGTCATTTATCCGATGGTGATTACCAAGCGGGCGCAAAGTCTCTTTTCGCTCGGCGTCGAACTGACCGAGCCGATCGATAAAGGCGCGCTGCTTGCGGCAATCAACCGCGCGTTCGAGCGTTATCCTTTTTATAAAGTACGGATTCGTTACGGACTTTTTCGTCCATTTTGGGAGGAAAATCCTCTTCCGTACGTCATTTCACCCGCGCGGCAGCATTTGCAACTGATTCCTTTTCGTCAAAATAACGGTTATTTGTTTGAAACACATACGGTCAATAACCGTATTTATATGGTCTTTTTCCATGCGCTTTGCGACGCAACGGGTGGTATGGAGTTCTTAAAAACGGTATTATATTATTACCTGACCGAAAAGAGAACGGACGTGGACGGCGACGCGATAAAAAAAGTCGGCGAAAGAATAAAAAAGGAAGAATACGAGGACTCTTTTGAAAAATATTACAGACCGTTTCCGCTTTTTAAGGGAATAAAAAGCACGGCGGGCGGCTTTGCGTACGGCGTGCGCGGCAAACTGTTGGAGAACCCGAAATTCGCCGTCGGTAGGGTGGAGTGCGACAGCGATTCTCTCTATGCCGCCGCTAAAAAATACGGGTGCAGCGTTACCGCATTCTTGACGGCGCTGCTTGCTTATGCGATCAAAAAAGCGCATGACGGCGAGGAACAAAGCGAGCGATATATCTTTTTTATTCCCGTCAATTACCGCAAGTTTTTTCCGTCCGAAACTCTCTATAATTTTACCGGTTTTGCTCGTTGCATCGTGCCGAAAGGCGCATCTTTTGAAATAGAAAACCTTTGTGAAATTTTGAAAAAAGAACTTTCGCGCGAATTGGGAAAAGAGGAACTGCTGCTGAAACTGTCTTTTTCGTCGCTGCCCGTCAAGAATGTCTTGTTACGGATTTTTCCGTTTTTTATAAAAAAATCGATTGCGGTTCTTGCGCGGAACGCCGGAAAAAGAACCAAACAAACGATGATCGTATCCAATCTCGGAAAGAGCGATTTTCCCGGTGTGAACGCAATAAACCGCTTTACTTTCTACTTGAATTGTAATCGAAAAACGTCGGAAAACGTCGGAATCGTGACATATAAAAACAGGACGCAGATTTATTTTTCGAGACGGATTTTGTCCGACGGAACGGAAAAAGAATTCGTAAAAATTTTATCGGAATTTTGCACTTGTACGCTTTCTTGCGAATAATAAGGACATACTATACTTTGTATGAACGAATTATTCGATATTTTTATTCGGTTTGTTTTGCCGCCGCTTATCGGTGGCGTCATTGGTTTGTTTACAAATTGGCTTGCCATAAAAATGCTTTTTTATCCCTTTAAGCCCGTCTATATCGGACGGTTCCGTTTGCCTTTTACGCCGGGGATAATTCCGAGGCGAAGAGCCGTTGTCGCTCGCGCCGTCGGTCGGGCGGTTGCCGACGAAATAATCACTGAAAAGGAACTCAAAAACGCATTTTCGGCACCCGAAATCAAGCAAACGGTGCTTGATAATGTGCAAAGAATTTTGTTTGAAAGCAGTACTCCCATTCAAGAATATCTGCGTTTATCGGGCTTGCCGAGCGGTGCGGAAAGGGCGATTATCGAAAGTATATCCGACCGTGTGGCAAAGTCGGTCGCGACTTTTGACGTAAAAAATTTTGTTTACGGTTTTGACTTCGCGTGTTTTTTGACCGAAAAGTTTTTATGCGTTTTTACCGAAAAGTTACTTTCTTCGTTTCGGTCGGCAATGCAAAATAACGGCAAAAATATCGTATATCCGTATGTTGAAAAAGAGTGGAAAAATATTGAAAGCGGATCGATAGCCGATTTTCTTTTTTCAAGCGGGTTTTCCCGAGAAACCGTCGTCGCGTTTTTATCGGACGCCTATGATAAAATCGCCGAAAAAGGGTTCGGAACAGTTTTGCAAAAAATCGACGTTTCGGCAATTATCGAAGAAAAAATAAACGCGATGGACATAAAGCAGGTCGCCGATCTTACTTTCCGCGTAATGAATCATGAGATGAAAGCCGTCGTTTTTCTCGGCGGACTTTTGGGCGCGCTTATCGGGGTAATCAATATTTTTATCTAAACGTTAAAGAGTACGACCGAGCATAAACCGACGAAGAATCCGACGATTTGCATCGGGCGCAGTTTTTCTTTGAAGACGACGCGTGCCAGAATAAAGGTGAGTAGAAGTCCGCCTGCCGAGCAGAGGGTATAAATCAGGCTCAAATTCAGCACGTTTCTTGCCACAAGAAGCATTACCATCAGGTTTGTCCCGGCGTTCATCAGCCCGAGCAAAATGGCGCACCACCAGCCTTTTTTCAGAGACGAAAGGGTGTTATGATTCTTTTTTTCGGCAAGTAAGGTCAGGATCAGGTTGCATACGATGACGACAGCCATGGCGTACATCATGAATTCCGACCGGTACAGTCCGCCGGCGGAACGCTGTTGCAACGATTGCATGATCGTGCACAGTCCGTTTCCGAGGAAAGAAAGCATGGTAAAAAGGAGCCAAAGGCGGTTGAATTTTTGTTTTTCTTTCCCTTTTTGGGACGGAACGTAGTTAATAAGGAACATGGCGACGGCGAGCAAGACGAGGGCAACCCAAAAAAGCGCCGTTACTTTTTCGTGATAATATAGTACGCCGAACAGGGTGGGTATCAGCAAAGAATAAGACAAAAAAAGCGAGGTAAGCGAGACGGAACCGACGGCGAGGGCCTTCAGTTCGAATATGTATCCCATGCAGTACGCGACGCCGAATCCGATTCCGTACAAAAGGGAAGCGCGGTCGTAGGAAAAACTGAATTTTCCGATAGCCGCGTAAAAAAGAAGTACCGTCGCGGCAATAATCAGCGTGCACAAATAGGCGTTCGCGTTCGTGACTCTTTTGTTGTAATAAGACGCCAGTATGTGCTGTACCGACAGCATCGATACGGCGGCAACCAAAAATATATAATCCATTGCTTCAAGTATACTTCTTTTTGTTGCAATGTCAAATGTATTGACAAGTCGCTTGTTCCGAATATATAATTTTTATATGAAAAATCCAATCAATAAAGCATTTGTCCCGGCGTTTCTTTTGGGCGCATGTCGCAGGACCTATACCATTTCTTGTGCGAAAGTCGATAAAAACGGTCTGGTGGATTTGCGCACGAAAGATTTTATGCCGTCTAAAAAACTCGATTCCAATATGTGTTTTTCCGTCTCCAAAAGCGTCGTTTCTCTTGCGCTCGGTTTTGCGTACGACAGAGGGCTCTTCGATCCGACCGATCCGATAGCAAAATACCTCGGCGATTTTTTCCCCGAGGGCGTCGATAAAAAGTGGTACGACGTAAAAGCGGAAGACGTGCTGCGGCACCGTACCGGCACCGATTTTGCCGTCGATCTTGACTGGGTGAACGCAGGAAAATGGGAAGATAAAGAGTGGCTGCATAGGCTTTTTTCGTATCCTATCAGCGGCAAAACGGGAACCGATTATCGCTATTCCGACAGCAATTACTATATCGCCGCGCGCATTTTTTCAAAGATAATGGGACAGGAAGCGGACGAGTTTTTACGGGACAATCTTTTTGAACCGATGGGTTTTTATTATTACGCTTGGGCAAAAGACAACCTCGGTCACGTCCTGGGCGGAACGGGACTGTATTTAAGGACGGAAGACCTTGCTCGTCTCGGCGCGTTGTGGCTCGGAAAAGGAACGTACGAGGGGGTAAGATACCTTTCCGAAAAGTGGATCGACCTTTGTATGGCGCCTTGTGACGAAACTTTACCGCAACATAACTACGGCTTCGGCGTGCGTACCTTCAAGGACGGAACGGTGACGATCACCGGCATGAAAGGTCAGGAGATATTTTTCAATAAAAACCGTGATTTTGTCTTTGCGTGGCAGGGGCAAAAGCAGAGCGCCCTTTCTTATATATGCCCCGTCCTTATGCGTTTGCGGTTGATATAATGATGTTTGTTATTTAACTTTCTTTTTTATAAAACATTATATTCTTTGACAGCACGTCGGAATAGGAAAAACTGCTGATTTCGCCGCAGTCTTTTCGCACGGTAAAGATTTTCGGATAGACGCTTTCGACTTTGCCCGTAAACTGTTCGATTTTATTCCGTCCGCGGTTGACTTTGATGATGACCGGCACGCCGGCGAGTTGACCGACGCGGCGAATGGTCGTTTCGATGGTGTTGGTTATTTCTTTCATGTTTTTTCCTCCCGGTGAAAATATTATTGCCTTTTTTTGAAAAAACAGTCATAAAAAATGCGCCCCGTCAATATGGTTTAGTAATATTTTGCAGGGGGCTAACATTTATGGATAATCAGACAGTTATCGGTGCGAACAGTAAAGAACTATTTGAAAACACAATGTTTCAGGAGGTTTGCGAATTTGTCAATTCCGAAAATAAAAAGATAATCGGGATATCGGCAAAAAGTACGATCGAGGGATACGAAGCGGTCGCGGACGAACTGCGCGTGACGGTCAAGACGGTTTTTCGATTGATTTCGATAGGGGAAGACGGCAAATACGCGCACGATCTCATGGAAACCGAGGGCGTGCGCGCTTTGACAAAGAGCGGTTTGTCTCCGACAAGTTGCGCGTTCGTTCAGGCGACTGTCTGCGATTGTTCCAAGTCGGGTACGGCTACGGTAAAATGCGTCGCGAACGTCGAACTGTCCGGCTGGTTTGTGCGCGAAAGAGAATTGACTTTTTTAAGCAGTTGTATCGAGGGCGCGCACTGTAAGTCGTCACTTCTTACGGTCGATAACGTGCAGTGTCTTTCTCCCGGCGGTTTGACGCAGGTATTTACCGACGAAACGCGTATGAACGTGGATAGTCTTATTGATTATCGGGTGGAAAGCACCGTCATTAACGTTTATCCGTCGAGCGGCAGTTATCGGGTAGAGGGCGACGTTTTTATTCGCATTTTTGCGCAAAGCGACGACGGAATGTGCTTTTCGCAGTTGTTTTCACATCCGTTCAGTACCGAGATAAGCGACGAAGACATTACTTCGTCATCGGAAATCGACCTGGACGTATCGGTCGGCAAAGCCGAACTCAGTCTTGCCGACGGAGATAAGCGCATGTTGATATGCGACGTGTCGCTGGACTTTTTTGCGACCACCGTCAAGCAGACCGACGTCGAGCGCGTCGTTGACGTGTATTCGACCGAGAACGAATTGTTGATAGAAAAAAGCGACGAAGATATCGTCACGAGTTTCTGCTTGCGCTCTTTACACGAAAAAGGCACGGCAAAAATCACTCCGAAAGACGGCGTAAACGAGGTATGCGGCGTGCTGAATCCGGGCGTGTGCGCGTCCTATAACAAAATAAACGGAAACGTCTCGGTGGAGGGCGTCATCACCGCGTGCGTGCTGTACAAAAACGCCAAAGACAAGGCGTCTTCTCAAGTCGCCGAAATCCCTTACCAAATCCTACTTCCCGTCGATTTTTCGTGCGAAAGCCGCTTTCATCCGGTCGTTTGCGTCAACAATATCACCGTCAGAATGCGTAGCGGCGGCGATATAGACGTAACGTGCGAACTCTCCGTCGTCGTCAAGGGCGCGTCTACGGAAACGGTCAACGTCATCCGTTCGATTACCGTCGGCGAACCGAAAGAGCAAAACGATTTTGCCGTCGGCTTGTACATCGTAAAACCGGGCGAAACGCTCTGGGACGTGGCAAAAGCCCTCAATACCGACGAAGAAACGCTCGTAAGCCAGAACCCCGATCTTGCCCTGCCCTTAAAAGGCGACGAAAGGATTATCCTCTTTAACGAAAAACCGATGACGGAATAAATCCCTTTTCCCCAATAAAAAAAGGCGCTCGCTTTTTTTTGTGCGTGCGCCTTATTTTTTTACGGTCAAAGGGATTTAATAAAAAGCAGCAGTTTTTCTCGCTGTTCTTCGGTCAGTTTTCCGATGGCTTGACTGAGTTCGTCCGCATTATCGTTTTCGGCAAAAAAGTCGGACAGCGAAACGTGCAGGACGTCGCATATAAGTTGCAGATGCCCCACCGTTATGTCCGACTGCCCGAGTTCGACGCGCCGTAAGTGCGACTGCGATACCCCCGACCACTCCGCAAGACGGTTCTGCGTAAAATTGGCTTTTTCTCTGAGCATAGCGATTCTTTTTCCGATTTCCATGGCTTTTTTATCCTTATAAGAATAATTTTATCAACTTTATTGTAAATTATTAGTCTTATACGCTTGCAATGTTAGTCTTATAAGGTTATACTGTTATTGTTATAAGACCATAAACCGCGCCGTCGGACTTCTGCTACGCAATACCGATTTGACAAAACGGTGCGTCTTATGGTATCATGACAGTGCCAAAAACCGAATTTTTTTTATCAAACATCGTTACATTCCGGTAACAGGTGTTTTTTGCACAACGTTGTTTGGTAAAAAAACGTGTGGTTTTTGGCGAAATCGGCGAAAAACACTTGTTATATTTTGATTCGGTCGGTTCGTCCGTCCTTATATGTAAAAAGTGCGTTTCGCTATGGAATGTACTTTTTTTTATTATAAGGAGGTTTGTTACAATGAAAAAGAAAAAAGTATTCCTGTCATTGGCGATAGCGGTTTTCGCTTGCCTTGTTTTCTGCATAATGACCGCATGCGATAAGGTCGAACCGATCCGGAATGAAAAAACGCTGGACAGTATCGAAGTGCAGAACCTGCCCGAATATTTTTATGCGGGCGAATTTGACTCGCTGGGGGTAAAAATCGTTCTGAATTACTCCGACGGCGAAACCGACGAGGTACCGTCCGAAAACCTGTTTGCGCCCGAATATAAAGAAATGCTGAATAAAAAAGGTAAACACAGCGTTACTTTATTATATCGCGGAAAAACGGTGACCTTTACGGTGGACGTACGTGAGTATGTCTACTATACCGTCACTTTCTTCAACGCCGCGCAGGAAGTAATCGGCACACCGCAGTCCGTACGCGAAGGGGAGAGCGCAATAGCCCCGACGGCGGAAGAAGCGAAAGTCGACGGCTACCGCTTTGTCGAATGGGATACCGACTTTACCGACGTGCAAAGTAACCTGTCCGTTTATGGCGTCTATCTGCAACAGTTTACCGTTACTTTCTATAACGGGAACAATGAAATAATCGGCACGCCTCAGACGGTCGATATAGGCAGTAGCGCAACCGCCCCGACCGAGGAAGCAAGGGCAATGGACGGATATGACTTCGTCGCGTGGGACGCCGATTTTAGTAACGTGCAAAAGAATCTGTCCGTGTACGGCGTATATGTATTGATAGAAGAAGTAACGGAAGACGATACCGAAGAAAAAACGGAAGCCTATGTGCGCGAAGACGACTATATCTACTTCGGCACCTATCCGCAGACGGAAGTGACGGACGTCGACCTGACGGCAGCATTGACAAGCCAAGCCGGCACCTTGCCCACAAGCGATAACGGTCAAGGTTGGACGAGCTATGCCTATTATATTGAAAGCGATAATACCACCGACTACATGTGGTACATAGACGTGACCTACAATAGCGAAAAGTACCGCGGCGTGTACTTCACGAGTTACAGACCGTACTATACGACAGAAAGTAGCAACGTAAATAGCAGTTGGCAGGACGACAACGGCTATAACGCGTCCACCGTCTACTGGTTCAAGTACGAACCGATCAAGTGGCGTATCTTAGAAGAAAGCGGCGGCTATGCGACGATCCTTTGCGAGATGATCATCGACAGCCAAGAGTATTATTCGTCAGACAGTGATTCTTCGTTCAGCCACAACGGCGGAACGGGCTATGCGAACAACTACGCTTTATCGAATATCCGCAAGTGGCTGAACGAAACGTTCTATAATACCGCATTCAACGACCTACAAAAAGCCCTGATACAGACGGTGACGGTG
>JAZRZM010000025.1:0-2922 GCA_045601385.1 Clostridia bacterium | reverse complement strand
ACAAAATTCGCTTCGGACGGCCTTTTCACTCGGCTATGTAAACGCCTTTACCGCCGATAAAATCAAGCGTCCGAAAAGCGAAGAAAAGACGATTACCTGTTTTTCTCCGCAAGAGCAAAAAAAGATCGAACAAGCCGTTTTATACAGCAAAAAGCCGAAGCTTTTCGGTATCGTTTTATGCCTGTATTCGGGCTTGCGAATCGGCGAACTGCTCGCCTTGAAGTGGTGCGATATCGACCTGAAAAACGGCCTTCTGTACGTCTCGCGCTCCTGCCACGACGGGAGAATAAACGGCGTTTTTACGCGTATAGAAGACACGCCGAAGACGGCTTCGTCCCGCAGAATAATCCCCCTGCCAAAACAGCTCGTTCCGCTTATGCGGCAAAGACGAAAAAACAGCGATTCGGAATATATAATATCAGAGAAAGGATACCCTTTGTCGATTCGTTCGTATCAACGTGGTTTTGACTTGCTGCAAAAGAAACTGAACATTCCGCACCGCGGTTTTCACTCGCTCAGACACACTTTTGCCACGCGCGCATTGGAATGCGGAATGGACGTAAAAACGCTGTCGGAAATCCTCGGGCATAAGTCACCCACGGTCACTCTGAACCGCTACGTCCACTCCCTTATGGAACACAAACAGGATATGATGAATAAGATCGGAAAACTGTTCTGAAAAACGTACGCCTATTGATATAATAGGTGTTTTTCACCACCTCAATTATAGGAAAAAAATGGAAAAAAGTCAACTTTTTTTATTCCCTGTCGAAGAAAAACAGGCATATCTCTTTTTATAGGCGAACAAACCGCCCGTTTTTGTTCGTCTACTATATCAATAGGTGAAAAAAGTCGGTGAATTTTGTTCATCTATCTATCACTAAAAAAGTTTAACGAGGAGTAAACAATGGAAGAATTTGAAAAGCAAGAGACAGCCGTTACGGAAGCGTCCGAACAAAACGAACAGGTTAAGAACGAAATACAAGAACGGCATGATAACGGTCCTGCAAAAGGGAGAAAGAAAAAGTATCTGCCCATTATTTTGCCGGTTGTAGCCGTTGTGCTTGTTGTAGCCATCGTTCTTGCCTTCTTATTACCAAAGAACACCGACGACCACACACACGACTTTTCAGCGTGGGAGACGGTGACCGAACCTACTTGCGAAATCACGGGCACGGAACAGCGCGTCTGCTCGTGCGGAGAGAAAGAGACGAGACAGATCGCCGCGACGGGACACACGTTCGGTAAGTACGAGATAGGCGCTGCCCACCTGAAAGAAGCGGCTACTTGTCTGAATCCCGCGACGTACTACTGCTCTTGTAACGTCTGCGGCGCGAACGGAACGCAAACCTTTACATACGGTACAAAAGCCGCCCACGTATGGGATAGCGGTACCGAATCGGGTAACACGATCGAATACCGTTGCGCCAACTGTACCGAGATAAAAACGGTCCTGAATATGAAGACGGAAGTGCAAGCGACCGTCAGTAAAACGGACTTGCTTTCGACGGGTGCCATCGAATTAAAGAATGCCACCCTTACGTTTGACGAAGATACGCTTAACGGATTGGATGAAAACGTTTCCATATCGGCAAATATCTTGTCGGACGAGAAACTGCTCGAAGCAAAAAGCAGCCTCAGCGAAGCGCAACAAGCCGTTATCGGTTCGGCACAAATTTTTGACTTTTCTATCGGTGACGAACCCGTCACGTTTGACGGAAAAGTAACCGTTACGATCCCGTATACTTTGGGCGAAAAAGAAGATCCGAACGACGTGGTTGTGTGGTATCTGAACGGCTCCGAAGTCGAAATCATCGCGGCTACCTACGCAAACGGCAGTGTGACGTTCGAGACGAACCACTTTTCTTTGTACGTACCCGTCACGATGACCGCCGAAGACCGCTGCGCAATAGGACTGCACGATTTTATTGAAGAAAATCAAAACGGAACACGAAAAATATGTATTCATTGTGGCATAAAAATCGCTTATAGATTAAGTTTTATTTCGGATGGAAAGGAATATGCGATAATTGCCACTATCGGAAAGGAAATAATCGATATGCCAACCGATCCAATAAAAACGGATTTTATTTTTAAGGGATGGTATTGGGATGCTGGTACATGGGAAAAGCCTTTTACCGCAAATAGCCTTGCCGATGTTGCTTTAACAAATGATATAAGAGTTTTTGCTCGCTTTGAAGATGAAAATATCGATAAAACAAGTGCGATAATAAACATTGAATCGGTAAGAACAGAATTCACTTACACCGGCGAAGCGCAAAGTATCGATGGTGCGACGGGAACGGGTGAAATCAGCTATGAAAATAACAGTTTCACCAATGCCGGAGAATACGACGTCACGGTTAAGTGCGCCGAAAGCGATAATTACCTGGCAGGGCAAGTAACGGTCCACGTTATCGTCAATAAGGCTACGCACGATATGAGCGGAGTAAGTTTCGATAACGCGACGTATACCTATGACGGAGAAGAAAAAGAAATACTTATTACCGGTATATTGCCGAGCGGAGTTACGGTCAGTTATCAAAATAACAAACTAACGAACGCCGGAAGCGTAACGGCAACGGCGATATTCGATTATGATAAGGATAACTATAACGAAATAGCCGATATGACGGCGGTACTTACAATCGAAAAAGCCAACGCGATAATCGATACCGAATCGGTCGATAAAAACTTCACTTACACCGGCGAAGCGCAAAGTATCGAAGGTGCGACGGGAACGGGCGAAATCAGTTATGAAAATAACAGTTTCACCAATGCCGGAGAATACGACGTCACGGTTAAGTGCGCCGAAAGCGATAATTACCTGGCAGGACAAGTAACGGTCCACGTTACCGTCAATAAGGCTACGCACGATATGAGCGGAGTAAGCTTCGATAACGCGACGTATACCTATGACGG
>JAZRZM010000024.1:0-16373 GCA_045601385.1 Clostridia bacterium | reverse complement strand
ATTTTCTCTCTCTTATATAGCATTTGTTCATTTTCTTTTATTCATTCGTTCATTTCTCTCTATTCATATATTCATTTATTCATACATTCATATATTCATTTATTCATTTTATAACAGAGGCGAACGAAACGAAAACGAAACGAAAACGACTTTGTAACGAAACTGTAACGACTTCGTAACGAAACGGTAACGACTTTTGCGAAACAAAAAAGACGATATGCCGTAGCATACCGTCTTGTTTCGGGTAAGGGGGCTATGAGCGTAAAGCAACGTGCTATGGTGTGTCGGGGCGTCAAGAGTGCGCTGATTTTTTGCAAAGAGGAGCGCAGCTGTACAGGAGTACTGCGTGCGAAGTCTTTGCAAAAGCCCATAAAAACCCGGAATATAAATCCGCTTTTCGATAAAGTAATTCGTTTTTATTGTTCTTTACCTTAACGATTCGTTTTTATGGGCGTAAAGCAGTGTGCTATGGTGTGTCGGGACGTCAAGAGTGCGCTGATTTTTTGCAAAGAGGAGCGCAGCTGTACAGGAGTACTGCGTGCGAAGTCTTTGCAAAAGCCCATAAAAACTCGGAATATATATATCCGTTTTTTCGGTAAAGCAATATGTTTATTACTATTACTTTAACGATTCGTTTTTATGGGCGTAAAGCAGTGTGCTATGGACGTTCCCTATCTGTGGAAGTGAAGATAGTTGAACCCACCGCCCTTGCGCTTCTTGCGCGCGATGATAATCACGATCACGACCAGCACAAGCACGCCCGCGCCTATCGAACACCACAGGATGATATTGTTCTTATTGATCGTTTCCTGCGCGACGATCGTCAGCGTAGCCGTCATATCGGGAATGGGCGCGAAGTTCGGGTTGTTGCCGATAAAGTGCGCGGTGACGAGGTAGACGCCCGCTTCGGTCTGACCGTTGTTTTCGTAAGTCACCGACACGCCTTCGGGCAAAACGCCTTCGACGGCAAGGGAGTACGCGTTGCCGTCTTTGACGACTTTCTTATCGGAGAAATAGACGTCTGCCATGTCGTACTTTTTCTGCCCGATGGTGAAGCCGAAGACTTTGGACGCATCGGTATATTCTTCCGTCCCTTCGACGTAGGCTTTGACGTAGTGCTTTCCTGCGGAGGACGGGACGACCTCGCTGAACGCGCCGTCTTCGGAGTCGCCGTAGAGGAACTTGACCGTGCCGAACGCCGCCGTTGCTTGCGGTACTTTGGCGATTTCTCCGAATACCCAGTTTTGTATCGAAAGGGTAAGGATACTGTTGAGACTGCGCGCTATGGTATCCTGTATGCCGAGGGTGTAGGTGGAGAATTTTTTCGCGTTGATTACGATAAACGAGGACGCGCCGACGGTCTTTGTATAGTAGAATTCGTCACCCGTCGCAAACTCCTGTTTGTCGAGTTTTTCAATGATGATATCGCCGTTTTGTTCGACGTGACGACGGTACACAAACAGGTTATCGAGCGTCGCTTTCCGTTCGTTCATGCGGTTTTGCAGTTGTTCGGAAACGGGCAGGACGACTTCGATACTCTTTTCCGTTTCCGAAATGGTCTTGGTCGTTTTTCCTTGCTCCGATTCGGTCGTCTGACTGAAATCAAAGTCGAAGTAGTCCACGAATTCCTGTTTATACAGGTTCTTTTCATCCGTCTTCTTCGCTTTTTCTTTGAATTCTTTTTCGACGATTTCTTTGTTTTCTTCCGCCGTTTCTTTTACGTTCATGACGACGGTGATCGTCGCGTCGGTCAATTTTTTATCTTCTCCGGCGACGACGTCTTCGAGGTTGGAGGAAGAGACGTTTACCTCGGCGTCGATGATCGTGTTGATGGATACGAGAATCAGTTGAATCGTCTGCTCCATATTGCCCGTATCGACTTCGACGGAAACCGATTTTGTCACTTTTCCTTTTCCGTTACTGTATTCGATAATGGCGTTGTAGTTATCGAAGAGGACTTCGTTCAGGACGGTTTTTCCGTCGTTATCGGTTCTTTCGTTTGCAATAACGGATGTGCCTTTTTGCAACTTGACCGAAGCGCCTTTTACCGGGGCGTTATCCTGATCGACGACGGAGAGGGTGACGACGCTGACGCCTTTCCACAGCGCGGTCAGTTTTTCATCCTGTCCGGACGGTTGGAAGGGCATGTATTTTTCGGAGTTTTCGTTGTACGTTATGACCGCGCCGGTGTCCGATTCCCAACCGATGAAGCGGAAACCGTCTCTTTCGGGCAAGGCGGGCAAAAGGTCTCTGCCGTCGGTGACGTCGGGCAGGAAGTACGGTACAGTCACTTCGTCCGTGCCGTTGGCGAGGTCGAACGTCAGAATCGGTTTGCGGTCGATCTTTTCATCGTTGTAAGTGTCGCCGTTGAAGTTTATGATCGCCGTATAGAGGATTTCGCCGTCTTCCGTTTTTTGGGAAACGACTTCGGCAATATAGGTGAAGTTATAGGCTTCGTCTTCGAAGCAGACGAATTCGGCTTCGGCTTCGTACGTTTTGTCGGTGCGCGTCCAGTTCCAGACGGGTTGCAGATACGTTCTGTTTTGATAGGATACGACGCCTTCTTCTTTGAGGTCGGTAAAGATGTTGCTTTCGATTCTCAAAGTGGCTTTGTGTACGTGCCGACGGTCCATTACTTCCAGCGACATCGTGGGCGTTATGTCTTCGTGATAGTCGCATCTGTCGCAAGTGACGTGTGCCGTCGCTTCGAAGTTTTCCGTCCACTCGAATTCGACTTTGTAGGTGTGTCCGAGCGGATCGCCGTATTCGTAGTCTTCCGTTTCGCCGCAGGCGCACGCGCGGAAGTATACGGCTTTTTCGGTACAGGTCGCCGCCTTGCGCAGGTGACTTTCGTCCACGCTTTCGTCGGCGAAAGAGTGCTCGATGACGAACATATACACGACGTCGTCCGACGTCCCGTCCGCCCAGACCGTGTTGTCTTTGTCGATAAGAGTAATCGTCACTTCCTGCGAGCCGTGTTCGGTGCGCTTGTTGCCGCTTACGGAATACCGAACCGAATCGGCGACGACGTACGTCTGTTCTTCGCCCGTACAGAAATGCGCCGTTTTGTTTTCGCTCGGCACGGTAATCGCCATTTTTTCCACCGTGACGACGCGCGTTTTCGTGATGTCGTTCAGACGGTAGTTTTCGTCTTCGTTTACGGCGGTAAAGGTGTGCGTGCCGGCGACGACGAAGAGATCGCCTTCGGGCAAAACGACCGTCAATGCTTTTTCCGTTTCGTCAACGTCGATAAAGTAGGCGACGGGATAATCGATCGCTTCGCCGGTGTAGACGTATTTTTGTTCCGTAACCCACACGACGTCCACAAGGCGCGCCGAGATTTTCCAGACAAGAGGCGCGACGGATATTTCGTTGTAGTTTTCTTTGTCGTAGTCGAGTTCCGCAGTCGCTTCGTACGTTCCGGCGTTCGTCTCTTCGTTTCCTTGCAAAACTGCGGTGACGCCCTCGGGCAGTCCCGTCAGCACGACGGTCTTTTTGATGCCGTCGAAGACGAATTCGCTTACGTAGTTCCACTTGACTTTCTGCATGTTGTACGTCGCTTTTACGATGTTGAAAGAGGCGACGTATTCGATCGCTTCGTAGTCGTGCGAACTCGGCACGAAGAACCGCGCGTAGTAGTTGCCGACAAGGTAGGGGATCTCGAACGAATAGTCTTCGTCCGTTCCTTCCTGCGAGCGGTAGGTTACTTCGACCGTGCCGAATCTCGTCGTGGCGGTCCCGGGAGTCGATTCCTGACCGAACATGCGGTCGGTTATCGTCGGCAGGCTTGTCCATACGTTCTGCGCCTTGCTTACAACAAAGGTCTTTTGCAAATACTGCTGTCCGTCCGCTTCTTCCCAATAGTAGTTGTCGGTATCGATGAGCATGAATTCCACCGGGTATTCGCCGGCAAAGATTCCGCCCTCGCATACGGTGACTTCGTAAATGTCCCCCGAAAAGTCGAGGTCCGCTTCCTGATACAGTCCGGTATACGGTTTGGAAGAAACGACGGGCGTCTCGACGCCGTATCTTGCGATGTCGAATTGGAACGTCAGGTCGGAGAGAGTGCCGTCCGACCATTGATAGTTGGATTTATCGATAAGATAAGCCGTCACCGTTTGCGTACCCGATTTTGTGCGCGTGTTGCCCGACAAGAAGTACAGTTCTTCGTCGCCGGCGTCTTCAAAGATATAATGTTGTTCTTCGCCCGAGTAGGTGTACGTCATCGTCGTGGTCGTAGGCATCGCTACGACGGCGCGGCTTATGAAGAACGCTTTCGTGTTGTCGGACGGCAGGCAGTAGTTACGGTGGTCGAGTTCTTCGACGACGGCAAGATACGGATCGAGAGAAGCGTCCGTCGCCCCGCCCGAAACAGTCAGAATACAAACGTCGCCCTCGTACAGATCGCCGGCATAGACGAACGGCGTCTGAACCGAACCGTTATAGACAAGGTCGGTTTCGCCCCAGATAAGTTGGATCGGACGTTTGGCGACTTCCAGTATACCCGCGTTCCAGGTGATCGTGTAGTTTACGGTGGTAAGTCCGCTCGGATAGATGTAATAATAGTCGGCGTTTTGCCCTTTGGCGTAGGTGTACAGATAATTCAACGTGCCCGAAAGGACGTTTTCGGTCTCGTTGTTGACAAAACCCTCGTACGTCACGCCGTTGTTGGCGGGATCGTCCCCGTAAAAAACTTTGCTGTTATTGGCGGTTATTTTCAGTTCGCGTTTTTTGATTTCAAATTCAAACGACTGACTGCCCTCGTAGTTTTCGGTTCCGTACGCTTTGAGCATGTACTTCCCGGCGTTCATACCCGTGTTGTTTTCGAGGCGGAAAGTACTCGGCGCACCGTCCACGAGGACGGAAACGACGGTTTGCGTCTGTTCTTTACCGCTGTAATAGAGCGTCGCGCCGTATTCGATGGACGAGCCGGAAATGCTCCTCTTTTTCATAAAGTAGTGATACGTTTCGGTCGCTTCGTCCAACGTATAGTTGAGATTGCTCGCACTGATGACGGCGACGGCGTCGTATCCGTCTTCGTCGTAGTTTTTGAACTCTCTCATAACGATGTCGAGCCATCTTTTTTCGTTATGAATGTCGTAGAAATAAGCGGTGACGCCCGAGCGTTGATCGGTGCGGTTGTAGGTAAAGTCGTCCGGCGCCCAAACCGCGCTGACGGGGAGGGGCGTTACGGAAACGTAATTCTTAATCGTTTCCGGTACGAAATAGTTGGGCGAAAGGGTGGCGAAAATCGCGCTGACTTCCACTCTTCCTTCGCCGACGTTGGTCGCGCTGCCTTCGTATCCGAGGACGTAAGGCGACACGCCGTCGATGCCGACGGGGAAAGTGCCTTCGACGCATAAAGTATGGGCTTCGCCGTCGTAAACGAAGGCTTTTTCTTCCATGGTAATCCCGCTCATGTCATAAACGGCTTTTTCGATTTTCCATTCTTTATTCGCCGTCCCTTGGAAGTTGCCCGTGCCGGTCAGTACCATAATATAGGTGCCGGCTGTCGTTTGCGTGTCGTTCTGTACGGTGTACGTCACGTCCATTCCGCCCGACGTCACGGCAAGAATCGTCTGCGTTTGCGGTTGTCCGTTATAAGTCAGAGGTTCGCCGAAAATAATCGAAGCCGAACCGATATTCCGTTTGGTAACGACAATGTGCCCGGAAACGAACTGAATCGCATAGGAAGAGGAGGTGAACCCGGCTACGAGTATGTCGTATACGCCGATATCCTGCATGCGGGCGTAGTTGACGGTCACTTCGAGTTCGCCGTCGAGGTCGTCCGTGTTTTGTCCCTCGGCAAAACCTTCGTACGTAATACCGCCGTCTCTCGGTTCGTCGCCGTATTCGATGGTGACGTCGTTGGCGATGATGCGCAGGGTGCGGCGTTTGACTTCCCACGTCAGTTCCTGCGAGCCGGTGAAGTTGCCCGTCCCCGTGACCGTCATGCGATATACGCCCACTTCTTTCTGTTCGTTGCCCGTCGCTTCGTACGTCGCGTAAATGCCGTTGACAAGGACGGCGAGTATGGTTTGCTGCTGCGTCTGACCGTTATAAATCACGGTCGGCCCGAGGGTAATCTGCGCGTCCTGAATGTTCTGCTTGTTGATGGTCAGTTTCGCCGTCATCGGCGCGATGGGGTTGAAGTTTTCGTCCACGGTGAAATAGACGGTGACGATATACGAACCCGCTTCGGTCTGAACGTTATTGATGTCGCCGTAACGGGTGGTGACGCCTGTCGGCACACCCTCGACGTTGACGCTCTTGGGATTGCCGTCGTAGAAATACGTCCTGTCGTTGAACTGAATCGTGCTGATCTCCATATCGGCTCTGCTGACGACGAATTCGGCTTGCACGAGGGGCAGGAAATAGTTTTTCGACGGGCTCGTTTCGGTCGAAATGCGCGCATAAATGCGGTAGGTACCGGCATTTTCGGGAAGAACGGTCGATTCTTCGTATACGGTCGGTTCGATACCGAGATAGGTAATGATGATCGGCACGTCGTCGTCGTTTAAGATACAGTTGCCGTCAAATTCGGCAACGGCGGGAATAACGTTTCCGAACGTCGAGCCGACGCCCGGGGTGATGTTGACGTTTATTTCTTTGCGGTTGACCGTCAGAATGCCGGGGATATAGGTGATGTCGTAGTTGATCGAGGTATAACCGCCGATCCCGATTTCAAAGTCGCCCACGTCGCCGTAGCGCTCGTAGTCGAACGTATAAACGAGTTCGCCGCCGAGGTAAGACGTGTCCTCGATCCCCTGAAAACCGGTATAGTACACGCCCGCGTGAGCCGGGGCTTGTCCGTATGTAATGGTATTGCTGTACGCGGTGACGGTAAGGGGCACGGTCGCGATCGACCAGTCTTTGACAAGTTCGCCTTCAAAGTTTCCGTTTGCCGTCAGCGTCATGGTGTAATCGCCGGCGTCTTTTCCGGTGTTACCCACGATAGCGTAAGTGACGTTCAGTCCGTCCACCGTTACCGCGGTAATTTTTTGTTCTTGCAAAGAACTGTTATAAGAAAGAACTTCGGCAAGGTCGAACGTCGCGCCTTCGACGCTCTTGCGCTTGACGTGGTACGTCTTGGTGAGCGCTACCGGCAAAACGTAATTCGTTTCGCCGCCGGCAAAAGACGCGGAAGCGGTATATCCGATGGACGCGTAGTCTTTGAGTTCTCCGATGGTGACGGCAAGCGGCACAATCGCGTTATGAATGTCCCGATACGAGGCGGTCACGCTTGCCGACTGATCGAGACCGTTATAGGTAAAGTCGTCTTCCGACCAAGTAATGGCGACCTGTTTGGGCGTAATGGTAAGGGTGGCTTGTTTACTCGCCGGCACGTTATAGTTGCCCGAAGTCGTATTGAACGTCGCCGTCACGGTCAAAGGCGTCTGAACGACGTTGGTCGCTTTTCCCGTATACGAAACCGTCACTTGTTTTCCGTCCTGTCCGGTCGGGAGGGTGCCGCCGATGATGATGGTGTGTTCTTCGTCGTCGAATTCGCACGTTACGTCGGCAAAAGTGATACCGCTCATATCGTAGTTTGCTTTCGCTATCGAGTAGTCTGCCGTAAGGACGCCGGTAAAGTTTCCGCTTGCGATAATCGTCAGAGTATACGTGCCGGCGTTCGTTTGTTTGTTGTCGGCGGCGATATAGGTGACGGGCAGCCCGTCTACGTAGACGGACTTGATCGCTTGCGTTTGCTCCGTGCCGTTATAGGTAAGAGACGCCCCGAGCGTAATCGTCGCGTCGTCGATCGCTTTTTTCTTGATATGGAACGTTTTGGTGACGTCGTCGGGCAGATAGTAGTTGGTTTCGTTGTTTTTGAACGAAGCCGTGACGAGATAGCCGTCTTCCTTGTAGTCTTTGAATTCGACAAGGTCGGTCAGCATGTCGACAGCCTTGTTGCTGACGTCGCGGTAGGTGGCGGTTACGCTTGATTTTTGGTTGGAACCGTTATAGGTAAAGTTGTCGTTTGCCCAGGTGACGGTGATTTCGCGCGGCGTTATCATGACGTAAGCCGTCATGGAGGCGGGTACGTTGTAGTTGGTCGAGGCGGTGGCGAAGTTCGCCGTTACCGCGGTTCTTCCCTCGCTGACGTTGGTGGCGGAACCGGAATAAGAGACGGTCACTTGTATGCCGTCGCGTCCGGTGGGCAACGTGCCCGTGACAGACACGTTATGGCTTCTGCCGTCGAAGACGAACGCTTTGTCTTCGATCGAAACGCCGCTCATGTCGTAATTCGCTTTGCTTATCGTCCACGAAAGGTTGGCAAGCGACGGCGCGTTGTAGTTCGCCGAGTCGTACGATAACGTCACCGCGGCGGTATATCCGCCCGCCGCCGTGGCTTGGTTGTTCTGATAGGACGCGACCGTGACGCCTGTGGGAAGTCCCGTCACCGACACCGTTTTTGCAGTGCCGTCGTAGGTGAAAGCCGAAGTGTAGTTCCACTTCGCGTTCGTCATATTGTAGGTTGCTTTTGTGATGGATACGGTGAAGTTGCAGGAGACCGACTTGCTTTGTCCGTCGTTGGTAAGAGTCGCCGTCAGTACGTAAGTGCCCGAGTCCGCTACCGTCTTTACGGCAAGAGTGCTCGCCGTCTTTCCGGATAAAACGGAGTCGCCTTTTTTCCAGGCGTACGTCACCGTCGAAGAAGCGAGAGCCGGGTGCGAAACGGTCGCGCTCAAAGTGGAGTCGGAACCGTTATAAACCTTGCTCACGTTGCCCGAATTCGCCGAGAAAGTCGGCGCGTTCAACGTCCAGATAGCGTTGAGTGTCAAAGAAGCGGGGTAAGAGACGGTACTACTCGACGCGGTAAACGCCGTCACGTCCGAACCCTTGGCAAAGTTGACCGACGTCGCCGTCGTAAAGAAAGCGTTGGTAACGAGGTCGTACAGACCGACTTTGCCGTCCGACTTGCGATAGCAGGGGACAAAACACCGTACCGCCGTTCCGTTTTTGAAAATCGTACAGCCGTACAGATTGCCGGTAAAGTAGCGCGTGTCCACCGTACCCGCTTCGTTCATGGAAAACAGGATAAGATTGGCGCCGGTGTATGAAGTCAGGGTATTGTTAAAACGCAGTTTGGTCGCGCCGTCCATATCCGCCGTCGTCCCGGTGACGTACAGCGCGGTGCGGTTGGTGACGGCTGCCGTAGCGAACTTGCCGCCGTTTGCGTCGGTATTTCCGCCGATCTGCGCCCAGTATTCGGTCGCGCTGTTAAGGTATACGCCGAAAGTGTTCGCGGCGCCGCCGGCACTTCGTACGCCGTAGAGCCATTTGCCCGAAGCCGAAGCCTTGAAGTCGGCGTAGACGGAAATCGTACTGTCGACGGTAATGCCCGTGTTGATATATGCCGCGCCCGTGTTGTTGATGTATTCGACCTGCTGATATTCTTTGGGCAGAAGTTTCCACCCGTCAAAAGTAAAGCCGGTGCGAGTCGGCGTGACAAGGGTTCCGTAAGTGGAATTATAGGTGACCGATTCTGAAGTTGTCGTATTGGAACCGGTCGCTTTGTCGTAGTTGTAGGTCACCGTATAAGCGTTTGCCGTCCACCGCGCGTACAAGGTGTGCGCTATGGGGAACTCCATGACGGTCGCGCTTGTGACGTAGGCTGTCGGTCCGGCGGTAAACGCCGTACTGCCGCTCGAAGTAAAGGTCTTATTGACAAGGTCGTACATGCCGACCGTGCCCGAACTGTTCTTGCACGGGACGTAAGCGCGGACGAGCGTGCCGTTGTCCCAAACGGCGCAGGAGTAGAATTTTATATAAGAATAATTCCCTATGCCGCTACCTTCGGGGCTATAAGACGCGGCAAGCCAGATATCGCCGCCTCCCGTGAACGAGGCTTGGTTGTAGGTGGCTATGAGCGCGTTGTTTGCGTAGAAGCGGTTGCCGTCGGCGTTGAGTTTGAGTTTTGCGTCCTGCGTAATCGTGCCCAGGTTCGAGCCTGTCGCATTGGCGTAGTCGAAGCGGTATTTGCCGCCGATATTAAAGAGCGTCCAGGTCGCTGTGGAAGTCGTACTGCCGCGCGCGCACCAGAAGCACTGATTGCTTGAAAGGTTGGCGGCGATAGCCGCGCTCATCTGAATGGACGTGTTGTTGTTGGGCTTGAAGCCGGTGTCGAGATACTGCGCGCCCGCGCTTTGGATATATTCCAGTTGCGTATATCCCGACGGCAGAATCGACCAGCCGTTGAAGGTATAACCCATTCTCGTAGGCGTGGCGAGTGTGCCGTACGTCGCGTTGAACGCGGGAGCAAACGTCGTTTTGTTGACGTCTCCGCCCTGCGCGTCGTAAGTGACGGTCACCGTGTTTGCTTCCCATACCGCATACAGAGTGACGGACGCGCCTGCCGAAGCGAGGTTCGTGACGGCTTGTCCGTCGGTATAGGTCGCCGACGTCGCCGTGGAAGAAGTCGACCAACCGAGGAAAGTGTATCCCGCGCGCGAGACTATATTTTTACGTAGTTTTTCGCTTGTGCCGACGAGGCATTTTTGTTGCGGCGTCGTCGAGTCTTTGTTGACCGTCGCAGGAATACCCGTGTTGCTTCCGTATGACCGTGCGCCGTAGGTACCGTATACGGTCGAACCGCTGTCGTACACAACCGACCAGTTCACGCCGTCGGCGGAGACTTCCGTCCGCGTGTCGTAATAGATACGGTTGTCGGCAAAATAAGGATAGACGACGACCGACTTGACGTCGTACAGCGCGCCAAGGTCTATGATGATAGCCTGCGCCGAGGACGCGCCGCCGTAGTAAGGAGAAGATGTCTTGACGCCGTCCACAAGCAAAGCGTAATTGCCTGTGTCGCTTGCTGCCGCCGTATAGGTAGAACCGTTATTGAGCGATACTTTCACATTGGCGTTGTTGGCTTTTGCCGCCACGTTTGTCCCGGCGACGTTAAAAGCCTCCACTTCCACCCAGTGGTTGATATGGTTGGCGTTATTGCCGTCCTGCCAGGTGCGGATGTAACGCGTGCCCGATACCGAAGTGCCGCCGTTGGGATCGAAATTGATATAATAGGGGTTTTCGATCCATTTTGCGTACAAAGTCGTGTTGGCGGCGATGTTCCACGTGCGCGCCGAAGAGCCGGCGGACGTATAGTATTGCGTGTTGCCGTTGTTGTAGCCGCTGTAATAGCCGCCGAACGTGTATCCCGTACGCGTCGGGGCGGTAATGGACGGCATATTGCTGTCGTAAGTCGCCTGTACCGAGGTCGAACCGATGTTGGTGGCGAGTTGGTTGTTCAAAGTGACCGTATAGGTGTTCGCCGTCCAGTTGGCGTACAGTTTTTGAACGACGCCGGTAAAACTCAATTGAACCGACGAGGTAATGCTGTTTGTGACGGCGCCGCCGGCGGTAAACGAACCCGAGCCGCCGTTCGTGTAGAATTTTCCTTCCACCGTGTCGTACATGCCGAGCGTGCCCGAACTGTTCTTGCAGGGGACGTACGCTCTTTTCAGCGTGCTGTCTTCCCAGATGCAAGCCGAATAAATGGTGACGGTGCCCGCGTCGTTTATCGAGCCGTCGCTGTTACGGGCGAAAAGGTAAATCGGTAAATCGATTGACCAGGTCGTGCCGGCGACCGAAGACGTCCCCCACAGTACGCCGTTCTTATAGCCTTTACCGGCGCTGTCGAGGGTGTAGACCGTTCTGCCGTTCCGTTGGCTTGTGCCGAAGTTGCCTCCGGTGCCCCAATAGAAGTAGTCGTTACTGCCCGAACCGGTATTGTTGAATTTGGAACCGCCGCTTTTTTGACAGCCGAATATCGAATATGCCGAAGTCAGGTTGGCGTCAACCGTTATTTTCGTCTTGTTGGACGGGTTGATGCCCGTGTTGATGAATTGCGTACCCGTCGCTTGCAGATATTCGACGGGCGTATAGCCCGAGGGGAGCAAAGTCCACCCCGAAAAAGTATAGCCCGTTCTCGTCGGCGTGGGCGCGGTGTATGCCGCGCCGTAATTCGTCGTTACGTTGGAGACGGCACTGCCGCCGTTTGAATTGTAGGTGACGGTATAACTGTTGACCGTCCACTTTGCGTATAACGTGGTACTCCCGGCTACCGCCCAGTTCTTGGCGGACGAACCGGTCGCCGTGTAGTACTGCGTACCGCCGCCGCCCGACGCGGTATAGTAGCCGCCGAAAGTATAGCCGACTTTTGTCGGGACGTTGATCGTCGGACACGCGCTGTCGTAGGTAGCCGTCGCCGAAGTCGCTCCCGCCGTCGACGCGCTTTGATTGTCGAACGTGACGGTATACGAGTTCGCCGTCCACTTTGCGTACAGATTGACCGTCGCGCCCTTTGTGGAAGACAGGTTCGTGACCGAAGCCGAATTGTTATACGTCACGCTGCCCGAAGCCGAGGTCGCCCAACCGGCAAAACTGTACCCCGTCTTGGTAAAACCGTTGCTTGTCAGGTTCTTTGCCACGTCGTAGGTGTGCGTGCTGCTTGCCGTGCTGCCGCCGTTGCCGCCGTTGGTATTATACGCGACGGTGTACGTGATCGCCGTCCATTTTGCATAGAGCGTACACCCTGCCGATTGCGCGTAGTTCGTCGCCGAACCTCCGCTCGAATTGATGTATTGCGTTCCGCCGCCCCCTGTCGAAGTATAATAACCGCCGAAGGTGTACCCGGTACGGCTCGGTACCGTGATGGACGGGTGCGCATAGCCGTATACGCAAGTGATAGCCGTTGTTCCTGCACTTGACGCGCTTTGTCCGTCGAGCGTAACGCGTGCGCCGACGTATCCCGTTATGGAAGAAGCCGTACTGCTGACGGTACTTGAATAAGAACCGCCGCTTGTCGTCGAATTGGCTTGATTCGTGTTGGCTGCGTTGCAGGAATAGGGGACATACCCCGAAGCCGCCTTGACGGTAAATGTCCAAGAGCCCGTCGTGTCGTTGTCGTTCGGTTTGAGTGAGAAAGAGCCGTACGAAGACGAAACGCTTTTCGAGCCGAATGCAGGATACGGACTGTACGTCGTGCTTACGCCCGATACGGTTACGTTCGTCCCGGCGTTGTTTCCGCCGCTTGCCATTGCGCCCGAACGTTTCGTTTGTCCGTCGTTTGCCGTGTTCATACTGCTTGTCGAAGAACTGTACGCTACTTCGGGATAGTTGGATGATTTTCCTTCCTGCAGATAGGTCGTGATATCCGAGCGGACGTATACGTTGGATACGGTAGTCGTGCCGAAACTGTATCCGCAGACAAGTCCGGCTTTTTCGGAATACTGACGGTATGTCTGAATATATCCGCCGTATTCATACAAAAGACCGTTGATAGACAGAGTCGTTCCGCTTCTTACTGCGCCCACGATACCGCCGCACCGCCCCGACTTATGATCGGAGTCACTTGACTCGAGACCGACGCCGATAATACCCGTCGAACTGCCGGTGAGACGTATGTTGTACATACTTGTTGTTCCGCTTTGGACTTCTCCGATAAAACCGCCGCATTCTCCGCGCGTACTCGTACTTTCATTGTTGTTGCCGTCCTGGTCTTCGGCACGCACCCATAGTCCGCCGTTGTTTTCAACGGTGCAGTTCTTGATGGTGCAAGAACCTTGCGATTGCCCTGCAAACGCGCCGAGCATGCAGCCATATCCGCCGTTATTACCCGATGTATCATCGCCGAAGAAAGCAAGTCCTTTGTTGTTTGCTATTTTTATGGTGACATTATAGAGTTTTCCACCGTTAAGAAGTCCGCATACTACACCGCAGTAACTTGTATATGAAGTACCGGATCCTGTGTAGTTGTACCAGTATGTCGCGTCGTTGACGACAATGGTGCAGTCTCTTATAGTGCCCGTAAGGACGGAACAAAAAATACCCGCGTTACTGTTGTCGGGCAAAGATGTACGTGAAGTATGTCCCGACGAAACGGTTATTGTCTTGCCGTTTCCGTAAAGCGTGCCCGAAAAAGTGTTGTTGTTATTGTAACCGGCACCCGTCCAGGTAATATCGGACGATAAATAATATGAGCTTGAACCGCCACGCAAAGCACTGCTGAGGGCACTTGCGGAACTGATCGCCGTGCCGCTCGTGGTGTATGCTTGCGCGGGCTTGTCGATGTCTTCTATCGTCACACCCTCCGTCAGTCCGAAGACCGTCGTCATACCGATCAAAAGGGCGACGGTAGCCAGGGACAAAACGACCGAAAGCAGCATTTTTCTTTTCTTTGCGCGGTTTTTTTCTTTTTTCATAATCGAAACTCCTTCCGTTAAACGAGGACAATCATTATATTTTTTTTCGGGTTTTCGTAATTCTCTTGACGTTATCGTTTGTAAATCGGTAATTTCTTTTGCGTATTCGCGCACGCGTAAGGGCGTACGCATATCAATATTTTATTTGTCGTTTTTCGAGTAAAAAGTTTAATTTTCTACCCTATACTTTTACATAATGTATTTTACAAAAACATTGTCTGAAAAATCCTTTTTAAGTCCAAAGAGACTTGCTTTGCTCTTTTGCGCCCTTTTTCTTGTACGTCGTCGGTCGAAATGCTTTACACCCTTTCTCAAAATTGGGGTTTTTAACGAGAAAGAACCTTGCTTTACACCCTTTCTCAAAAGGGGGCTTGATTGCCAAAACGCCCGCGTTTTGGGAATGGGGGTTTTTAACGAGAAAGAAGTCCGTTTTATGCTACGGATAAATATACCGCTTGCCATAGTTTTATCTCGTGGAAAACCCTCTCTCCCGACCGCAGGTCGGCAGACGATCTCCCTTTTGACAAAGGGCGCAAATTTACCCCAAAAAGTGCACGCATTTTTCGGGGAGCCCCAGGGGCTTATCTTTGGGTGCGGTCGTCATCCCGAGCGCAGCCGAGGGATCCCCCGTACTTTATGGGATTCCTCCGCTTCACAGTCTGTCGGCTGTTTCGGTCGGAATGACAAGCCTGAGGCTTGGCGCGTATGTCGGGAAAGCACTTCACCGTTATAACAACTCTCTTCGACGTATGTTCGTCATCCCGAGCGTAGCCGAGGGATCCCCCGTACTTTATGGGATTCCTCCGCTTCACAGCCTGTCGGCTGTTTCGGTCGGAATGACGGACTTGCCTTACACCCTTTTTCAAAAGGGGGCTTGATTTTTCGGAACAAGCGACGAAAAATGGGGGTTTTTTAACGAGAAAACAGTCTGCTTTATGCGGCAAATAATATCATACCGCTTGTCATAGTTTCGCCCCGCGAAAAACCCTCTCTCCCGACCAAGGTCGGCAGACGATCTCCCTTTTGACAAAGGGCGCAAATTTGCCCAAAAAATGCACGCATTTTTCGGGGAGCCCGTGGGCTTATCTTTGGGTGCGGTTGTCATCCCGAGCCTAGCCGAAGGATCTCCCATACTTTATGGGATTCCTCCGCTTCACAGCCTGTCGGCTGTTTCGGTCGGAATGACGGACTTGCCTTACACCCTTTCTCAAAAGGGGGCTTGATTGCCAAAACGCTCGCGTTTTGGAAATGGGGGTTTTTAACGAGAATAAAGTCTTCTTTATGCTATGGATAAATATACCGTTTGTAACGGCTTCATTCCTTGAAAAACCCTCTCCCTCGCTCCGCTCCGGACGCTCTCCCTTTTGACAAAGGGCGCAAAATTTACCCCAAAAAATCTGACGGTTTTTCGGGGTGGAAGGTAAGATTTTTGGAGATTGTCGATGATTTTGGTTATCTATGATAACCGAATCACCAAAGCGGGCACGACGCCGTTAATCGAATCATCGACAGCGTAGATGTAGTCATCGGCACCGCCGTCGCCGTAGACGTACCTCGCGCCGCTACTATCGCTATAGTACGGCGAGCGGAGCCACCAACAACCGTTGCCCTCGTAACCGGTGCTTGTACTTGTTTCCGCGCCCTGCGCTTGCGCATAATCGGTCGTTTGTTTCCTTCTGACCGTATCAAACGCGCTATAACTCGCATTAAAGCCGTACGCGCTCTTGGTTACTTCCTGCTCACTCAGTAGCCATACTTTGTCTTGCGTGTTTTCGCAGGCGTAATTGTTGGTACCGCTGATCCACTTTGTGGCGTTGTTGTCCGGGTTGGTTCTTCTTGCGCTGTTATCCACCGTCACCGTCTGTATCAGGGCTTTTTGTAGGTCGTTGAATGCGGTATTATAGAACGTTTCGTTCAGCCACTTGCGGATATTCGATAAAGCGTAGTTGTTCGCATAGCCCGTTCCGCCGTTGTGGCTGAACGAAGAACCACTGTCTGACGAATAATACTCTTGGCTGTCGATGATCACCTCGCAAAGGATCGTCGCATAGCCGCCGCTTTCTTCTAAGATACGCCACTTGATCGGTTCGTACTTGAACCAGTAGACGGTGGACGCGTTATAGCCGTTGTCGTCCTGCCAACTGCTATTTACGTTGCTACTTT
>JAZRZM010000023.1:0-11614 GCA_045601385.1 Clostridia bacterium | reverse complement strand
AAATGTCATATTCAAAATACCTTTTCCCCGATATTGCCATAGTAGACCGACAAGAGCAAACGAGTCTCTCCCAAGAAAAAACGTTTGATGAACACGGCAACAGCGTGATTTTCAGTAATCCTTTTTTGCAGGAAGCATCGCCACAAGGTGGAGACGCCCTTGATCAACTGCCGATTATTCGGTTATATAATCATTTGATAGCACATGAAAAAAAAGTCTGTTTCTTAACCGGAGAAGCGAGCGTTGGGAAAAGCTCGTCTTTAAGAATTTTGAGAGCCTACTTTCTGAAAGAAAATCTTCCCTTTTTACATATCGATTTGAAAGAAATTAATTACTATTGCTCAAACCTCGACGGCTTTAAAAAGGGCTTGGTTGACAGTATATCGCAGAATTGCGGAATAGAGAACAAAAAGTGTGTTATCCTTTTCGATTCATACGACGAAATACGTGTAGACAATGGTTTGGAGACCGCAAACGAATTGCTGGAAAGCGCTTTCAGCAAAGAAAATTGTATCGTGCTTGTTGCGTCGCGTTATCTGCCGTCGGAGTTTGAAAAAAAATGTGTTCATGCAAAAATACACGAATTCAGCGAAGACCAAATAAAAAGAATCCTCGACAGGAAAACGATCACGGTCGAAAATTCTTCTTTGAAAAAGCTGTTGAGTAACACTTTCTTTATGTCCCTGTTTTTGAATGGCGACTTGGGTGACTTGAATAATCTTGGCAAAGAAGAAGTAATCACCGAAAGTAAGTTTATCGAAACTTATTTCAAAAAAATGTACGCAGAAAAGAACGGCAACAGCAGAGGTAGTTACGAAAATTTTATTGTAATAATAGGAGAAAATATCGTTAACGAACTGTTCGCAAGAGATAATAGCGATACAAACGATAAAATTAATAACAACGAGTCGTCGCCCGAAAGCGATCTTAACAATATTTTTGCCATCAGAAGAGACAATGAGCAGAATATAATAGCAATAGAATCGTCTCACTTAAGATTTACCAATTATGCTATTGCAAGATATTATGCCCAAAACAGCTCTGTCTTGAATGAAGACATCGAAAAGGAATTCTATACCGACAATAAAGAGGCGCTTGTCTTTCTGGGACAGATGCTGCAAGCTAAAAACAAACAGATGCCCGACAAACAGGACACAACCGGGAATAAGCGCCTAAATCTATTATATATCGAACTTGGCTATAACCACGGAACGCTGACGGACATAGGCGACGTACCGGAACGTGCTTTTGCCAATTGTCCCTATTTAAAAGAAGTAAACGACGCCACGATGAAAGAAGTAAAAGCAATGACTTTTCGCGGTTGTCAAAATTTAAAGTCTGTTGTTTTGAAAAATATCCTTGAAATAGATGAAAGAGCTTTTTTTCAATGTTATACGCTCCAAACAATAAATCTTGGGGATAAGTTAACAAATATCGGTTATGGTGCGTTTGAGGGTTGCCGCATCCTTAGTTCTATCGCCATCCCGAGCAGCGTGACGAGTATCGACCCTATGGCGTTCTATGGATGCACGAAACTGACTTACAATGAACATGATAACGCTTCTTATTACTTGGGTAATGAAAAGAATCCTTATGTCATATTGATAAAAGCAAAGTCAATGGCAATTACTTCTTGCGCTATTCATCCGAATACAAAAATAATATGCGGTTCGGCGTTCTACCGTTGTAGCAGACTTATTTCCATCACTATCCCCGATAGTGTGACAAGTATTGGTATAGCGGCGTTTGAGGATTGCATAAACCTTGCTTCCGTCGCCATCGGGAAGAGTGTGACGAGTATCGGCGATTATGCGTTCCGCGGTTGTGTTAAATTAATCGAAGTCTATAATCTATCATCTTTGAATATTTATTGCGTAAAAGATATCTATACGGATATAAATGCGCCGAGCAAACTGACTACCGACGGGAACGGATATATTATCTATACCGACGGGGGAAAAAGAATTTTGATCGGTTATACCGGACAGGATACGGCATTGACTTTGCCGAGCGGTATTACCGGAATATATCAATATGCATTCTATGATAACGATAAAATAACGTCCGTCGTCATCCCCTCCGGCGTGACGAGTATCGGCTCTAATGCGTTCTTTGGTTGTTATAAATTAGTCGAAGTCTATAATCTGTCGTCCTTGAATATAACGAAAGGAAATTGGATTTATGGATACGTCGGTTATTATACAAAAGATATTTATACGGATAAAAGCACGCCGAGTAAACTGAGTACCGACGAGAACGGATATATTATCTATATCGACGGAGAAAAAAGAATTTTGATCGGTTATACCGGACAGGATGCGACATTGACTTTGCCGATCGGTATTACCGGAATAAATCAATATGCATTCTATAATTGTAGCGGACTAACTTCTATCGTTATCCCCGACAGCGTGACAAATATCGGTGATTATGTGTTCTATAATTGTAGTGGACTAACTTCTATCGTTATCCCCGACAGCGTGACAAATATCGGTGATTATGTGTTCTATAATTGTAGTGGACTTACTTCTATCACCATTGGTGGCGGCGTAACAAGTATCGGTCATGAAGCGTTCGACGGATGCACGAAACTTATCTGTAACAAATATAATAACGGTTATTACATTGGAAACGATAATAATCCTTATGTTGTATTGATGCATGCAAAGTCTATATCAATTATTTCCTGTACGATTCATAAAGATACAAAAATAATATTTGAGAAGGCGTTCAACGGATGTAACGGACTTACTTCTATCGTTATCTCCGACAGCGTAACAAGTATCGACGATGAGACCTTCTGCGGTTGTTGTAAATTAGTCGAAGTCTATAATCTATCGTCCTTGAAAATAACGAAAGGAAGTGAAGATTATGGAAGTGTCGGTTATTATGCAAAAGATATTTATACGGATAAAAACACACCGAGTAAACTGAGTACCGACGAAAACGGTTATATGATCTATACCGACGGAGAAGAAAGAATATTGATCGGTTATACCGGACAGGATACGGCATTGACTTTGCCAAGTGGTATTACCAAAATAAACCAACATGCATTCTACAATAACTATAAGTTAACTTCCGTCGTCATCCCCAACAGCGTGACGAGTATCGGCGATTATGCGTTCCGGGGTTGTAGCGGACTTACTTCTATCGTCATACCCTCCGGCGTGACGAGTATCGGCGATGATGCGTTCTATAATTGTAGCGGACTTACTTCTATTGTCATCCCCGACAGTGTGACGAGTATCGGTTCTTATGCGTTCTACGAATGCAAAGGACTTACTTCTATCGTCATCCCCGACAGCGTGACGAGTATCGGCATTTCTGCGTTCTCCGGATGCAAAGGACTTACTTCTATCGTCATCCCCGACAGCGTGACGAGTATCGGCGATGATGCGTTCCGGGGTTGTAGCGGACTTACTTCTATCGTCATACCCGACAGCGTGACGAGTATCGGTGATCATGCGTTCCATGGATGTAGCAGACTTACAACGGTATATTACGGCGGGCAACAAAAAGACAGAGCAAAAATCAATATAGGCAAGTATAATGATTGCCTTAAAAAAGCAAAATGGTTTTATGGAGATAAAAAATGAAAATTGAAAAAACTATTACGGTAACTTATATTGAAGCTACCGACATCGTAAATGGGACGGTTATTATCCCAGACAATGTGACGAGTATCGGCAATTCTGCATTCAAAGAATGTAGCGGACTTACGTCTATCATCATCCCCAACGGCGTGACGAGTATCGGCGATGGTGCGTTCCGGGGTTGTAGCGGACTTACTTCTATCGTCATCCCCTTCGGCGTGACGAGTATCGGCTCTTCTGCGTTCTTGGGTTGTAATAAATTAGTCGAAGTCTATAATCTGTCGTCCTTGAATATAACGAAAGGAAGTAGCAATAATGGATACGTCGGTTATTATGCAAAAGATATTTATACGGATAAAAGCACGCCGAGTAAACTGACTACCGACGAAAACGGTTATATGATTTATTCCGACGGAGAAGAAAAAATTCTGATCGGTTATACCGGACAGGATACGGCATTGATTTTGCCGAGTTACATTACCGAAATAAATCGTCATGCATTCTATGCTAACAATAAAATAACGTCCGTCGTCATCCCCGAAAATGTGAAGAGTATCGGCGATGAGGCATTCTGCAAGTGCGGTAAATTATTTGAAATCTATAATCTGTCGTCCTTGAAAATAACGAAAGGAAGTGAAGATTATGGATACGTCGGTTATTATGCAAAAGATATTTATACGGATAAAAGTACGCCGAGTAAACTGACTATCGACGAGAATGGTTATATGCTCTATTCCAACGGAGAAAAAAGAATTTTAATTGGTTATGTCGGACAAGATACGGCGTTAACCTTGCCAAGCGGTATTACCGAAATAGATCAAGCTGTGTTTTATGGTAACGATAAAATAACGTCCGTCACCATCCCCTCCGGCGTGACGAGTATCAACGATGGGGCGTTCTCTGAATGCAGCAAACTTACTTCTATCGTCATCCCGGACAGCGTAACAAGTATCGGCGATTATGCGTTCTCTAATTGTAGCGGACTTACTTCTATCGTCATCCCCGACGGCGTAACGAATATCAACTATGGGGCGTTCACTGAATGCAAAGGGCTAACTTCTATCGTCATTCCCGACAGCCTGATGAGTATCGACGAATGGGCGTTCGACGGATGTAGCAGACTTACGACGGTGTATTACGGCGGTAGTGCGACAGACAAAGCGAAAATAAGCATTAGTTCTTATAACTGCAATTTGACCGACGCAACGTGGTACTATTATTCGGAGAGTAAACCTGTCGAAGCCGGAAAATACTGGCACTACGTCGATAATACCCCGACGGTTTGGGAAAACCAAGTTCCCGAAGACGAATCGGTGGAAAATGGCTTTGCATTTACACAAGGATTTGCACGGAAATAAGTTCCACAGCGGTTTTTATATTGCTGACAGTAAAAAAGTGCCGGGTATCTTTGTACTCGGCACTTTTTTGACGGTTATTTTGCGATAAAGCAAATATCGACACTGCTTTTGTTAAAGCCTATTTATTATCTTCGCATTCCCAAAAAATTTTTGAAGAAATTGGATTAATCTTCAAAACACACCGCAACTGTCCATATTTCTCAATCGGACTGCTTTGAATAATATCTTTTTTGGTCGTATAAAGAATCTTGTATCGTAAATGTTCCTCTACCGGCACAATCATAAAATGGGTAACGCCGATATTTATCACCATTTTGATAAAAACTTGCCGTATGCATTTCATGACAATACGGGCACCACACATAAGATACAACAGCATCAGACATTTTTTATACCTCCTTTTTTTCTGAATAATCCATTATTTTTTACCTGTTATTGCTTGCTTTTGTAATCGTCTTTTACGATAAAGTGAGCGGCGACCTTACGTCATTGCCTACTTTATCAATTTTTTTTAATTAAGAACCCTTGCGAGTAGACTTATCGCTGCGGTCTCTGTCTTCTTTGGCATCGATTTTTTCTTCGTAAACTTCTTGTTTTTGTGCAAAAGTATTCGCGATCGTTTTATTAGCCATAATTTTCCTCCTAATAAATTTTTTTAATTTTAAACCATTTCGATTTGCCAGAGTAGTGATCTCGCTCACTACATTTTTTTTCTTTCGATGTCAATCGGAAACACACTTTCTCTTTCTTCAGACGGTTCGTGGCGATGCATAATAATACCTCCTTTTTTGATTTGTAATCACAGTATAACATCGCAGTATAATGCTCAAGTTTTGAAATACCAAAAGTCGCCATCTGACACTCAAAGTACTAAAAATTTTCCTTTATCCCTCAAAAACTAAATTGCTTTAATTCCTACAAAATCAAATCGGTTTATTTTAAACTTTCATTGATAAAATTGCTTTTATATATTTGTAAATATTGAGAGTCCAATTTAGTAAAAAATTCTCTATTTTATTATATGAAAATAAGTAATGTCAAAACCGCTTGCGCGCATTATATCCTTTATCGGCTATAAAAGTGCACAAAAGATAAGCCCGTTGACGACATCGTAACCTGTTAGAGAAAAGCAAGGCAAGGAATAAAAATAAGTCAAGGAATAAGAAAATATTTGCGTCGAGGCTTATAGCCTGCTTTTCGTTATGCAAATATTTTCCCTTGACTTATAAAAGGACTATGCTACGATAAAGCTTCCCGAAATAAAGAAAAATATTGGAGTCGTCTTATTATATATAGACATAAAAAAGCCCGATTTGCGTAAATTGGGCGTTAAAAAAACTACTTACGAATACAAAAAACCAGTCTTGCTTCCTTGTTATTTACAAAAAAGTCCGACTGGTTCTTGTTTGGTGGGATATAACGGACTCGAACCGCTGACTTTCTCCACGTCAAGAAGACACTCTACCAGCTGAGTTAATATCCCAAGCGTTTTGCATTATAGCACAGGCAAAAAGAAAAAGCAAGCGATAAACGCGAATTGCCGATTATAAATTGAAATTTTTCGACCGCTTTGGTATAATGGAGAAAATAACGTTTTTTAAGGAGACAAAAGCAATGAAAATCGGCGCAATGGCAAGCAGTTTTCGTCTTCCGTTTGAACAAACGGTTCGGACGGCGGCAAAACTCGGCATAACCGGCTTGCAGATCGGCATCAACAAAGGGGAATTCGACGTAGACAAAATGGACGAACAAAAAATCGAAAAACTGAAAAACGATTTGTCGTCATTCGGTTTGGAGATTTCCGCCTTTTGCGGAGACATGGGCGGACACGGCTACATGGTGGCAAAAGACAACGAATGGAAAGTGCCGCGCAGTAAAAAGATGGTTGACCTCGCCGAAAAAGCGGGCGTCAAGGTCATCACCACGCACATCGGCGTTATTCCGAGCGACGAAAACGATCCGATTTATGCCGTCATGCTCGACGCGCTTACCGAAATAGGGGCGTACGCCGCCGAAAAAAAAGTGACTTTTGCCATCGAGACCGGTCCCGAAAAAGCCGCCGTACTCAAAAGCTTTTTGGACAAAATCCCGGCGGGCGTCGGCGTCAACCTCGATCCGGCGAATTTTCGCATGGTCATCAGTCAGGATCCCGTCGAAGCGGTAAAACTCCTCGGAAAATACATCGTGCATACTCATGCGAAAGACGGTAAGAACCTGTACGAAATCACCGACGGCAGAGAGGCGTACGGAACGCCCGATCCGACTTTCAAAAAGAAGGTGCATCGTCTTATTTATAAAGAAGTCGCGCTCGGCAGAGGGCAAGTGGACTGGAAAAACTATTTGCAAGCCCTTCAAGACGTCGGTTACGACGGGTATCTGACGATCGAACGCGAATGCGGTTTGTTCCCCGTAAAAGATATAGAAAAAGCGGCAAACTTCCTCCTTCCGTACACGCCGACGCTCGTTTATGCGGTGGTCGGTTGCGGCGGAATCGCGAACGGACTACATTTTCCCGCCATTTCGCATATGAAAAACGTAAAAATCAAGTATTGCTGCGATATTGTGCCCGAGCGTGCCGAAAAGGATCGCGACAAGTACGGTATTAAAGGGTACACGCAGGCGGTGGAAGACTATCACGTCATCCTTGCCGATCCCGAAGTGGACGCGGTCATCGTCTGTACGCACACTTTCCTGCACGCAAAAATCGCCATCGAAGCGATGAAAGCCGGAAAACACGTGCTGTCCGAAAAGCCGATGGCGGCTTCGTACGAACTCGCCAAGGAAATGGCGAAAACGTCGGAAGAAACGGGGAAAATCAGCAACGTGGGCGTCATTTGCCGCCATCACGGCGAAGTCGAAGAAGTTAAAAAAATAATCGATTCGGGCAAAATCGGAAAAGTTTATCACGTTTTCAACTCGTTCCGCTCGTTCCGCAGAGTGCCCGGCATCGGGGGAGAATTTACCAACAAAGCGCACAGTTGCGGCGGCGTTCTGAACGATCTGGGCGTACACAACATCGATCAGATTTTGTACATACTGGGTAATCCGAAAGCGCTGACCGCGTCGGGCTGTACCTATCTCGAAGTCGCCAAGGACGCCGACGCCTATCACGCGAGAAAAGACGTCTGGAAAGCGGCTCCGCGCATAAACGGAGAAAAACCGGTATGCGACGTCGAGGAATATGCGACGGGCATTATCCGTACCGAGACGTGCAGTATCAATTTCAGCGGGGCGTGGGCGCAGAATATTGACCACGACGAATGGTATATCGACTTTCTCGGCGACAAAGGCGGCATCCGCCTGTACTACGGCAAATGGTACGAACTTTTTACCGAAAAGAACAAACGCTTCGTCACCAAAAGGCCCTTGCCTAAATTTGTCAACGCGAACGACGCCGAACATATCGCCTTTCGCTCGTCGATTATTACGGGCGTAAAAACGAGAGAATACATCGCCGAACTATTGAACACGGCAAACATCCTCGACGGACTGTATCTGTCGGCGAAAGAAGGCAGAGAAGTCGATCTCAACCGCTGAAAAAGGAAATAACTATGAACGAAATACGTCTGCCCGCTTATCCTCTTTTTACATTCGATCCGATGATGTCCCTTTGGAGCATGGATCGGACGCTTTACGGAAGCAATACGAAAATGTGGACGACAAGCGACAAACCGATTAACGGAAACGTCGTCGTGGACGGCATAGCCAAACGCTTTATGGGTTTGGGCGGAGCAAGAGAAGTCATTCCGCAAAAGAAAATCGAGATGGATTTTAACTCGACAAAATACACTTTCGGCGATGAGAAAATAACGCTGGAAGTGACTTTTACCACGCCGTTTATGCCGGATGACTTGCGTCTTACTTCCCGACCGGTCGCCTATGTTTCCGTTCGGGCAAAGAGTGCGGACGGGGAAAAACACACCGTAAAAGTACTCTTCGACTTTTCCGAAAAACTGATTTGCAAACGGAAAAAAATATGCGCAGGCGGCGTCGAACTTCTTGCCGGCGGCAAAATAGGCTATCTTGCCGGAAAAAAAGAAATACCGCTACAATATGCCGGAGACGCGGTGAACGTCAACTGGGGGCATATCTTTGTCGCAGGTCGCCTTAATGTCGTTCTGACATCCAAAAATAGCGTAAAGGGAGACCTGAACGGCAAAAAATCATTACGAAACGGCGGCATAAACAAAGTCATTGTCGCCGAAAAAGAGGCGACGGTTGACGTCCGGAACGACCTTGCTTATTTCTTTACTTTCGCATGGGACGGTGTGTACGCCATCGAATACTTCGGCGAGAAAAAACCGGCGATGTGGAAAGATTTTTACAAAAACATAACCGAAGCGATCGCGGCGGCAATAAACGATTATGACGAAGTCATGAAACGCTGCATGCAACAAAACGACCGTCGTAAAAAGGAAATTACGGACGCGCTCGGCAAAGACTATTATACCCTTTTGGTCGCTTCTTACCGCCAGGTAATCGCGGCGCATTCGCTTGTTTCGCACCAAGGGAAACCGATTCTTATTTCCAAAGAGTGTTCGTCGAACGGCTGCGCGGCGACGGTAGACGTGACGTACCCGTCGGCGCCTCTTTTCTTATGCGAAAACCCCGATCTTATACGCGCCATGCTCGATCCCGTCTTCGATTTCGCGCGCACAAAAGCGTGGAAATACGATTTTGCTCCGCACGACGTGGGGACGTATCCGTACGTTATGGGACAAGTGTACGGCTCGACCGTACGGCAGAGAGTTTACCGCTTCGGCAAGCGTAAAGCACCCTATTTGTGCGAGGGAGAAAACATTTATCGCAAAGAGGGGCAAATGCCCGTGGAAGAAAGCGCGAATATGATTATTCTGACAGCCGCGTACTTTAACGAAACGGGAGATCAAGAATATCTCGAAAAGAACTTCGACCTCTTGAAAAAATGGGCGGACTACCTCGTTTCGCAAGGCATTTCGCTTGAACTGCAACTGTCCACCGACGACTTCGGCGGACGGCTCAAAAACAACGTAAACCTCGCCATGAAAAGTTTAATTGCGATTGCTACGTTTGCAAAAATAGCCGAAAAAGTGTCCTTAAACGTAGAATTCTATTACCTAAATAAAGCAAAAGAACTTGCCTGCGATTTGTTGGAAAAAGCGGACGCGGGCGATCGATATTCTTTAACGACGGGCGACAAAGACAGTTGGAGTACAAAATACAACCTCGTTTGGGATAAGATATTCGGTCTCGGACTTTTCGGAGACGAAGTATACAAAAAAGAAAGCGACTACTACTTAACGAAACTAAACAAATACGGTTTACCGCTCGATTCGCGCCAAACGTACGCCAAGTCGGACTGGATGATCTGGGCAAGCGTGCTTGACGACGGCGACAAGTCTCTTCGCCTTTATTCGGAAATACTGGTAAAAATGCTCGCCGAATCGACCTGCGGACTGCCCTATCCCGACCTGTACGAGACCACGGCGACGTCTTTTCCCAAAGGCGGTCGCAGGCACATGTTCGCGCGGACGGTACAAGGCGGCATGTGGCTTCCTTTGTACGCGATGAAAGTCGCGGCGGAAAATAAGAAAAATTATTTGCTGTGACCGAATAAAAACGCATACGGTTATCCATACTTACCGTATATGGA
Organism: Clostridia bacterium; assembly: GCA_045601385.1. GTDB lineage: Bacteria > Bacillota > Clostridia > Christensenellales > DTU072 > CAG-1782. The sequence goes on along the minus strand of JAZRZM010000023.1, from coordinate 1,028 downwards.
TACCGTTCTCATCACGGGCGCGTCTTCGGGCATCGGATATGCCGTTGCGCAAAAATTCTTACGTCAAGGCGCGTCCGTTATCAATATCTCACGCACGGAGTGCGTCCTATGCGGCGTCAAAAATTACCTTTGCGACCTTTCGGACAATAACGCCCTCGCTCTTACGTGCGATCGCTTGCTTCGCGAAAACCCGTCGATAGACGCTTTGATTTACAGTGCCGGTTTCAGCATGGCGGCACCTCTCGAATACGTCGAAGAAGAGGATTATCGTTATCTTTTCGACGTCAACTTTTTCGGCTTCGTTTATCTGTTAAAACGCCTGCTGCCTACTTTGCGGCACAGCGGCGGCGTCGCCGTTGCGGTCGGTTCTCTCGCCGCGGATACGACGATTCCTTTCGACAGTTATTACGTCGCTTCCAAAGCCGCTCTCAACGCTTTCGTCTCTTCCCTGCACGCCGAATTAACCCCCAAAAACGTCCGCGTCGCCGTCCTGATGCCCGGCGGGACGAAAACGAATTTTACCTATAAGCGTAAAATATACCCTGCGGACCGCGTAGGCGACTACAAATACCCCGTAAATCTTGCGACAAAAAATCTCGCCCATATCGAACAAAACGGTCAGGACGTCGAAAATGTCGCCGAAAAAATCGTTTCTCTTTGTTTCCGCACAAACCCGTCGGGTGCTTATACAAGCGGTTTTTTGAATAAAATCACGCGTTTGTTTCTGAAAATCACCCCAAAGTTTATCAAAAACGCTTTAATCGAAAGCGTATTCTTTTCTCAAGAATAATTTAAGTTTTTCCCGAAAACGTATTGACATTTTGCGACTTTTTAATGTATAATTCCACTATACTACTATATTATTTGAATTAGGAGTAATTTTATCGTGGATGCGAAAAAAGCGTTAAAGAAGCACAATCTGTTTCGTACCTTGAAGACGATAGCCTATCTGGCGGGATTTCCCTTGCTACTCATCCTGTTTTTACAGAGTTCGTATTTCCTCGGTTTGGTCTCGCCCGGCAAGATCG
>JAZRZM010000022.1:0-44625 GCA_045601385.1 Clostridia bacterium | reverse complement strand
TCCCACGTGGGAGAGAAGACCTTGAAAAAGAATCTGGCGTTAATTAACGCCAGACCCAGGAAAGTTCTCAACTACAAATCTGCTGCAGAATTGTTTGAACTTGAACTTAAAAAGTGTTGCACTTAGTTTGACAAATCACTTAAACAAAAAGAAAAATGGATAAATTATTCAGCGTCTTTTTTCAAAGTTCTCAAACAACGAGTGCAAACATATTGAGAAGAGATATGACCTTTTTCGTCAACAACCTTCATCTTATGTACGTTTGCGTTCCATGCTCTTCTCGTCTTGATATGGCTATGGCTGACGCTATTGCCACTCACACGTGCTTTGCCGCATATACTACATACTCTGCTCATAATTGACCTCCCATCTAAAAGACTTAAAGATTATACAATGAATTGAAAATAATTGCAATTGTTTTTTTGTACTTTTTACATTTTACTTGCATTTTTTTTGTATATATGGTAATTTGTTTATAATAAAATTGATAGTAAAGGGGTAATATGGCTCTTAACACGAGAAATATATACGGCATGATTTCCGTTGCGGACGATGCGGTATTGCTTGTGGTTAAAAAAGTTGCGTTGGATTGCTATGGCGTGACCGAATTGGTCAGCCATCGTTTTTTTGACAGTGTCCTTACCCTTATAAATCGCGATCCGGTCGGTCGCGGTATAAAAATTATTACCGAAGATAATCGTATTTACATTGATATTTATTGCGTTATCGCAAGAGAAGTAAATGTCGATGCTGTCGTTGACAGTTTGAAGTCAGCTCTTCAATACCATGTGGAATACTTTACGGGCATGCGTGTAAAAAGGGTTAACGTGCACGTTATGGGAATGAAACTTTAAGGAGTAGCTGTGATGAAAGCGGTTCTTGGCGGAAACGATATAAGAAATTTGATCCGCGGTGGGAAAATATATTTAAATGCAAATCGGGAATACGTCGATAATCTGAACGTGTTTCCCGTCCCGGACGGCGATACGGGTATGAATATGAGTTTGACGATGAACGCCGCGGTCAAAGAGGCGGAAGGCGTGGCGGATGACAATATCGTTTCGATCGCCGACGCCGTGGCAAAAGGCGCTTTGAAGGGCGCGCGCGGAAACAGCGGTGTGATTTTAAGCCAGATTCTGAAAGGAATGTGCAAAGTCTTTTCCGAGAATAAAACAATCAATACGCGAGTTTTTTCTCAGGCGTTGCATGAAGGCGCCGTGAAAGCGTATGCCGCCGTCGTAAATCCTAAAGAGGGGACCATATTGACTGTCATTCGCCTCGTGGGCGAATATGCGGTTAAAATCGCGAAAAGGACATCCGATTTTGTCGATTATTTTGAAAAGATAATAAAAAGAGGGGAGGAAGTTCTTGCGGATACGCCAAAATATCTTCCCGTTTTGGAAAAAGCCGGCGTTGTCGATAGCGGCGGTCAAGGACTTATATACATTTTCAAAGGAATGTATAATATCCTGAACGGAATCGAAATGCAGGATATCGCCGCCGAACAACCGAAAGAACAAACGGTCGCGATTACCGATGTCAACGATTACGAAAATATTACTTTTACGTATTGCACGGAATATTTTATTATCAACCTAAAAAAAGCAACAACGTTGGCCGATATAGATAAATTGCGCGATAAACTGGTCAAAATCGGAGACAGTGTGCTTGTCGTAGGCGATTTGGAGACAGTAAAAGTGCACGTTCATACCAATACGCCGAATATTGCTTTGGAATATGCTTTATTGCTTGGTGATCTCGATAATCTGAAAATCGAGAATATGCGTGAACAATATAAGAAAATTCACGGTTATACCGAAGAGAAAGAACATACCGACGTAGGCGTTTTGTCTATAAGTTCGGGAGACGGTTTTAAGCAGCTGTTTAGGGAGTTCGGAGCGGACGTTATGGAAGGCGGACAAACGATGAATCCGAGCGTTTATGATATAGTTTCCAATGTGAAAAGAGTCAATGCCGATACCGTTTATATTTTGCCGAATAATAAAAATATAATTTTGGCTTGCGAGCAGGCGGTTGCTCTTGTCGGATGCAAACTTGTCATCATTCCTACCAAGAATATTATGGAAGGAATCGCCGCATTGACTGCATTTGAGCCGGAATGCGACGAAAAAAGGAATGTCAAAAACATGTCCGAAGCAATCAAGGAAATGACCGGAGTTGAGGTGACTCATGCGGTAAAAGACGTGGACGCCGACGGCTTTGCTATAAAAACAGGAGACGTTATCGCCTTAAACGAAAAAATTATCGCAAAAGGCGACAATGTCGACGACGTAATTTTAGATGTAATAGAACAAAAAGCCGATGACGATTTATGCGTTATCGATTTATATTACGGTGCGGACGTCGTGAAAGAAGACGCGGAAAAACTTGCGCAAAAAGTGACGAAACTCTTGCCCGAATGCGACGTTCGGTTTGTTTGCGGCGGGCAGCCTCATTACGATTATTATATCAGTATGGCATGAATTTATTGCAAGTAAAGGGCATAGGCGATACAACCGTTCAGAAGTTAAACCAAGTCGGCATTTTCTCCGTGGAAGACTTGGTTTATTCTTTTCCGAAGAGCTATGTCGATATGGATGGAGCAAATCCCCTGAAAGAATGTCAAAACGGGGATCTATGCGTTTTCCCCGCTATCGTTAAAGAGATAAACCCCGTTATCAAAAAAGGGAAACTGACGATATTGCGCATAAGTGCCGGTTCGGATGAAAAACTTGTAGAAATTGTTTTTTTTAATCAACCGTATTTTGCGAAAACGCTTCATGTAGGCGAAATATACCGTTTTTACGGAAAAGTCAGAATCGAGAACGGACTGTATTTTTTTACGAATCCGCAAGTTGATTTGTTCTCCGGAGAAAAATTTATCGGGATACAACCTGTTTATAAAACAAAAGGTTTGATTGCGCAAAGGACATATGCGTCGTTTGTGAAAAATGCATTGGAACTTTTGCCATTGCAAAGCGTAATAAAACCGGAATTTGAAAAAAAATTCGGACTTGTTCCGTTTGAAAATGCCGTTCGAGAATTGCATAATCCGAAAAAAACCGACCTCGATAATGAGAAAAAAAGAATTCTTTTTGAAAAAATTGTGAAGCGTATCTGCGCGTTTCGACTTGCAATGACTTTAACAAGAAAGGAAAACGGCAGAGAATATACGGAAGTTGATTTTTCTCCTTTTTTGAAAAAAATTCCTTTTGAATTGTCGCATTCCCAGACGGCGGCGATTGATACCATGACAAAAAGGCTGCTCGATAAAGAACCGCTCAATGCTATTTTATGCGGTGACGTTGGGAGCGGAAAAACGATCGTTGCGGTTGCGTTGTCGTACTTTGTAATAAAAAACGGCTATAAGGTCGCTTTTATGGCGCCGACATCTATTTTGGCACGACAGCATTATACCTTTATCGATTCCCTTTTTTCTTCGCTGGGTTTACGCGTGCTTTTGCTAACAGGTTCTTCGTCCGTCGGTGAAAAAAAGAATATATATGATATTGTCGAAGACGGAAAATACGATATAATTGTCGGTACGCATTCTCTTTTGAACGATAAACTGAAAATGTCCGATCTCGGTTTGGTCGTTACCGACGAGCAGCACCGATTCGGCGTGGCGCAAAGAACAAGAGTCATCACCAAGGGGAACAATGTCGGCGTTCTTACAATGAGCGCAACCCCTATTCCGCGCTCGATGCGTCTTGTCGCGTACGGCGAGGTTGAATTTCTTACCATAGAACGCCGAAGAGCGTCTACCGTAAAAACAAGGATTGTTACGCCTGCCAAACGGAATGACTTGTGGCGGTACGTTTCGTCCGTTTGCGAACAGGGAGAACAGGCGTACGTTGTTTGCCCGAGCATCTTTGACTGTGAGGGCGTCGAAAGCGATTCTGTCGAAAAGGTCTATGAAGAAATAAAAAATTTCTTTCCGCCTAATGCCGTCGCTATGCTGCACGGCAAAATGAAAAGTGATGAAAAACAATCGATTTTGGATTCCTTTTATAAGAATAAAATCTCTGTATTGGTATCTACGACAGTCATTGAAGTAGGCATAGATGTAGCCAACGCTACAATTATGGTGATTTGTGACGTGGAACGTTTTGGCCTTGCCACCTTGCATCAACTTCGCGGCAGAATAGGACGCGGCGATAAAGACGGCTATTGTTTTCTTTATACGGAAAAAGATGCGTCGGAGGGACTGAAAACTCTTGTGGAGTGTAATAACGGGTTCGAAATAGCGGAAAAAGATTTTTCCTTGCGTGGAGGTGGGGAGATTTTCGGATTGGAGCAGTCCGGAGGCAGTTCTTTTGTCGGTTTGACTTTTCCTCTTTTGAAAAAAGCGTCATTACTTGCCGACGATATCGATATAGGCGGTATTGAACACCTGCTTCATGAGGAAATCAAACAATTCTCGCTTGACAACGTTTCGCTGAATTAAATTTGGATTTAATTTGTTATTTGCTCTTGCGTTTCTCCTTTATATATGATATTATTATTAATAATAATAGAAATATTGGGGATAAACATGAATAACTTTCGTAAAATTTTACTTATAATGTTTTTATTTGTTTTTTCCGTTTGTTTATTGACGGCATGTACCGATCAGTCTTCGACGTCGGACACCGCCAAAGAGGAATCGGAAGAAAAAATTGTAGTAGATTATGCGCAGATATCCTCTATTGTCGTCGCAGAAGAAGAAACCTACAAATCGGAAGGTTTTTCCTTGGAGACGTTTTCGGTTTCCGACATTAAACTTACCGTTACATATTTTTCGGAAGAGAGTTTTCAAATTCCCGCTACTCTTTCGATGGTGAAGGCGGAAGATAAAGCCAAACTTTCCGTTGCCGGCACACATAATATCACTTTGATTTACGGAAAATTTAACATCTCGTTCCTTTTGAAACTGTATGGAAAAGACGTGAAGGTTTTCACGATTACCTTTTTGGACGAAAACAACAACAGAGTCGGAGATATACAGCATGTCAAAGAGGGACAAATTGCGGAAGTGCCAAACCTCGAATCGCGGGAAGGAAAAGTTTTTGTCGGTTGGACTTTGCAAGGTACGGATACGATAGTGGACACGTTCACATTTTCGTCCGACGCGACATTGATTGCCACGTATGCCAATATGAATTATGAAGTGGAGTATTATTATGTCGTCGGAGACGATGTCAGATATATATCTTCGGCGACGGTGAGCAGGGGCGGTAACGCCTTGACTTTTGCACCGACGATCCCGGTGGTTAAGGGGTACAGCAACGGTCGTTGGCAAGACGAAGACGCTATGATTTCCGTTAGCGAAGACGGATTAAAATTCTATGCGATTTATGATAAAGATTACGTCAACGCCACATTCGTTTATTTCAAATATACCGGTGGCGAATGGTATAATTATAATGTGTATTGGAAAGTCGCAGAGCAAACGGAAGGCATTCCCGAGCCCGACGACGCAAGAAGATCGACCGAATACATTTTTCAATACTGGTATACGCTTCATCTCGATTCGGAGGGAAACGAGGTCAGAACAAAAGTTGAATTTCCGTATGTCTTGTCCGCCGAAACCACTTTTTATGCCGCTTATTCCGTTGCCGAATCGGGAACGGAAGGTCTGATGATGACATGGCTTGACGACGGGAATAAGGAGGGATATTACGTCTCCGGATATTCGGGCGAAGATACCACCGTGATTATTCCGAAATATTACGATGATAAGTCATATCACGGCAGAAAAGAAATTGTCGGTATAGTCCCCGGCGCATTTTCCGGTGAAAATGCGGAAAAAATCGAACGGTTCTACGTGTCGGCGACGAATAATTATTTCCGTATTTATAACGACGCGCTTTATACTTCGGATCTGAAAGTGCTTCTTGCTTATCCTCGCGCAAAAGCAGGAACGAAGTTTGAAATAGAAAGCACTACGGTTTCGATGAACGAAATAGGCGATTATGCTTTTTACGGGGCGAAATATCTTCAAAAAATCGTTTTCCCCGATTCTTTGCAAAAAATCGGTGATTATTCGTTTGCCGCATGCCCGATTTTATCCGCGGTTGATATTGTCCCGTCGGTTGTTTCTGTCGGGAATTATGCCTTTTTCGGATCGTCGGGGATCGGACAGATCGCATTTTCATCGGTCGGTAAACTCGAATCGATCGGAGAATTCGCTTTTTCGGGAACGTCTGTTTCGTCGATTACTATTCCCGGAAGCGTAAAATCCGTCGGCGTCGGCTTTTTGTCCGACTGCCGAAAACTTGCGTCGATTTCACTCGGAGCCGGCAGCATGTTCCGCGTCGATAAAGATAACGGCTGTTTATACGGACCGAAAGACGAATTAAGTACGAATAACCCCTATTATTATTTATATGCATATCCTGCCAAAAACTCGATATCGATGACCGGGGAAATCAATATCAACGCCGGGACGAGAATCGTTTGTACGGGTGCGTTTTATTATGCCGATATTTTGGAAATTGCATTTGACAGCATCGGTAATCCAATTACGTTTTCGGCAAACAGCGTGGTTTGTCCTACTATAAAATCCATGCGTTTTAACTGCGCAGATCTTTCGTTTGACAGTCGCATTTTTTATGAGATCGGAAGCGACCGTGCGTTCTTCCCCGAAAGCGTTTATTGTGCCCGTGAGGCAGATAAATTGGAAAGCGTTTTGGAAGAGGATATAACGAACGCGGAGAAAGCAGTAAAAGATTTGAATAGTACCTTAACACAGCCGATAAATATCAATTTGTATTACGAAAATACAGGCAGAGCCGAATACAGACTGTTTTATAGCGGATTTGCTTATCGCCTTGACGATGGTGAAGACGGAATCTTTGCGACGGTGATAGCGTATCGCGGATTGTCCGAGGAAGTTTTTATTCCGCAAACTCTCGGCGGATATACCGTACGCAAAATAGAAAAGAATGCTTTCAGAGGAAATGCCACCGTCCGAACGGTAGATTTCACCGAAAGCAAAGTTAAAGAAGTGGCGGGATATGCGTTTTATCAATGTTCCTCTTTGGAAAAAGTTTTGTTTGACGCCGATTTGGTTCAAATCGGAGATTATGCCTTTGCGGATTGTCCCGTTCTCGAAAACGTTGCCGCGAACGGAAGAATGTTGATTGGCGAGTACGGAAAGCAAGTGTTTGCCGGGACGCCGTATGTCGGTAAAGAGAAGTTCGTCGAGTTGGGAGGCGTCCTTGTTGCGTATAACGGATTCGATCGCGAATTGTCAATTCCCGGCGAAATTGCGATTATTGCCGATAGAGTTTTTGAAAACCGCGATTTTATCGGGAAGTTGATTTTTGCAAACGATTCGGTTTTGAAGGAAATTAAAGAATACGCTTTTTACGGTTGTTCCGGTATCGAATACGTTTGTTTTCCGACAAAAGTGCGAAAGGTGGGTGACTATGCTTTCGGCGAATGTTCCCGTCTTTATTACGTTGAATTTGACGAAAATGAAGAGGAATACGATATTTCCGCCAATGCTTGCATGAGGACAAGCGGCGAAGCGGTGAAAGTATTTTTGCCCGATAGCGCACGCTATAAAGTCACGTTGCCGGGCGGAGAAGAATCGGAAAAGCATATTTTATATTATGAGCCGACGATATCGGGAAAAACCGTTATCGGCTGGTATAAAAACGAAGGAGCCGAGCAAGTCGTTGATTTTCCGTTTGTTTTGGAGGCCGATACCGTTTTGTATGCCAAGATAAGCGAAGAAGAAACCGCGGGGCTTATTTATGATTATAACCAAACGGGAACGTTTAGCGTCGTAGGTTATGACGGTACGGACGACATTGTCGTCATTCCCGCATTTGTTGAGAACGTACCGGTAACGGGAATCGGAAAAAACGCTTTTGCAGGCAAATCTTTTATTCGGAAAATTTATTTTGAAAACGCGGATCAAATCGTTTTCGTCGGAGAAGACGCTTTTGACGGGACTGCATGGTTGGAAGGATCAAGTGGCGATACCGTGCAAATAGGTTCCGTTTTGGTTCGATATAAAGGAGAATCGTCCGTTTACTCGATCGGAAACGACGTCAGATATCTTGCCGACGGGGCGTTTTCGGGTTGCTCGATGGAAAAAGTGTACGTAAATCCGTACATTATGACCGTTTCGGACAGGGCATTTAAGAATTGTGTACAGTTAAAAGAGGTCGTTTTTGTCTCGACGGAAAAGACGGAGAACAGATTGATAAAAATCGGAAGCGAGGCTTTTTACGGATGCAAGTCGCTTGCGTCATTCAATTTTGACGACTGCAAAAAATTGTCCGAAGTCAGTTTTGACGCTTTTGAAAAAACAGCATGGCTGGACGGATATGCCGACGATAACGTCATTTTGGGTAATGTGTATTATCGTTATATCGGAATCGGCGCGAATAATATTCTGCATATTCCGAACTCCGTCACTTTAATTAACCCGTCGGCATTTTACCGTAATCGCTATTTGGAATACGTATATATTCCCGAAAGCGTCGAACGAATCGGAAAACGCGCGTTTGCCGAAAGTTCGCTGAAAAAAATATTTTATGCCGAACGAAATAACAGTTTATATTCTATCGACGAGGAAGCGTTTTACGGTTGCGATCAAGTCATCGACGTGGATTTCTCGTTATGTCGGAATCTGACCGAAATCGGCGAAAGGGCTTTTTCGGGCGTAAAGACTGCCGAAAATGTCCGCTTGAATATGACTATTCCCGAAAGAGTAGTCGAAATGGGAAAATCGGTCTTTGAAAAGTCGGATATATATTCCCTTTATTTTGTCGAGCAGAGCCGGTTGGAAGTTATTCCCGAAAACGCATTCGCGGAATGCGATAAACTCGTTTCGGTATCTTTCCTCGGAGCCAATTATTTGCAGGTTATTTCTCAAAAGGCTTTTTACGGTTGTTCTTCTTTGGAGATTTTCCGTAACAGCGATTCTTCGATAGCCGAGATAGAAGCTTACGCCTTTTTCGGTTGCGAAAAAATGGATGTGTTTACCATATCCGAAACGGCTTTGTCGTATGTCGGAGAAAACGCTTTTTCAGGTACTCCGGTAACAGGTGCGTCCGATACGATGGTTTATTCGGGTACGGTTTTATTGAAATATAACGGAATTGCGACGGAAGTTTATATACCCGACAATACGACGGTTATTGCGACCAATGCGTTTGCCGGTAATACCCGAATATCGAGCGTCGTGTTCGGAGAGGGTTCTCGCTTGACGGAAATACAGCAATTTGCTTTTCGCGGTTGCGCCTCCCTCGGCAGTATATCGTTACCCTCGACGTTGATTACTTGCGCGCCCGGAGCGTTTGCGGATTGTACAAAATTGCGGTCGATTCAAGTAAAGACAACGGGGAAAGAAGATTGCGGCTATATAAGCGTTTCCGATTCGATGTACAAATGGGAAGTAAAGGCAGGAAAAAGAACCGCAGTATTATTGTCGTATCCGAACAAAAACGCCGGAATATTCGAAATCCCCGGTACTATTTCCGTAGCCGATCTGCCGTACGTCGTGGAAGAGATCGCCGATTATGCTTTCTCGGGCTGTACGAATCTGACCGATCTTACCATTCCCGTTTCGGTTAAAAAGATCGGTAGCAATATTTTGAACGGTTGCGTACGGTTGAGCAATTTGGTTACGCCGTTTATCGGGCGCACCGAAGACGACGATACCCTGAACTTTTTCAAATACTTTTTCGGCGCTTCCGATTATTCGGAACAAAATGTTCTTGTTCCGCAAACTCTGAAACGCGTTACCGTATCCAAACAAAAATCAATAGCCGCGCACGCTTTCGAGTCCTGTTTTGCACCGACGGAGATAGTGCTGCAAGAAGCGACGAAGATCGGCGAAAAGGCGTTTTATCAATGTATCGGTTTGCTTTCTCTGACGGCAATGAAAGCGGGAGGAAATCTTTTCAGCGTCGGAACGAACGCTTTGTCCGGTTGTGATAAATTGGTTTATATCAATAATCCCGAGGCATTTAAAGAAAAGCCCATTCCTCGTTTCGAGGGCGATGATGTCGCTCACCTGTATAATTATGAATTAAAATACAGTGCCGACGGTATTGTATCCATAAAATATAAAAATCCCAATGAGGAGGTTTTTGTCTATGCAATGGCGTATGTCGGTAGCGAGAAAAACGTGAAACTTGCCGGAGACATAAATTGTATTTTCGATTATGCTTTTTACGGTAATACCTCGGTTGAAAAATTTGACGCAAGCGGTGTTTCCGAAATCGGAAAATACGCTTTTTACGCTTGTACCGGTTTGCAAGAAATCGTTTTACCTGTAAACGGCAGATTTTCACTGAAAAACAGTGATAGTTGTTTCGAAAAATGTACGTCACTTCTTAGCATAACTTTGCCGGAATCATTAACCGATATTCCGAAAAACGCGTTTGCGGAATGTGCTTCATTACGTTCGGTTTCAATGAAAAACAGTGTGGAAATAATCAGCGACGGCGCTTTCCGCGGCTGTACGTCTTTACAATCGGTTGTTTTATCGGAAAAATTGAATGAGATAAGCACAGATGCTTTTAACGGTTGTATTATGTTGAGCGCGATAGATTTGACAAATGAAATAAAATCGATCGGTTCCGCTGCATTTTCCGGTACCGGACTGAATCGCGTCGTAGTACCCGAATCCGTGACAAGTATCGGCGAAAAAGCATTTTCGGGCATGCCTTATCTGGAAGAAGCGGTCATTATGAGCCGGCAAGACGCTTTGGATATATCAAAGAATATCTTTTCCGCATGTCCCGCGCTTATCAACGTGCAGATTCCTTTCATCAAGAATACTTTTGCCGAATATTTTGACGGAGAGGTTACTTATATATTCGGTGATGACGGAGATATTTATCTTAAACAGTATGTCGGCAATATAGATTTCAATGCCAAGTCGGTAAAAATAGACGACGAATATACTATAGAGACGGACGAGATTATTTTGGCTCATGCGGAAACGGAAGAGGAGAGAACAAAGAAGGGTACTTTCGACGGAGAAAATCAAAGAGTCAATTTGAACGAAAAAGACTATTTCTATACGACAAACGGTTTATTGTTCGATTCTATCGGGAACCTTAACCTAGATACATCGACTTTCGACGTTGGCGGAAAGAGTTATTATTATGACAGTTCTTTACATGTTTATGAAAGAAGCGGAAAATATGAAGAATTTACACTTTATGTATCCGAAAAGAAATACGCGGTTATTCCCGAAACGTCGGACTTTTTTGAATACGATGGAAACGACGCTCTTGGGAGTATTGATTTTGAATTGTCAACGATAACCATTGGTTCGTTCACGTACCACTTTGAAAACACGACTATCTATGACAGCGAAAGTATTTATGACACGATAGACAGAAAGGCGCAACGCGTTTATATCGGCGCACAAACGTATTGCTACGGTGAAAATAATAAGTTGTATTTATTGGCCGGCAAGATGAACAAGAATGCCGATTTTGATATTGACGGAAAAAAATATTTCCTTGTGGGCGGTAACTTGTATAAATCGGAAAGCGTTGATTGTACGTTGGACAGAGTAAATCAAAGAATCAGACTCGGTGATAAAATATACTGTTACGGCGGCAACGGAAACTTCGTTTATATTTGTCGCGGTAAGGCAGACCTTTCCGTCAACGTCCTTTTGATAGACGATAATACTTATTATATCAGAAACGACGGTATATATAAAGAAACGACGTTTGTCGGGAATATTGACGTGAAAACGAAGTCCTTCCATGTCGATATCAACAACAAGGTTTGCGAATTCGCGTATGACGATAACAATAATATTTTCGAACTTGCCGGGTTTGTTGATTTTGAGAAGAAAGAAATACTTCTCGACGATATCTTATACAGTTATCAGAACTATACGGTATATGATAAAGAAAATCATATAGCGTGCGGCGTTTATTATTACCGTCGGAAGACGCTTGTCATCGGCGATAATACTTATATGTTTGATGAAGCCGCGGCAGGTGAAGACAATCTACGTATTTTGTCCGGAAAAGTAAATCTGACGGAAAAAACTTTTAGTATTAACAATAAACGTTATACCTACGAAAACGGAACGATTTACGAAGATAATCGAGCGATCGGTACGATAGATATCGGTAATCAATCGTTGACGGTTTGTATTATACCCGTTAAAACGTTGACGGTATTCAAAGAAAAATTAAAATCGGGGGCGCTTGCCGGATGTTCCGGTTTGTCGGAACTGATCCTTATGTCTAATGTCGATGTTCAGGAGGACGCGCTTATCGGGTGTACCGGGCTTACCAAACTGGATATCAATCTGCTTTCCGAGACGCAGGAAAAAACCCTTGCGCCGTTATTTGGCAACGATGTCCCGTCGTCTCTTATGAATTTGACAATAACAGGCACCGGAAAATTGAGCGAAAACGCGCTGACCGGTTGTCGGTATATTCAAGCCGTTGAGTTGCCGAACACTTTGACGGAAATCGGTGCGCATGCTTTTGACGGCTGTTCTTCTCTTACGAGAATAAACGGGTGCGACAATATCGTTTTCAGGGATTTGACAAACTGTGATAATGTGCAAAGAATAGGCGTCGACGCTTTTGCCGGTACACCTTGGTTTTCCAATTTCCCCGACGGCGCATTATATATCGGCAAAACGCTTTATCGCTATGTCGGCAACGGAAACGGGACGGTGGAAGTCAAAAACGGTATCGTTTATATCGCGGAAAAAGCGTTCTTTGATTGCGAAAATATCCAAAGAATAGTTTTTCCCTCAACAGTATCCGATATCGGCAATTTCGCTTTTTCCGGTTGTAAAACGTTGACGGAATTTGAATTTTCAGATGGATCTTTGTATAAAGCCGTCAATAACGCTATCGTAAAAGACGGAGTGCTGTGTTTCGGATGTGCCGGTTCTACCATCGGACTGTCCGTTACCGAGATAGCGCCCTATGCTTTTTACGGTTGCGTCAACCTGAACGGTATTTTCATACCCGACAGTGTAACAAAGATCGGAGAAGAAGCGTTTTATGCTTGTTCCATGCTTACGGAAATAACCGTACCGTCGACTGTTCACACGATCGGTAAAAACGCGTTTTCGGCATGCGATCGCTTGGAAACGGTCACCATTCCGTACGTCGGAGACAGTAAAAACGAAACAAACGAAAAAACGATGTCTTACGTATTCGGAACGTCTGTTTCCAATTTGGAAAAAATAACTTTAAGCGGAGGAAAGACGCTTGCGCAAGGTGCTTTTGACGGTTGTACAAACGTCACGACATTGCAAATACAATCCGACGAATTGACGACCGTAGAAGAAAAAGCATTGAACGGTTGTACCAATTTGGAAAGTTTATCTCTTTCATCGAACGATACTTATGCGGTAAAAAATAACTGTCTTCTTCTTACCGCGGAAAAAAAGGTTTTGTTCGGTTGTAAAACTTCGAGTATCCCGGACGACGTTACCGAAGTGACGGCTATCGGCGATTATGCGTTCTACGGTTGTGAAGGAATCACAATGATCAGTTATAACGACGGACCGCAACCGACGCTCTCCGATACATGTCTGATTATTCCGGACGGCATAGCGAGTATCGGAAAAGGCGCTTTCGCTTTATGTACATCTATAAGAAGCGTCAATATACCGGATAATTTGCAAAGTATCGGTTTCGCCGCTTTTTCCGACTGTGCTTCGGTGGTCAGTATGAATATACCGTTTGTCGGAGAAAGAAAAGACGGTGAAGGCAGGACGTCCTTTGTTTACATACTCGGGAACCCCTTGCCGAATCTTTCAAGCGTTACGATTAGAAGCGGAACGACATTTGCCGACGCGGCGTTTAAGGATCTCGTCGGGTTGACGCAAATAGTTTTACCCGAGAATCTGGTCAGAATAGAAAAAGCCGTCTTTTACGGTTGTTCGTCCCTGTTGGATATTTCGATACCCGATTCCGTGACTTCTTTGGGAGAAAAAGCATTTTACGGTTGCGCTTCTTTGGAAACATTGCAAATAGGAAAAGGCGTTGAGGAATTAAATCGAGATATGTTTGTCGGTTGTCGTGCGCTCAGAACGATTCGTGTTCATTCCGAAAATGAAAACTATATGGCGGAAGGAAACTGCCTTGTGAAAAAGGATCACGGTAACGACATTTTGATTCTCGGTTGTTCAACATCAACCGTTCCGTCTAACGTATCCGAAATCGCGTCTTACGCTTTCTCGGATTGCGCCGGACTTATTACTATGAATCTGTCGTCGGTGCCGGTAAAATCGATCGGTGAATATGCTTTTGCGAATTGCACCGGACTTAAATCCATTTACTTGTCGGGAAGTACAACCGAAATCAAATCGCATGCCTTTGACGGTTGCAGCACTATGACAACGGTTGTTTTTGCGCAAGGGTTAGAAAAAATCGGACAAAGTGCGTTTGAAAACTGTATTTCTCTTACATCGCTCGAATTCCCGTTGAGTTTGAAAGAAATCGGAGAAAATGCGTTCAAATCTTGCGTTCTCTTGTTGAACCTAACAAGGTTATCCGAGATAGAATATGTCGGTTTTGACGCTTTTTCGGGAACCGCCTGGTACAATATGCAGAAAAACGGATGCGTATATATCGGAAAAGCCCTGTATGCATACAAGGGAGTCATGAACGACGGCACCGAGATAACGGTTGACGTCGGAACGGTCAGTATTACGGGAAAAGTTTTTGCGAATATGCGTCAACTTGCTTCGATATCTTTGCCGGAAACCTTGGTTAGCATTGGGAATGAGGCATTTTTCGGTTGCGATAGTATCGAAAAAATAATTCTTCCGTCGCAAATAGAATTTGTCGGAAAAGACGCATTTGTAGGGTGCGCCGGACTGAAAAACTTTGCCACACCCGATTTGGGTACCGACGTATTTAAGGATAATTCGTTTTTTGACGGTTGTTTGCAAATGGAACATTTTGTTATTTATTCCGATACCGAGCCGGAAATGAGCGCATATAATTTGCTCTTTACCGATAATAACATCGTTCAATCGGTTTACTTGAAGATAGCCGAACAATTTGTCGACGGAGAAGCAATCGAAATACCGTTGGACGCGACGCCTCACATCGTAAAGGATTTTGCCGGAAGCGCGGAAATAGGGGAGAGAGCGTTTATATCTTCCGATCCGACCAAAGTAACGGTCGAGGAAGACGGGAGTGTTACCGGTATTGCGTTGACGGAACAAGCGGTCACGATTACCGTCAGAATGAAAGTATACGATATGACTATATCCTTATTATATAGAGTTAAAGTTGTTGAGTAAAGTAGGTGAAAATATGAAACGTAAAAACGTATCGAAAAAAATTCTTGTGCTTTGCGCTGTATTGTGTTTTGCTGTGATTTTGTTTTCCTGTACGGAAGCGAAGGATTTATCGGGCAACACAATCAATTATCAAGATATAGAATCGGTGAAAGTCAGACCCGATTCGATAGCCGACGGCTTTTTGATAAGTGATTTTGATATATCTTCCGTCATTCTGGAAATAAAGTACAAACCGGATTCTGCGACCGGGCGTGCGATGGCGGAACAACAGGATAAAGTCGCCGCCGAAAATAACACGACGGTCGAGGAATATAATTACTTGACCTACCGTTCGGCGACAAAAGATATGGTTAAAGCCGAGGATATCGAAAAACTCAATAAAACGGGGAAAAATACAATAACGCTTTTATACGGAAAATTTACGATCAGTTTTGTTTTGAACCTTTACGACGATCGCTCGGAGACGCTGCATAAAGTCGCGTTTTATGACGAGGACGGTACGACGCTTTTGTCAGAGGTACAGTATGTTCGGGATGGCGGACGCGCTTCGCAACCGGCGCTGAATGCAAAAAGCGGTTATACGTTTATCGGTTGGCGCGATATGGCGTCCGGTATGCTGGAAACGTTTGACAATATAAAAAGCGATATAAATTTTCAGGCATATTATGTCGCCGACTTCTATTCGGTAAAATATGTTGTCCGCTATCGTCATATTGAAAAAAACATTGAAGTGTATTCGAAGACCAAAACCGGTACGGGCTCGGAAACGGTTATTGATACGGTTAGTATACCGCGCGGAGATAACGGGGCAAATTATTATCCGAATGTGCCTGCAATCGACGGATATGTTTTTGCGGGTTGGCAAACCGATATCGGAGAAGAAAAGTCTTCCGCCGATGAAAAATTCGAAGAAATATACTACGCGGTATTTGATAAGGAAAAAATAGCGATTACTTTTGTTTTTCGTCCGTATATTAACGGAAAGTATTCCGATAAACTTGTTTCACAGGTTGAGTATTTCTATGCCGATGAAACGGTAATTCCGGAGCCGGAAGGGGCGCACCCTGCGGAAAAAGCAGGAGAAGAATTAAAACCGATTTCGGAAGGAAACGATTATCAGTTCATTAACTGGTATATGTTGCATAACAATAATAAGGTTGTCGTTTCATTCCCATACACGGCAAGTACATTTACGGAAACGTGTTTTTATGCCTTATATTCGGATATGAACGCCGGTTCGGAAGGCTTGACTTATAAAATAATCAGTGAATCCGAAAAGACATGTCTTATCAGCGGATATACCGGGACGGACGATATTATCGTTATTCCGGAAAAACAGGTTGTCGATAGCGTTTTGTGTGATGTCATCGGTTTGGAAGACGGTATATTCAGAAACAACGAAATAAAACAATTTGTCGTTTCTTCGAAAAACCGTTATTTTACATGCAAAGAAGGCGTATTGTACTCAAAAGCGGAAGATGTGCTTATGGTGTATCCGTCGCATTCGACGCGTAATCACTATGTGATTGTGGGCGGAGTGCGCGAAATCAGTCCATATGCTTTTTACAGGTCAAAGAATCTTTTTTCGATCAGTTTGCCGGAGACGTTGTTGCAAATCGACGATTATGCCTTTGCCGAATGTGCTTTGCTGGAAACGGTTACGTTCCCATCCGATATCAGAAGTATCGCGGAAGGCGCTTTTCACATGAGCGAGTCGTCTTTGAAATCAATAGTTTTTTTAGGCAATCAGATAACGGCACTTGGGGACGAGGCGTTTTATGGGTTGGATAAATTGACCGAAATAAATCTGCCCGCGTCGGTTAAATCGATCGGAGACGGTACCTTTTACGGTTGTTCGGCAGTCGAAAAGATAACCGCGGAAAACAGTTCATACTTTACAGTTTATAACGGCGCGTTATATGACATAGACTATCGTAATCTTTATTTTTATCCGGCAAAGTACAAAGAAAATATAAATGGTGAAATATATATACATCCGTCTTGCAGAAAAGTCCTCAGAGGAGCGTTCTATAATGCGGAGATAGGTTGTATTACGATTTCTTCACAAATATTGCTTGAAACGTACAGTATTGTTTGCCCGTCTTTACACGCAATTCGGTTCGACACGTCTCTGATTTCAATGGATACAAGCGAGTTTGAACAGGCTTTCGGCGGATTTTTGCCACAAAATCTTTTCGTTCCGAAAGAATGTACGAATTTTACTGATTATGAGAGTACTATTCTGTATTATGAGCCCGAAAGATGGATGGGGTATAATGATTATTCGTTGGACGGTTACCTGTATGCGACGGTCAATGCCGATGGCGTCCTCGACGACAACGGAGAATTTTTAACGATAATCGGATACCGTGGCGAAGAAATAAATCTTGAACCGAGTTATCAATTATCAGGGAAGAGGCTCATATCCATATCGCCTTATGCGTTTTACGGGAATACCCAAATTAAATCGGTTTCAATTCCCGTTACGGTTCGGTCAATCGGCGCATATGCGTTTTATGGCTGCACGTCGCTTGAAACGGTCGTTCTTTCTCAAACGGATTCGGCGGCAATTTCCGAAATCGGTGACTATGCGTTTTTTGGATGCGCATCACTGAAAACAGTTCGGTTTGTTGACTCGCTCTCGCTTGAAAAATTCGGAAAATATGTTTTTGATGATACGGTGTTCGTTGATACTATTGATGAGGAAAGTGATTTTCTGATAGTCGGTGGCGTCCTGGTTCGGTATCATGGAACTTCGGCAACAGTAAACGTGCCGTCCGCTGTAACCTATATCGCTACGGACGCATTCAAAGATAAAGGATATATTACTTCCGTCTCTTTGAATTCGGCAAAACGACTTGTTTGTGTGGATGAATATGCGTTTCAAAATTGTATCGGATTAAAAGAAATCTCTTTCCCTGCATCCGTCAATCGTATAGCGGACTATGCTTTTTACGGTTGTTCATATCTTTTCAGCGTCAAATATGCGGCGGAGAAAGAGAATGTCGACGTCGGTTACTATGCTTATAAAGCCGCCGGGACCTTTTATAACTTGCCTGTTTACGAAACTTTTTCCGATTCGGAAGTGCATCAAATTCGGTTTATGGCAAGCGCAACGGAAGAGTACGATCTGAACGGTTCGGCATTTGTTTCGCCGTACGAATTGGAAGACTACGAAGGTATATTCCTCGGATGGTACTTTGACGACCAGATTTACAAAAAAAGAGCCGTGTTCCCGATGTATATTACCGAAGACACAAAACTGTTTGCGCGGTTTGAAACGGAAGACTATAACTCGGACGGCATTGTCTTTGACTTAAATGATAATGATACGTATTCCGTAGCGGCATATACGGGTACCGATTCATTTGTAATTGTGCCGGAAACATACAAAAATATCCCTGTGACCGGCGTCAAGAGCGATGTGTTCGGAAGTAATGTTTATGATTTTTCTTTGCCCGAAGACATCGATGAAATTGCCGAAAACGCCTTTACCCGTTCCGGTTGGTATCAGTCTTTTGCCGGTGATTTTGTCATATATAACGATATTCTTATCGCGTATAAAGGTTCTGCCGCGGACGTCGTTGTGCCGAGTTACGTTACGATGATTGCAAACGGAGCGTTCCGAGATAACAAAACGCTTAAACACGTTACGCTTCCGACAACGATCAATCGAATCGTCAGAGATTTATTTAACGGCTGTTCTTCGCTGGAAACGATTACGATCGGTAGCGAGGTGATGTCCATAGAGGATAGTGCTTTCGCTAATTGTATCTCGCTACGCGAGGTCGATTTTTCAAACGCGATTTCTCTTACGTCCGTTGCGTATAACGCATTTGAAAATACCAAATGGCTTGCCGAGCAAAACGTTGATTGCCTTATTATTCGCAATATATTTTATCGTTATTTCGGCGATTCGGACGTGTTACATCTGCCGAACGGAATCGTATCCATCGCGGCACGCGCTTTTTATAATAACAATAAATTAAAAACGGTCTATTTCCCGACCGGGTTGCAGTCCGTCTTTGAAAGTGCGTTTGAAAATTGTGGATTGACGGAAGTCATTTTGCCACACGAAAAATGCGATTTGCGTTTTATTATGAAAAGGGCTTTTTATAATTGCTATAATATTTCCACGTTTGATTTTTCTTTAATCAAATCGTTATCCGAAATAGAGGAAGAGGCTTTTTATAACTGTACTTCTTTGGTTCAAGCCGATTTTTCATCGACGCTTTCCTTGTTGGGTGAATATGCGTTTTACGGCTCCGGGTTAAAAACCGTTACTTTCGCTTCGGGCAGTACGCTTGATAAAATCGGGAATTATGCTTTTTCCGAAAATATTTTATTGAAATCGGTTACTTTCCTCGGTGGTTCCGCTTTGAATGAAGTCGGGGATTATGCGTTCAATAACTGTATTGCATTGAAAGCATATAATAACGCCAAAGCCATGACGACTCGCATCGGTGCCTGTGCGTTTTATAATTGCATTTCCATGAACGAACTTACAATCAATGAATTTGCCTTGAAAGATATCGGCGTAAATGCTTTTTGGAAAGTGGGCAATAACGTCCTTGCGACGGAGACTAACATCAATATGCATATTATCGGCAATATCCTTTTGGAATATAACGGCTCGGAACAAAGGGTAACGATTCCGGAAAATATTGTTTTGATATATAACTCCGCTTTTGCGGGCAATACGCATATTAATGAAGTTGTGTTTGCCTCCGAGAGAAATCTTCAAAGTATCAACGATATGGCATTTTTCGGTTGCACGAATCTGAAAACCGTTTCGTTCCCGTCGAGTATATCTTTTGTTGGGGATAACGTAATGGATGGCACGGCATGGTATGCGGAGCAGTTAAGATCGAATGATTTTATCGTCATCGGAAATACCCTTATTAAATATAATGTTTCCACGTTGCAGGAGGCTGTTATTCCTCAAAATGTTTCTGTGATCAATAAAAATGCTTTTGCGGGAACAAGCGTTTATAATATCAGAATGGGTGAAAACGTTACACGTATTAAACGCGGTGCTTTTGACGGCATTCTTCCGGCAAAATGGCAAGAAGGAGAACATGAGTTTTCCGGTTATACGTTGACAATGGAATCGCCCGTTCCGCCGCTTTTGGAAGACGACCGCCCGCTGGCGTCTTGCTGTTGTATTTATGTGGACACTGCGTCTATTCTCGACACTTATCGTTTGAATGTCAATTGGAGAATACAGTATGATTATAAAAAAGATTTTTTGCGAGAAATAGAACGTTATACCATAACGTACAAAGTGGATACTCAACAGGGTAATCCGATAAATAAAGAAGCCATTCATGCTCTATACAACGCAAAGGATGTGACGACTTTTGCCACAGCAAAAGAGAAATATGAATTTGTCGGCTGGTTCTTGGATACGTCGTTCAATTATGCGGTGACATATCCGCTTGTTCTGACAAAGGATATGACGATATATGCAAAATGCGTCGATTATAGCGTAGGCAGTAACCCCGACAAGTATTTTCTGGAAGTAGATGCACAGAATAACGACATGTATACCATCAAGTCTTACCATGATACCGTTGATAAAAAAGTCGTCATTATCACCGAACAGTCAGGGAAAAAGATATCGTCTATTTCCGGATATTTGGGTTATATCGCTTCCGGTGAAGGGACTGATTTGTATATCCTGAACGCAAAAGGAGAGTTTGAAAAATACGACCGTTCTATACATGGAACCAAGGTGCAAACATACAGGCCCAATACGGTTATTGAGGAAATCACATTTGCAAATAATTGCACAATAGAAACGCTCGGAGAAAACTGCTTTGCCGGAATGACTTCCTTGAAAAGAATTACTCTTCCGGCAAGTTTGAAACAAATATCGCAAAACGCTTTTTCCGGTTGTTCTTCTTTGGAGGAAATCATTTTTGAAGACGGTATAAGCGATATGACTATATGCACAAATGCTTTCAAGAATTGCGAATCACTTGTAAAAATTACTTTGCCGGCAGGGGTTACCGTTCTGGAAACAGACGCATTCAAAGGGTGTTATAGTTTGATAGATGTCAGAATGGAAGCGGAAAAGCCGATTCAGTTGGACGAAACCAATACTCCGTTCGAATTCAATACCGAATTGATTATTACCATACCCCGTGGATCGTATCAAAGTTATTCTTCCGCATGGGAAAGATATCAGGATAAATTGCAGGAAAAAAAGGAGACGGAAGAAAATGAATAATCAGATAACAAGATTCGGCGACGTGGTACAATATCCCGATTTTTCGACCAACCGAAAAATAAAAGAAATAACAAACAAAGTATTCTCATTGTTTGAAAAAAACGGTTATCTTGCTTTGGATGCCCCGACAGTAGATTTTTCAGAGAAATTCGTTCTGAATAAACGTTATTCCGATATACAGAATTTATATAAAGTTATTGCCGGCGACGGACAGGTGTTGGCGATGCCTGATGACGCCTTAAAATCTTTGGTAAATTATTTGTTGGAGAACGGCAAAAAAGTCGGTAGGTTTTGTTCGCAACAAGAAGTCTTTTCTTTTGCGAAGCCG
The DNA here is from genome assembly GCA_045601385.1 of Clostridia bacterium. Lineage (GTDB taxonomy): Bacteria > Bacillota > Clostridia > Christensenellales > DTU072 > CAG-1782. The sequence continues at coordinate 22,809 of JAZRZM010000022.1, read as the reverse complement.
ACTAATCCGCAAAATAATAAAGAAATCTGCGCTGTACTTGTGGGCACGGTAGTAAACGAAACGGATGCGGAACTGTGTTCATTGGCGATTGACATTGCGGAAGTATTGGGCATCGATCCGATTCTTACGATCGGTCATACGGAGATCGCGCAGGGTATTCTCGATACGATCAGTCGAAAAAATGAAACAAAGAGCCGCCTTTTGCGCATCATGGACGGCGAGTTTGAAAACGACGCGGATTATGCTTGCGGTCAAGTATTGACAAAACTCAAAAAAATTTCCAACGGCAATATACGTTCGGTGTTGAAAGATGTTTCGCAGCAAATCGATAATCAACGAAGCATTGACGGTTTATTGAATATTTTTGAGGTAATTAACTTCTTGGAAGTTGAAGACAAACTGGATAAAATTTGTTTTTCGCCGCTTTATCTCGGGGAAAACGAATACGACAATGGCACGGTTTTGTCTATTGGGGGCGAAAAACCTGTAATTTTCGGCGGAAGACTGGTTTGCAATAACGGGCAGGAAGATGTCTATGTTTCTTATCTTAAAATGAATATGGAACGTGTTGCCGATATTTGTGATAGAATTGATATACAATCAGATAATAAAGTGACTTTGCTTATAGCGCCGACCTTAACCGCTTTCGGTAAAGCGCAAAAATTAAAAACCGATTTTCAAAATAACGGTCTTGATGTAAGTTTGGTATATCATTGCAATGAAGAAACGTATAATCAATTTCGATCTGGATCGTCCGGTAAAAATGGGACGGTTGTCTTTGTCGATGATGACGGTAATATCCGGCACGACTGAAACGGAATATATGGTTTTGCCGTAATAATACCTGAAATTTATTGACAAAAATGATTCTTTGTGTTATTATTTACAGGCAAGCGTTGGAGAAATACCCAAGTGGCTGAAGGGGCTCCCCTGCTAAGGGAGTAGTACGGTGAAACGTAGCTCGGGTTCAAATCCCGATTTCTCCGCCAGAAGAATAAAACCGCCTTAAAAGGCGGTTTTTTCTTTATATTATGAGTAAAAACCAACCGATTCGATGACGGGAATGCTCCTTGATTGAGTAATCATGATCCGTATGCCTACGGCGTCGTTATTTTTTCGGGGATTCAGGTGAATGAGTTTTTTGACGCCGACGACTGTTCCGTTTGATACAAGGGTAAAAGTTTTGTCGGGACGAATCAAAAAGACCGAAAAACGTTCGATACGTTGACTGTGTCTTATATCTTCGCTGATAGATATCAAGCGGATTTTTTGCAAAGAATCGAATCGAAAATCTAAAAGATAGTCGTCTTCACGAAATGCGTCATGCAACGAATCGCATTGTCTTGTAGAGTGATTGTTCCCGATAAAAGCGGCATAGGAAATCGGCTTCGAATATAAATCCGATAATGCATTGCCAAATTCATGCAAGCGCCGTATGTCTTTTGTGTCGATAAGTCCATCGGAATTCGGCGGAACATTCAACAGCAGAGACGCGTTGCGCCCGACCGAATTAAAGTATATGGTCAATAAATCCCGTAGCGGTTTCGGCGATTCTTTTTTATGATAAAACCAGCCTTTTCGAATGGATACGTCGCATTCGGCTTGCGCCCAAGTGATTTCTTTTTCGAAGACAATTTTTCGATTCCCATTGTCTCTTTGCTGTAAACGGTAGGAATCGCGTATTTTTTGGGTGTCTTGTTCCGATTTTTGAGAACGTTCGGCTACGTCGCTTGGTAAAATGTTTTCAAGAGGTACCACAGACCATTCCGACGGACGCGCAAGTCCCGATTCGTTTCCAACCCAACGAACGTCGGGGCCGCAAACACAAAGAACCGCATTGGGTTGAAAGGTACGGACTGTTTGAGTAATTCTTTCCCAGTCGTAACAAAAGCCCTTGTCGGTTTTTACGCCGCAGGCACCGTCAAACCACAATGAAAAAAGTTCTCCGTAGTTTGCACAAAGTTCGGTCAGTTGACGGACGTAAAAATCGTTGTAGGCGGCGGTACCGTATGTCGGTTCATGGCGATCCCACGGAGAAAGATATATGCCGAACTTTACATTGTATTTTTTACATGCTGCCGAAAGTTCGCGGACTATATCGCCTTTTCCGTTTTTATATGGACTGTTTTTTATTGAATGCGACGTCGTATCGGTTTGCCAAAGACAAAAACCGTCGTGATGTTTTGCCGTAAAAATGATGCCTTTTGCGCCCGAATTTTTTATTGCTTTTACCCATTGTTCGCAAGACAAAGTTTTCGGATTGAAAAGGTCTGGACTTTCTTTTCCGTCACCCCATTCCTTTCCGGTCATGGTATTCATTCCGAAATGTATAAAACAATAAAAATCGGTTTTTGAATGGGCATATTGATTTTTTGAAGGTACGCACGAAATAAGCCGCGATACTTCGTCGCTTTCTTTCGGTAAGCCGTTGTTATGATGATCCCAAAAGACGGAATCGTTTAAGGAATATTTTTTTCGCGCAGTCGTTTCGTAAAGACACGATACGTCATATCCGAGTAAAGTATAAATCCATAAACGAAAAGTCGAAACGGCGCGCGGAAAAAATTTGTTTTTGTTCATTGATTATTTTCTGTAATTTTCAATCAACTTTTTATTTATTTTGGCGACATCCGTGTTATCGATACAAATACCTCGATACAGAACGGAGGAGGCGTTTTTGTAGTAGCAATAGAAATTCACATTTGTTGAAGTATGAGAACCGCTGTGATATAGTTTATTGTTTAATTCCTGTGTTCCGTCGTAATAAAGATTACCCGTTTCGTGATCTGCCGTCAAAAAGACATACGTGTTTTCGTCATTTTGCGCCCATTCAACCGTGCGTTTTACGGCGATATCAAGTGCGAGCAAATGTTTTACCATTCCGTCGAGATCGTTGCTGTGCGAACACTTGTCTATGTGACTTTCTTCAACCATTAAGAAAAAGCCTTCTTCGCCGTAAAATTTTGTAAGATAGCGAATTGCAAGTTCCACCACGTCGGCTAAATAGTTGTAGTTGCCGGGTTGTTCCAGTTCGTCCACGGCACCCCATATGCGTGTATATGTCGTTCCTTTTTCAAGTTTATCAACAGTCTCTTGTAAGGAATTATAATCGGAAGAATAGTTTATGCCGGCTGCGGAAAAATTACTCTGAAAATCGGCGTAATATTCTGAACCGGAACCGATGTACAGGTCGATATTGGAAGCGATTTGACTGTCGGTAATCTGTTTTGCATTGTTGCGGTCATTGTTATGGACGGAAAAACCGGCGGGAGTTGCACCTTTAAGAGTTTCCGTTGCGATTATTCCGACGCCCATGCCTTTTGATTTGGCATATTCGGAAATGTTTTCGAGGTATTTGTTGTCTAATGATCCTATGTTTCCGTTGTTTGTTTTCACACCGCAAGCGAGTGCCGTAGCGGCGGCCGCACTGTCGGTTACGATTTTATTATTGGATCGAGTTACGATTTTCCCGTTTGTGGTTGCGTAAGTCTCCATAAAAAGCGACTCACGGTCAAAATAACTTTTTGCCACTTTAATATGCGTTGGACCCATACCGTCGCCAATCATCATAATGACGTTTTTTGCCGATATGTTAAAATCGGTATATTCGATTTCATTCGTTTGTAAACGATAATTGTTAAAATTGATTTCTCCGCAAACGGGTACGACGATAACGAGGGACGCGAGTATGCAGATGAGGATAACGGTAAAAATTTTTCTTTTAGACATTTTATTTCTCCATATTTTTGTATTATTATAGCAAATAAAAATAAATTTTGAAAGAGATTAAGTTGGTTTTACCTAATATTGCAAAAAAAATTAAAATATGATACAATATTCATATACTTTTGGAGGTAAAAATGGATAAAAAAATAGTAATGCAACCGATTTTTTTCAATGAAAATCGTGTTTTTCGTGTATATCTCGGCGGAAAAGGGTTTGAACCGTTCAATAGCGAAATGAAAGGCGACAGCATGTTCCCCGAAGAATGGGTCGCAAGTAAAGTGAAAGCAATTAACCCGAAGTATTTCGGACCGCGTGACGGTGTATCCGTCGTCGAAGGCACGGACATCTTTTTCGACGATTTACTGAAAGAATATCCGGACGAATTACTCGGCGGAAGAAAATATGACTGCTTGGTAAAATTTTTGGACAGTCAGATCAGGTTACCGGTTCAGGTGCATCCGACAAAAGCGTTTTCAAGAGAGTATTTCCATAGTGAGTATGGCAAGACGGAAGCATGGCTTGTTGTGGGTACGAGACCGGGGGCAAAAATTTATTTCGGATTCAAAGATAAAATCGATATCGATACCCTTGCTGCTTTGGAGGAAAGAAGCGAAAAAGAAAAGGATATCATGTCAACCATTCTCGGTTCCGTTGACGCAAAAGTCGGAGATATGTATATAATTACTGCCGGACTTATTCACGCCATCGGTGCCGGCTGTACGATCATCGAAGTGCAAGAACCGACAGATTTTACGATTCAGCCCGAGCGCTGGTGCGGCGATTATCATATCAGTTATGAAGAAGAGTATATCGGTTTGGATAAAATGACTGCGCTTAAATGCTTTAATTTTGATTTGTACGGACAAAAAGCATTGGATATCGCAAAGATTTCTCCGAAAGTAGCGTCGGATGACGGTTTTGTGAAAATCGAAAATTTGATTACTTACGATGATACCCCTTGTTTTGCCGAAAATAGATACACGCTGACAAACGGCGGTCGTTACACAATGACATTCGGACCGTCGGTTTGGATTTTGCTTGAAGGCGAAGCGGAAATTAAGGGGAATGGATATTCGCGCAAGATGATTAAAGGCGATTATTTCTATTTGCCCTATTCCGCTGAAAATAAATTTACGCTTACCTCGAATACTTCGGCGACATTTGTTGAGTGTTTGCCGAGTAAACAATAATTTAATAGGGAGAATCATCATGTTGCCTGCATCCGTTCAGATGTTATCGGACCCGTTTTTTTTGCCGAAACTATTGGTGATCCGAAGCAAGATTTATAGCACTATTTCGAATTTGTCCGTAGCGTATGCTACCGGAAATGAACCTTTTCCGGCAAAGGATGGCCGATATAAAAAAGCACATAAATTTAGCGTTTGGGCAAAAGGACATGCTTTTACTTGTGCACAGTTTCATATAACCGGTTCTGTACCAAAAGGAGAAGATAAAAACGATCTTGCGCTTCTTATAAATATTACAGGGGAAGGACAACTCTTCGATAAGGCGGGGACGCCGATAATCGGTATGACGACAAAATTCGGCGGTTTTGCTACCGCTTTGCAAGCTCATCCGGCAAAAACATTGATACCGCTTGATAAAATAACGGATAATGACGATATCGATTTTTACATGGACGCGGGTTATAACGGGTTACGGAATAACGGAATTGTATTCGGTGTCAAACTTGTAAGAATCAATAAACCGGTAAAAGAATTTTACTATGATTTTCTTTTTGCAGCATACATTTATCGTGCCGAAAAAGACGCTATGATAAAGAAAACCTTGGCGCAGGCATTTGATTTGTTTGTAAAGGATAATCATAATGAAGCGTCCTGTCTCGTAAAGGATGTTGTTAACCGCTACAAAGGCGTCGAAGATTCCGAAATATATATGGTCGGTCATTCTCATCTTGACTTGGTTTGGTTGTGGCCAAAGAGGGAAACGATAAGAAAAAGCGCTCGTACTTTTTCCAATCAATTATGCAATATTGATAATTATGGCGGATATATTTACGGCGCGAGTCAACCGCAGCAATTTGAATGGATAAAAGAACGCCATCCGGCACTTTTTGAACGCCTTCGAGAAGAGTTTTGTAAAGGAAATCTTGATTTGCAAGGGGCTATGTGGGTAGAGGCGGATACCAATTTGTCGGGCGGAGAAGCGCTTGTCAGGCAAATAAAATACGGGCAAAAGTTCTGGAAAGACAATTTTGATTTTACTTCAACCGTATGTTGGCTTCCCGATGTTTTCGGATATAGCGGTAATTTGCCGCAGATTTTGGCAAAATCCGGCGTCAATAATTTTATGACAATAAAATTAAGTTGGAACGCTTATAATAAATTTCCGTATCACACTTTTTATTGGAAGGGAATCGATGACAGTGAGGTGTTGGTTCATATGCCTCCATCGGGGAATTATGTCGGTGAGGGAACGCCTGTATGTATCAAAGATACCGTGCAAAAAAACACGGAAAAGAATGTGAAAAAGTTGCTGTTTGAATTCGGATACGGGGACGGCGGAGGTGGCGCGGGAGAAATACAAATGGAAATGGTTTCTCGTGCGGTCAAAGCGCCGCAGTCTTCGGTTCGTTATGCCGGTTCGGAAAAATATTTTGCAGATTTGCGTAGCGAAGGATACGATTTACCAACATATAAAGGGGAATTGTATCTCGAAAAACACCAGGGTACTTATACGACGCAAGGAAAGATGAAAAAATACAATCGTCGACTTGAATTTTTGCTTGCCGCGGTTGAATCGGTATGGACGGGAGTCCTTTTGAAAAACGGCGAGTATCCTGCGGAAAAGATCGAAAAAATATGGAAAGATATGCTTTTTTATCAATTCCATGATTCTTTGCCCGGATCGAGTATCGGTCGCGTTTATCGTGAAGGCAATGCCCATCAGGAAGAAATGATTTCTTCTTTAAATCAATTATTGGCGGAAGGTCTGGCGAAAAGCGATAAAAAAGACGAGGTATATTTCAATGCGGCGCCGGTACGGTTTCACGGGGCGTTTCTTGCCGATAGCAAATGTTACCGAATTGACGCGCCTGCAAGAGCGACCGCAAAACCTGTATTGATTTCCGAAAAAAATGCATCGCTGAGAGCGTCCGATTATACGATTGAAAACGACCATGTTTTGTTACGGTTTGAAAACGACGGTAGTTTTGAACTGTTCGATAAAACGCAGAAAAGCGAGTGTGGACGTTTTAACGAAATGCGCATTTATCTTGATCCGCGTGTATTTTATAACGCATGGGAAATTGCTCGTTGGTACTCAAAATTACCACGTTTCAAACTTTCGTGCACACGCGTCGAAAATAAAGTTGTCGGTGACGCTCTTATTCGAGAACAGACGTTACGTTTCGGTCATTCTTATATCAAGCAAAGGATTATTCTTTTTTCCGATTCCTCGGTTGTTCGTGTAGAAAACACCGCTCTTTTGAACCGACGTCATCATATGTATCGGTGTGATAATCACCCGATCGTTTGGTCCGAAGAAGTTACTTGCGATATACAGTTCGGCAACATAAAACGCAGGACGACAAATCTTGATTCTATAGAGAAAGCAAGATATGAAATTTGTTCGCACAAATATCTTGATATAAACGACGGTAACCGCGGAATTGCTTTCATGAGCGACTGTAAGTACGGCAGTAAAGTCAAAGATGGTCTTGTCAGTCTGACATGTGTGCGTAATCCTGTCTATCCCGATCCGAAAGCCGATCGCGGAGAGCAGAGTTTTATTTACGAGTTTTATCCGTATAAAGGTCAATATGAGCAGTCGGATGTTGTTGAAAAATCGTATATTCTGAATAATCCTTGTCAAAAAGCGACAGGTGAATGCAATCCGTTATTCGATATATCGAAAGGAATTATTCCCGAAACGATTAAAAAAAGTGATAAAGGTAATAACATCGTTTTGCGTGTATATGAACCTCACGGTAAAAATATGCAATGCGAAATAAAACCTCATTTCAAATACAAGAAAGTTTATGAAACAGACTTGCAGGAGAACAATCAGCAAGAAATCAATATAAAAAATATTCTCTTTTCTCCGTTTGAGATAAAAACATATTTGTTTGAAATCTGATAAAAAGGGAGTTGTCTTTCAGGCAACTCCCTTTCAGTAATAATCAGGAAAAATTTTTCGGTTCGCACAGTATCGTTTTATATTCGGCGTAAGTGACAAGACCGGGCATTGCTGCCGGTATTTTTTTAACGTGTTTGCGGAGCGTGTAGTCTACTTCGACTTTTGCACTTGATTTTCCATCGCTGAAAAATGCGGCTAATTGAGCGCATTGTAGCAAAGTGTTTTCGTCCGGATCGGCGCTCTTTATAATAAGATGCGTTCCGTGATGGGCTTTTGCATGCATCCAAGTGTCATTTGTCGCGCCGATGGAAAAAGTAACTTGCGCATTTTGTTGATTGTTTTTTCCGTAATATACATCGAAACCGTTTATAACAAGATGAGTCGGAATGCTGTTGCTTACTTTTGATTTTTTTATCTGTTTTTGTGAAAATCCGCCCAAAATGTTCAGTTCGGCTAAAATCTCGTCAAATTCGCTTTTCAGCGAGCAGTTCTCTATTGATACGGCAATTGTGCTTAAATATTCCCTTTTTTGATAAAGTTCGTCCAATTGTGCAGTTGCATTATCTTTTGCGCGTTTGAGTTTATTGTACCGTTTATAATAATTTTGGGCATTTTGTGAGGGCGACAGCGCGCTGTCGAGTTCGATCGTGATTTCTTTGTTTTCGTAATAATCGATGCAAACAACCGATTTCTCTCCCGGATTTATGCGATAAAGGTTGGCGGTAAGGATTTCGGCTTTACGGCGTATTGCTTCGGCTTTTTCCCATTCTTTCAAACGGTCAAGATTGTCTGATATTCTCCGTTCGTTTTTGGTAATCAGTCTTTTCAGGATATTTGAGACGTTCTTTGCCGAAATTTTTTTGCGGTCTTCTCCGTCATATTTTGTGTAAAAAATATCAAGAGCGTCATTGAGAGAAGGATATTTTACCCAGTCTGTTTGTATCGTAGAATACGGATAAACAAAAAAATCGACCGGTTTGTTGTCGTGCATCCGAAGACACGGAGAATATAATGTCGAATTGTTTATATTGATAAAAAGATTTAATGCGTCGAATCTGTTTTCCGCTGCGGCGATTTCCAAAGCAGTTTCTTTTCCGATTCCGCTGATTGTTTTCAAAATTTCTTCCGATGTATCGGTCGGGTGGTCGGAAAAATATTGTTTCAAATCCTCTTGACGGTCAAACGTAATTCTTGTTTGAGGTTGCAAGGTGTACGTAAGGCCGGGTAAGATGTATCTTGTCGTACTTTGATCGAAATGTATTCTGCGAATGGCGTCCAATATGACCATCTGTTCGTTTGTCAGGATGATATTGCTGTATCGGCCCATCAATTCGGCGATTAAATAAATACGTCTGCTTTCGTTTAATTCATTTTTTCCATCTAATGTAATTCGGATAATACGATCATTGTTGAATATATCTATATTTTTAATAATCGCCCCCGATAAATGTTTTCGTAAAAGCATGCAAAAAGCCGGTGCGTTGAATGCGTTTTCTTTTTTTTGCGTGGATATATGCATTCTCGGATGCGTCGGATTTGCGCTTATAACAAGTTGCCGCAAAGAACCGTTTGCTTTTATGAGCATAGATATTTCGTCTGTTTCCGGTTGGTAGATTTTTTCGATTCGTCCGCCGGTCAACAGTCCGTTCAATTCCGTTGCCACTGCTTTCAGTGTTATTACGTCAATAGGCATAACAATATTATACACCTTTTTGTTTATTTTTCAAAATCATTGTGTGTTTTTCTCAAACTAATTTATAAATATAAATTAAAGATTTGACTTTTTCATCAAAGTATTTGATAATATTAGATATGGCAAAAGTGGTAAGCGTAAGCGAAGACAGTTTTTTACGGGACAGTATATTTGTCGGCGACGATATCAAGGCTTTTTCCGAGCATCCTTTTGTGGATATTCTGGATTATATTTATGCCGAAAGTACCGATAATGGTGAGATTACCCTTATTCGTGACGGAAAAGAAATTACGGTTGAATATGAAAACGAATACGGGGATACGATGGGATTATCTTTTGACGATTCCGTGGAAATAACACCGAGAAACTGCGCCAATAACTGCATTTTTTGTTTTGTGGCGCAATTACCGAAAAATCTTCGTAAAACATTGTATGTCAAAGACGATGATTACCGTTTGAGTTTTATCAGCGGTTCTTATATTACCGGTACAAACTTGTCGGAAAAGGATATTCAAAGAATCATCGATTATCGTTTGTCTCCTCTGTACGTTTCGGTTCACGCGACTGATCGCGTCGTTCAAAAGAAATTGCTCGGAATAAAAAAAGATTTTGATCAGATGGCGCTTATTCGTCGTTTGGTCGGAGCGGGAATAAGAATTCATACCCAAATCGTCATGGTCGGTGGAATGAACGACGGCGAAATCTTAAAAAAATCTCTTTTCGACCTGTATGAAGTCGGCGTCGAATCGGTAGCGATTGTTCCCGTCGGTTTGACCGGGCACAGAGATTCTTTACCGAATTTGCTTCCCATCACGAAGGAGCAGGCGAGAGACGCTATCGACATTTGCGAAAATTTTTATAAAGAACACGAGATGTTCTGTTGGTGCTCCGATGAAATGTATCAACGTGCGGAATGGGATGTTCCTTCGGCGGACTATTATGGGAATTTCGATCAAATCGAAAACGGCGTCGGACTGATTGCACAATTTTTTGAAGATTTTCAATACGAATTGGAAGATTGTCCGAAAAGGATTCCCCAAAAAAGCGTTGGCATTTTTACCGGCGTAAGCGGAGAGGGAACGATAGTCAAAGCGAAAAAGATTCTTGAAGAAAAATACAGGAATCTTTCGATAAACGTCTATCCCGTCAGAAACGACTTTTTCGGGAATTCGGTAACGGTAACGGGTCTTGTCACGGCGACCGATATTATAAAACAGTACGGAAATCTTGATTCCGACGCACAGTATTTTATAATACCTTCCGTTATGTTGAAAGAGTTCGGCAATCAATTTCTGGACAATATGACGGTGGAAGAATTGTCCGAAAAACTGCATAAAAAAATACTTGTATCGCAGGCGAGCGGAGACGGCTTTGTGCGTGCGGTTGTAAGGGGGATAAAATGATAAAGCCATTGGTCGCCGTAGTCGGCAGACCGAATGTCGGCAAATCCACATTTTTTAATCGCATTGCCGGCAAACGAATCAGTATTGTGGAAGATACGCCGGGCGTTACGAGAGACAGAATATATGCCGACGCAGAGTGGTGCGGTTATTCTTTTACCATGATTGATACCGGAGGAATCGAATTAAAATCGGAAGACGTCATGTGGAAGCATATTCGCGCACAAGCCGAACTTGCCGTTGAATACGCCGACGTTATTTTGCTGATTGTGGACGGTCGCGCCGGTATATTGCCCGATGATTATGACGTTGCGGATTTTTTGAGAATGAATAAAAAACCGGTTGTTCTTGCCGTCAACAAACTTGACACAGGCAATATGGACGCGATATACGACTTTTATGCGCTTGGGTTGGGAGAACCTATCGGTATTTCCGCAGAACAATCGCTGAATCTCGGAGATTTACTTGATAAGATTGTTTCATTTTTCCCCGAAAGAGCAGAGGAGGAAGAAGCCGACGATAGTCTTCATATTGCCGTTGTCGGCAAACCGAATGCCGGGAAAAGCAGTCTTGTCAATCGTATTCTCGGATTTAACCGCGTAATTGTAAGCGATATTGCCGGTACAACCCGAGACGCTGTCGATACGCCTTTTTGTATCGGTGATAAAAAATATACGATTATCGATACGGCGGGAATACGTCGGAAAAATAAGGTCACGGAGGATTTGGAGTATTACAGCGTCGTCAGATCCATCGAGGCGATCAAGCGCGCGGATGTCGTTGCTGTCGTATTGGACGCCGGCGAAGAAATCTCCGAACAGGATATCAAAATATGCGGTTTGGTGCACGAAAGTAACAAACCGTCGGTCATACTTATGAACAAATGGGATAAGGTCGAAAAAGATTCATATACGATAGACAAATTCAAAAGCACATTGGATGAAGAATTAAAATTTATGTCCTACTATAAACCTATATTTATCAGTGCTTTGACGGGACAAAGGGTGGGGCAGATCATCGGAGCGTTGGAAACGGTGTATGAAAACGCTTGCAGAAAAATTCCGACGGGAATTTTGAACGACGTTATGCAGGACGCCATGAGCGTAAATGAACCTCCGAACAAAAACGGAAAAAAACTCAGAGTCTACTATACGACGCAAACCATGACCAACCCGCCGACTTTTACAATGTTTGTAAACGACGAGGAGATCATGCATTTTTCTTACAAGAGGTATTTGGAAAACGCGTTGCGAAAAGCGTTTGATTTTGAAGGAACGCCCATCAAGATCAGAATCAGAAATAAAAATTCGGACGAAATAGGAGATAAATAACAATGGATTATACAAGAGAAAACGCGGCGAGTATTTTAGAAGAAGAACGCGTAAAGTATGAAAAATTCAGAGCGATGAATCTGAAATTGAATATGAGTCGAGGCAAACCTTCGACAGAACAACTCGATTTAAGTAACGGACTTATGGATTGTCTCTCGTCGAAAAGTAGTTTTATCGGAAGTCAGGATTACCGCAATTATGGCTTATTGGACGGTATTCCCGAGACAAAAAAACTGTTTGCCGATCTTTGCGGCGTTGCCGAAAACGAAATTGCGATCATGGGTAATTCCAGCTTGAATATCATGTATGATACCTTGCAAAGAGGAATGCAATTCGGCGTTCTCGATAATCCGCCCATGAATGAACAAGGTAAAAAGAAATGGCTTTGTCCGGCGCCCGGATATGATCGTCATTTTGCCATAACCGAACTTTTCGGCTTTGAGCTTATTCCTGTTCCTATGACCGAAAAAGGCCCGGATATGGATGTAGTGGAAAATCACGTCAAAGACGAAACCGTAAAAGGTATTTGGTGCGTGCCAAAATACAGCAATCCGCAAGGAATCGTTTATAGCGACGAAACGATTGAACGATTCGCCGCGCTTCGCCCCGCGGCAAAAGATTTCCGGATTTATTGGGATAACGCATACGCTTTTCATTATTTTGAAAAGGATGTTCCGATTAAGAACTTGTTGCAGGAAGCCAAAAAATACAATAATGAAGATATCGTTTACATGTTTGGATCAACCAGCAAAATTACATATGCGGGTGCGGGTATATCGTATATTATGGCGGATGAAAAGAATCTGAAATCTTTGATGCAATACGCGGGAAAGCAGACGATCGGGTTTGACAAAATCAACCAATATGCTCATTATTTGTTTTTCAAAACGCCGGATGGCGTTCGTGCGCACATGCAAAAACACGCAGCGATTCTGAAACCGAAATTTGAAAAAGTATTGGAAATATTGGATCGTGACGGAAAGGGGCTTTTGCATTGGGAAAAACCGCTTGGCGGCTATTTTATCAGTTGTGATTTGCCGAAAGGTACGGCAAAAAGAACGGTAGAACTTTGCAAAGAGGCAGGCGTCATTTTTACCGGGGCAGGCGCTACTTATCCTTATAAAAAAGATCCGAATGATAGTAATATTCGTATCGCACCGTCTTTGCCGCCGATAAACGAACTGGAAACGGCTATGGAGTTATTCTGCTGTTGCGCCAAAATCGCTTGGGCGGAAACAATGGATATATAGCATAAAAAGGCATAAAGCCGTTTCGTCCGCATATATATTTAACAACTGAAAATGCGGGAGGCGATTATGCTAAATTATAATATTTACGACGATATCGCCGCCCGAACGGGTGGCGATATTTATATAGGTGTCGTCGGTCCTGTTCGGACGGGAAAATCTACTTTTATCAAGAAGTTTATGGAACTTCTCGTACTGGATAAAATTACGGATGAAAACAAGTTGAAACGGATGCTTGACGAGTTGCCTCAATCGGCGGATGGAAAAACGATTATGACTACCGAACCAAAATTCGTGCCGAATGAAGCGGCGTCGGTTGTCTTTGAAAAAACGTCGGCAAATATTCGTTTGATTGACTGCGTCGGCTACATGATTCCCGACGCGCTCGGACATAGTGAAGGCGAAAAACCGAGACTTGTTCGTACGCCTTGGTCGGATGAAGAAATGCCTTTTCAACAGGCGGCGGAAATAGGAACGAAAAAAGTGATATGCGATCACTCGACTGTCGGCATATTGGTGACAACCGACGGCAGTATAACCGATATCGGCAGATCGAAATATGTTGAAAGCGAAGAAAGAGTCGTAAACGAACTTCGTTCGTGCGGAAAACCGTTTGTAATCGTGTTGAATTCGAAAAATCCGCAGACTACGGATACCGTTCGCCTGAAAGAAAGTTTGCAAGAAAGATACGGCGTACCTGTCGTTCTGTGTGATGTAAACAAATTGGATAAAGAGGGCATAAGCGATATTGTGTCGAAAATTTTGTACGAGTTTCCGATTGCAAAACTGCAATTAAAACTACCTGCATGGATGCAATCTTTGTCGTTTGAAGATAAAATCATTAAGCAAACCGTGGCGGATTTTGCGGAAAAAACAAAGTCTTGTAAAAAGATGCGGGATTGTGAAAAACTGAAAAGTATTTTTGCAAACAGTCCGTTTTTCGAGGAAAAATGCGATGTAAATTTCTATTTGTCGGATGGAGTTGCGGAAATATCGTGTAAGGCGAAAGACGGATTATATTATCAGGTTGTTACCGAAGTGTGCGGACAGGATTTGTCTGATGAGTATAAATTGCTGTGTTTTGTAAAAAAACTTTCGCAGTCTTATCGTGAGTACGAAGGCATCCGACAAGCAATGGTCGGGGTAAAGTCATGCGGATACGGTATTATAAATCCGACGGTTGAAGATATGGAGTTGCAAGAGCCGGAAATTGTGAAAAAAGGAAACCAATACGGAATAAAATTGAAAGCGGGCGCACCGTCATATCATATCGTAAAGGTTGACGTTAATACCGAAATCAGCCCGACGATCGGAAGTGAACAGCAAAGCGAAGATTTGTTGAAAAAACTTTTGGATAAGTTTGAAAACGACAAAAAGGAAATATGGAACACCGACATGTTCGGGATCAGTCTCAATACGCTTGTAAAAGAGGACCTGACGTGTAAACTCGGTAATATGCCCGAAGATACCCAGAAGAAGATCAGAAAAACGGTAACAAGGATCGTCAACGAGGGGAAAGGCGGCGTTCTTTGTATTCTGTTATAAAGAATCGATTGGAAGAGGGACTGCGACGGAGCGGTCCCTCTTTTTGTTTGGCGGTTTGAAAATATTTGTAAAAAAAGAAGGAATAGTTTATAATGAAAGTATGAACGAATTGAAGACTGAAAAACAGAAAGCGATATTGATACGCGTTTCGCAAGAAGCGGAAACGGAAGACGATTTTGGCGAACTGAAAGAACTTGCCGATACTGCCGGATATGACGCGTGCGCAACCATGACTCAAAGGCGCGACAGACCCGATCATACCTATTATATCGGCACGGGTAAACTGGAAGAACTGAAAGAGGCTGTTAATGCTTTGGATGTCGGAACGGTAATATTTGATAACGATGTCAGCGCGGGACAGTTAAATAATCTTGAAAAGGAAATTAAAATACCGGTTATTGATAGGGCGACTCTTATTTTGGAGATATTTGCGGCGCACGCAACAAGCAACGAGGGAAAATTGCAAGTCGAACTTGCGCAAAAAAAACACAGCCTTCCGCGCGTGTTGGGACAAGGTATGATACTGTCCAGGACAGGCGGCGGCGGGGGCGGCGGAAAAGGCGCACGACGCGGCGCAGGCGAACAGCAATTGGAATTGGACAGACGTACAATTCGTGAAGAGATAAGAGAATTGGAGCGGAAAATAGAAAAATTATCGCAGGCAAGGCGATTGAGAAGAGGAAAAAGACAAAAGAGTGAAATCAAGTCTGTTTGTATCGTCGGATACACAAATGCAGGGAAATCGACATTAATGAATTCTCTTACAAAAGCGGGGGTGCTGGAAAAAGATATGCTGTTTGCCACTCTTGATCCGGTTAGCAGAAAGTTTTGGCTTGCTCCGAAAAAAGAATTCGTTTTGACCGATACGGTCGGTTTTATATCAAGGCTGCCGCATGAATTTATAGAGGCGTTCAAGAGCACGCTCGAAGAGACGTCGGACGCAGATCTTATCTTGCTTGTCGCGGACGCGTCCGATTCGGCGATGAATGAGAAGATAGACGTCGTTCGGGAAGTTTTATCAAGTATCGGCGCCGAAGAAGTCCCTTGTTTGGTTGTTTACAATAAAATAGATAAGATTGCTTATGATCGTTCTTTGGCGGACAACGGAGTTTGTATCAGTGCAAAGAAAGGTGACGGAATCGAAAAGTTGAAAGAGGAAATATGCTTTCGACTTTTCGGTGAAAAAATATCGTGGTGATTTTTTTCTTAAAGAATACCGAATTCTCTTGATTTTTTTATTTTTTTTGCTTATAATACTTTTGTGCTAGATGGGGAGCCAGCGGTGCCCTGTAACCTGCAATCCGCTATAGCAGGATCGAACGCCCACCGAGGCGTACGGTATGGAATGCCGATGCAAATAAGGGATGTTGATTTTAAGGTCTCGTACAATTTTGCTTTGCGAACCGTGTCAGGGTTTGATCGCAGCAGCACTAAGTAAATGTCAAAGTGTGTTACGAGGTTGCTTTAGAGGAGTTACCTGTTTGTATACCGGTTCGATGCCATACGTCGGAGTGGGTGCATTTTTTTTATACCTTTTTGTCGTTTTTTTCTGTCTTTTGTCTTTCGGCGTATAATTTGACAAAATCCGATATAGATATTATAATAATATCTATAAAAGGGGAATTTATCGCATGACTCAGATTTTGACAAGAAAAGACGTACCGACCGAAAGAATTTGGAAAGTATCGGATATTCTCGATGAAAAAAATATCGATAAAATGATTTCCGACGTAAAAATCGGTATTAAAAAAATTACATCTTTTTCTGGCAAGATTTCGCAAAGTAATGCGCTTGAATGCCTTCTCTTAAACAGTCGCACGTCGTTGATTCTCGAAAAACTGTACGTATATGCGAACTTGAAATGGGACGAAGATAAATCGGATACGCATTATATGTCGATTTCGGAAAAAATTTCTATGTTGTCTACCGAGTTTTCCGCGGCGACTTCCTTTATTGTGCCTGCTTTTTCCGCTATGAAAAAGTCGGTTCTTCTTACGATGAAAAATAATTCCGAATACCGCTATTTCAGCATGTTTTTCGACGAAATTATTCGGCTTAAAAAACATTTGCTTTCGGAAAAAGAAGAAAAGATTTTAGCGGAACTTACGTCGTTTTCGGGTGATTTTCAAACGATTTTTTCCCAGTTCGACAATGTAAACGTTCCGTTCGGCGAAATAGAATATCAAGGCGAAAAGGTAAAATTGTCGCACGGTTTATATTCCGTATGTCTCCAAAGCGCCGACCGAAATATCAGAAAAAAAGCTTATGAAACGATGTATGCGGCGTATATTTCTATGATAGATACCGTATCGAGCGCATACGTCGGAAGTGTGAAAAAAGATTGTTTTTCGGCAAAAGTCAGAAAATACAAAAGTAGCCTCGAACAGGAACTGTTTTCGGACAATATCCCCGTGAAAGTATATGATAATTTGATTTCCTGCGTGCATAAATATATTCCCGTGTTGCATAAATATATGGATTATCGGAAAAAAGAATTGCGACTGTCGCGTCTTGCCATGTATGATTTACACGTTCCGATTGTTGACGGTATCGAAAGCGTTACTGATTACGATGAGGCATATAAGACGGTATGCGAAGCGTTAAAACCGCTGGGGAAGGATTATATCGATATGCTCCACGAGGCAAAAAAGGGCGGTTGGATCGATGTCGAGGAGACGAAAAACAAACGCAGCGGTGCTTATTCTTGGGGTGTATACGGGACGCATCCGTACGTGCTATTGAATCATAAAGGCACCATACACGACACGTTTACCATTGCGCATGAAATCGGCCACGCCATGCACACCTATTATAGCAATCAAAGGCAGTGTTACGAAAAATCGCAATATTCGATCTTTGTCGCTGAAATCGCAAGTACGGTTAACGAAGTATTGATGATCAAACATTTGTTGCGAACGGCAGAAGGAAAAGAAAGAAAATATCTTCTTTCATACTATGCCGATATGATTCGTACGACATTATTCAGGCAAACGATGTTCTCCGAGTTTGAAAAATATTCGCACGACACGATCGAAAAAGGCGAACCGCTCGGGTATGAGGAAATGTGTAAATATTATTCGCAATTAAACCAAACATATTATGGCGACAGTGTGGAAACGGATGATAAAATCGCCTATGAGTGGGTGAGAATACCGCATTTTTACAACGCTTTTTATGTTTATAAATATGCTACGGGTATAACGTGCGCTATCAATATTGCCAACGGAATACTGGATGAAAAACCGGGATACTGTGAAAAATATAAAGAGTTTCTCTCAATGGGCGGCAGTTTGTACCCGTTAGATATATTAAAAATTGTTGATATAGATTTAACCAAAAGAGCGCCGTATGACATTGCCATGAAAGAGTTTGACAATATTGTTAAAGAACTGAAAAAAATAAAATAGAGGAAAAGGATGAGTCGTTTTGGAAAAATAATAAAAATCTTTACTTGTTTTTTTATTATCGGTATTTGTGTTTCTTTTGTCTTTATTCCGACAAAAAAAGAATTTGCGCGTGCGGACGAAGAGGAACAATTTGATGTTACGTTGACATATTCGACATACACTTTACCGGTAACGGGAAGGGTGGTTTCATATAAAATCGTATATGACGGCAGTTTTTATTCGGCGAATAAAAATTTGGTCGAGAACGCTTTCAGAATACAAAGCGAGTCTTTTTCGCAGAACGGATATACTACGGAAACGGACTTGTCGGAATACAGTTTTACGGCAACGCTTACGTTTGATTCTACCGAAGAATATTATCTTGCGAGCGGTTACGACGGATTTGCCGTGGAAAAAGACGATCCGGATATGAAAGAAAAAAAATCGCTGTTTTTTATTGATTACGAATATGAGACCGATACCGCTTTCATTTATCTTGATGACGCGCAAAAATTTATTGGAAGAATATATAAAAACTGTGCAAAAAATATCGGAATCAAACGTGAAAACGTGCGACTTGTTTACGAATACGGGACGCCCTATGATGAAAAAATGATTACAAGCAATGCGGATAATATAAAATATTCGTCTCAATATGGAATATACCTGCATACTTTTGTTATTTCAACGGATGATATCGGGGAAAAAATAACGATACGCCAACATGTTCCCAATTCGGCCGGTTGGTACGGCGTTGCCGCCGTTGCCGGTTTGATTGTATTCGGAATTGTTTTTGCGATTCTGATGAGTAAGAAAAAGAAGAAAAGGAGTTAAGTTTACGCTATGCCGACGAACGAAAAAACTGTCAAACCCGTTGCAAAGGTTTTTCCGCATAATTTTGAGGCGGAACAATCGGTTCTTTGTTGTTTATTGATCGACGGAGGGGTTGCGTCGAATTACATAGGAAAAATCCCGGAAGACGCTTTTTATTCCGAAAAGCATCGCATGGTTTATCGGGCGATGCGTCACCTCAACGATTTGAACGAATCGGTGGATGTGGTAACCGTCAGCGATCAGATGATTAAAAACGGAACCGGAGACGATAAGACGCTCGAATACCTGACGGAATTGACTAACATTTTACCGTCGGCGGCGAACTGCGGTAACTATGTGAAAATTTTGCACCGCGATATGATTCTTCGAGCAATCATTAATAAGTGCAATTCGGTTATCGAACACGCTTATTCGTCCACGAACGAAGAAGAGACTCTTCGATATGCGGAAAAAGAAATTTACGGTATATCGAACGATTTGCAAAAAAGCGCATTGGAACCGATCAATAAGGCCGCTACGGATTTAATCGAGCGACTGGATATGCTTGCGAAAGATAAAAACGCATTTAAGGGACTTTTGACGGGTTTCCCGAAATTCGATAAATTGACTAACGGCTTGCAACGAGGCGATTTGATTATTCTTGCCGCACGCCCGTCCGTCGGTAAAACGGCTTTTGCTTTGAATATTATTTCCAATATTATCAAGCGAAACGAACCGAGAGCAATCGCCATGTATTCGCTCGAAATGCCCGCCGTACAACTTGCTCAACGTATGCTTTGCGATTTGTCAAACGTAACGATGGATGAAATCAATTCGGGCGATTTGTTGGAACACTCGCATGAACATTTGTGGGAAATTACTAAAAAACTCAGTAATTCGCACGTCTATGTCAACGACGCGAGTATGATCAGTCCTACCGATATCGGCGGACAGTGCAGGCGGCTTTGCGGAAGCGGACTTGGTTTTACCAAACTGGATTTAATCGTGGTAGACTATCTCGGCTTGATGAGTTTACATGCCGACGGCAGAATGAGCGAAGACAACAGACAACTCGAAGTACAACTTATGTCCAGACAAATGAAAGGCTTGGCTAAAGACCTAAATTGCCCAGTCGTATTATTGAGTCAGATGTCGCGCGGTATCGAACAAAGAAAAGAAAAAACGCCGCAATTATCCGACTTGCGTGAATCCGGCGCAATCGAACAGGACGCCGATATTGTTATGTTCCTTTCCAGAGAAGACGAAGCGGCGAAACACGATAGCCCGATTTTGCTGAATATCGCAAAACACCGTAATGGTGAACTCGATCAGATTCGGCTTAATTTTGACGGACCGCATATGCGTTTTAGCGAAAGCAACGATCAAAGAAAATACGTGGTGCAAAGTAAGGAAACAAACAAAGACGGATACGGCGAAGAGAGTAATTAAGTGATAAAGATATGATTTCGGTTCCTATTTCTATATCGACTTTGCATGACGACAATATTGACGTCATTATCGATGAATTATTGAGAGGGCAAGTCGGCAGAGTTTTTATTTGTTGTTTTCCGTCGTTTCTTGATGAGGAAGAACTTGATAAAGCGATTACCGCTTTTGCCGAATATAAGAATGTTTTTGAGAAAAACGGTATCGAAGTAGGGGCGTGGCTTGATTCCTTTGGACACGGAGCGGGTCTTCTTGGTATGAAAGGAAGCGAAAAGAAAAACCGATTCGTAAGGCAAACCGGTTTTTGGGGAGGAAAAACGCCCGATACGGTTTGTCCGCTTGACAAAGATTTCCGCGATTTGTTTTTGAAATATGTTAAAAAATTTGCTTGTGTAAAACCGTCTCTTATTATGTTTGACGATGATTTTCGTCTTTCCGTTCGATCGTATGGAATCGGTTGCGCTTGCAGATTACATATGAAAGAATATGCCAAACGAATCGGCTGCCGTTTGCCTAAGCCGTATTTGTTCTCAAAGATTTTTTCGGGAAAACCGAATCGTTATCGTACAATATGGCTTGAAATGTCGCGCGATACACTTATCTCGTTTGCAAAAGATGTTCGTAAAGCGGTCGATGACGTTTGTCCCGATATTAGAGTCGGCGCTTGTACTTGTTATGATACATGGGATTGGGAAGGAACGGACGGTATAGAGATCGCGTATGCGTTCGCCGGAAAAACGAGGCCTTTTATGCGCTTTATCGGCGCGCCTTATTGGGAGTATACGCACGGCTGCGAGAATATATGCGATGTCGTGGAATACACACGGATGCAACAGGCATGGTGTCAATCCGAGGATATAGAGGTCTTTGCGGAAGGAGACGTATATCCTCGACCGCGATATATAGTCCCGGCAAGAGGTTTGGAACTTTACGATACAGTCATTCGCGCATGCGGCGACTGCGGTATACTGAAATACATGTTCGATTATGTGAACGAATACGGCTACGAGACAGGTTATTCGGAGTTGCATATTCGGAACGAAAATTACAGAAAGTTTTTTTCACAATGTTTTTCGGGCGCGCGACCGATAGGCGTGCGTGTTATAGAAAAAATGCATAAATTTGAAAATTCATATATCGATCGAGATATTTCTCTTCCCGAATTAGATAATTTTCCCGAATTTATCAAAACCATGATCCGTCCGTTCGGGAACCCTTTTGGAAAAATTCGGTATATGGAACAATACTTTTTCGGTCGAGCTCAAAAGGTTTTGGTTCCGAACGGGATTCCTGTTATTTATTCGGGAGACGGTATTTGTAACGCATGTTTCGGGGATAATGCTTATTTTGTCGACGAAAGGGATTTTGCAAAAGGAATGATCCTTGATGAAAGAGCGGCTCGTATTTTAACAAAAAGAGGCTTTGATGTCGGGTTTGAAACGTCCGAGAAAATTAAAACGACGCAAGAGTATTACGAGAACGGGAAAACAATTTTGGGTTTGAAGGGTTCTCGATATTTTCGTGGTATGACTTGTCGCCCCAATGCGCACGAAACAAGTTGGTTCGACGGAAAAAAACGGTATGTATCATCCTATCGCTACGAAAATGCCGAAGGTTATCGCTTTTTTGTGCTCGGATTTGACGCATATCTTGTCTTTAACGACAGCGACGCGAATTGGCTTTATAACTACTATCGGCAGGAGCAATTGGTTTTCGCAACGGAATGGGTCGGCAGGGACTCTTTGCCGGTTGTCACCAGGCGGAATCCTCACCTTGCGTTGTACATGGCGACAAAAGCGGAAGATATTATTGTCGGTCTTGCCAATTATTTTGACGATGAAGCGATAAATGTGACTTTGAACGCGGCCTTTGATTTTTGCGACGTGTCTTTTATCGGTTGTAATGGAACGATCTCGGGTAAAAGCGTAGTCGTACAATCTGTTCCGTCTTACGGTTTTTCAATAATTGTCTTTAAAAAAACAATTATGTGCATTTGTAAATGATGTGAGACCAACTTATTAAAAAAATTTTGTTTGTCTCGTTATAGATTATTCCAAAACGACTGATATCTGAGTGCAATGAGTGACGGAGCGTAGCGAAGTCACGAATGAAGCGAAGATATCA
>JAZRZM010000021.1:0-12488 GCA_045601385.1 Clostridia bacterium | reverse complement strand
ACAATTATCTCTTGCCATTGCGATTCTCTCGTTAAGACATTGATAAATTGTCTTCTGTACTGCTTGGCTTCTTCAAAGCTTATGGAGAAAGTCCAAAAGGGCTTCTTATTTGTTCTCCTTACTTTGTTTAATAGCAGCCTGCGCGGCGGCAAGACGAGCGATCGGGATACGGTAGGGCGAGCAGGAGACATAGTCGAGACCGATTTCGTGGCAGAATTCGATCGAGGACGGATCTCCGCCGTGTTCGCCGCAGATACCGCAGTGGATATCTTTGCGAACTTCGTGTCCCATGGTGACAGCCATCTTCATGAGTTTGCCTACGCCGACGGTGTCGAGACGGGCAAACGGATCGGATTCGTAAATCTTCGCTTCGTAGTAACTCGGCAGGAATTTACCTGCGTCGTCACGGCTGAAACCGAAGGTCATCTGGGTAAGATCGTTGGTGCCGAAGCAGAAGAACTCGGCTTCCTTTGCAATATCGTCGGCGGTCAGCGCGGCACGCGGGATTTCGATCATCGTACCGACTTGATATTTCAGATCGCTCTTCGCTTCTTTGATGACGGCGTCGGCGGTTTCAACAACGGTCTTCTTGCAGAACTGCAATTCTTTGATTTCGCCGACAAGCGGGATCATGATTTCGGGCTTGACGTCCCAATCGGGATGGCGTTTTTGCACGGCGATAGCGGCTTTGATAACGGCTTTCGTCTGCATAACGGCGATTTCCGGATAGGTAACGGCGAGACGGCAACCACGGTGTCCCATCATCGGGTTAAATTCTTCCAAACTCTTGCAGAAAAGTCTGATTTCGGCAACCGTTTTTCCTTGTACGGCAGCCAATTCTTCTATATCGCGCGTTTCGGTCGGGACGAATTCATGAAGCGGCGGATCCAAGAAACGGATCGTGACCGGTTTGCCTTCGAGCGCTTCCATCAGTCCTTCGAAGTCGGCTTGTTGCATCGGTTCGATCGCGTCGAGAGCCTTTTCTCTTTCGGCTTTCGTTTCCGAACAAATCATCTGTCTGAACTTTTCGATTCTGCCCGGTCCGAAGAACATGTGTTCGGTACGGCAAAGACCGATACCCTGCGCGCCGAGTTCGGCGGCTTTTTTCGCGTCAGCCGGCGTATCCGCGTTGGTACGGACGCCCATTGCCTTATATTTGTCGGCAAGATTCATGATTCTGCCGAAGTATCCGCTGTTCGGATCGGCAGGAACCGTCTTGATCGCGCAGTCGTAGATCTTTCCGGTGGAGCCGTCGAGAGAGATTGGATCGCCTTCGCGATACGTCTTTCCGCCAAGTTCAAAGTACTTTTCTTCTTCGTGCATTTTGATGGCTTCGCAACCGGATACGCAGCAGGTACCCATACCGCGAGCGACGACCGCCGCGTGAGAGGTCTGTCCGCCGCGAACGGTCAGGATGCCTTGCGAATACTTCATACCCTCGATGTCTTCGGGGGACGTTTCCAAACGGACGAGAACGACGTTCTTGCCCGCCTTACCGTACTTGACGGCGTCTTCGGGCGTGAATACGATCGTACCGGTAGCGGCACCGGGAGAAGCGGCGATACCCTTTCCGATGACGTTATTTTTATCGGCTTCTTTCAAAGCGGCCGCGTCGAATTGCGGATGCAAAAGCATATCGAGCGTCTTGGCGTCGATTTGGAGCAGCGCTTCCTGTTCGGTAATCATCTTTTCATCGATAAGGTCGCAAGCGATCTTGATAGCGGCTTGCGCCGTTCTCTTACCGCTACGGCATTGCAGCATATACAGTTTGCCCGCTTCGACGGTAAATTCCATATCCTGCATATCGCGGTAGTGATCTTCGAGGATACCGCAGACCTTAATAAATTCGGCGTACGCTTCGGGGAATTTTTGTTTCATTTCGTCGATATGCATCGGGGTTCTGACGCCGGCAACGACGTCTTCGCCTTGCGCGTTGACGAGGAATTCGCCCATCAATGTCTTTTCGCCGGTAGCCGGGTTGCGGGTAAACGCGACGCCCGTTCCGCAGTCGTCGCCCATGTTACCGAAAGCCATCATCTGAACGTTGACGGCGGTGCCCCAACTGTACGGGATATCATGGTCCATACGGTAGACGTTGGCGCGCGGGTTGTCCCAAGAACGGAATACGGCTTTGATAGCGTCGAAAAGTTGTTCTTTCGGATCGTCCGGGAAAGCCTTGCCGAGGGCTTCTTTATATTTTGCTTTGAACTGATTGGCAAGGTCTTTCAGATCGGCGGCGTCGAGTTCAACGTCGTAGGTCACGCCTTTCCATTCTTTCTTTCTGTCGATAAGTACTTCGAATTCCTTTTTGGATACTTCCATAACGACGTCCGAGAACATCTGAATAAATCTTCTGTAACAGTCCCAAGCCCATCTGGGGTTCTTGGACTTCTTGGCGAGGACGTCGACGACTTCTTCGTTCAGACCGAGGTTGAGGATGGTATCCATCATACCGGGCATGGACGCTCTTGCGCCCGAACGAATGGAAACGAGAAGAGGATTTTCTTTATCGCCGAATTTCTTTCCGGTGATTTTTTCCATCTTTTCAATATATTCCATAATTTCCGCTTGGATGTCGGCGTTGATTTGTCTGCCGTCTTCATAATACTTCGTGCAGGCTTCGGTGCTGATCGTAAAACCTTGCGG
The DNA here is from genome assembly GCA_045601385.1 of Clostridia bacterium. Classification (GTDB taxonomy): domain Bacteria; phylum Bacillota; class Clostridia; order Christensenellales; family DTU072; genus CAG-1782. Next base: position 9,842 of record JAZRZM010000021.1, on the reverse strand, counting down.
AACAGGCAAACCGATGTTGGTCATTTCGGCGAGGTTTGCGCCTTTGCCGCCGAGGATGTCGCGCATTTTCGCATTGCCTTCCGTAAACAGATAAACATACTTCTTTTTCATTGAGATCTCCTGTGAAAATAAAATTACTATACCTTATAGCCTTTATAGTATACTTTATAAAAAGCCTTTTGACAAGCGTTTTCGGGAAAGTTTTGTTCTTTGTAAAAAATATAATCAACTTTTCCGATATAGTTTTTCCATCGGCAAAAGCGTAAAAATCTTTATTCCGTAAAAATCGTAAAAACAAGCCGAAAGAAGCCGTATCGCATTGAAAAAATCATTCTCCGAAGCGCCGACGACCCCCTGCATACGACCGTCGGCGGCCACCGTCGAAAGAAGAGTCGCCGCGTCCGGATCGATTTTCGTCACGTTATCGTATTCCACCCCCATTCTTTCGGCGCAAAAATAGGCGTACCAAAGGGCGACGTACGCGACGTCCGTCGTACCGTACGATATCTCCGTCAGCACTTTCAAAAGGGTGACGAATTCGCTTTTCGTGTCGTCTTCCCGCGAAAAACATTTTTCGGTCAATTCGAGGCAAAACATCGCCACGGCATATTTTTTCGGATCGTTCCAACAAGGAAAAAAACTTTCGCAAACTTCGACGCCGGACAAAACTTTCGATCTGCCGTCCTGCACCGAAAAGTCGCCGTATGTAAGCAAAGAGGTCGAAGAACGCAGTTTAGCCGTCGCGCTCCGCACCCCTTTCGCCGTCACGGTTATCGCGCCGCACGGTGTGAAAACGGTCAATAATCTGTCCTTTTCCCGATAATCGGTCGTTCGGATAATAACACCCTTAATTTCCTTTTCCATCCGTTTTTTTCAATGCGCGATACAATAAATACAATCCCGTGTTTCCGCTTTTTTCAAAAGCCTTCCATACCACTTCTTCATTATCCATACTGTTTAGGATAGACAAAGAAAAAAATTTTATTCCTTAATCGATATCTTTTTTGTTATAACCGATTTCCCGCATGACCGATTCGTCCTGCCGCCAGTCGTCTTTTACCCGAACGAAAAGGGTAAGAAAAATCCGCATACCGGCGATTTGTTCGAGATCCTGCCTTGCGTAGGTGGCGATTTTTTTAATCATACTGCCGTCTTTGCCGAGTATAATCGGTTTATGCGCCTGTTTTTCGCAAATGATATCGGCGTTTATGTCGATAATATCCCCTTTTTCGCGTATGCGGTATTCGCGCACGTCTACGCCGATACCGTACGGGACTTCTTTATCGAGCAGGCGCAAAGCCTTTTCCCGAATAATCTCCGCCGTCATAAACCGCATATTTTTATCGGTATAACTTTCCTCGTCGTAGTACTTAACCGTATCGGTCAATAACTTTTTGATTTCTTCTATCAAAGGCGCGACGTTGCGGTTTCGTAAAGCCGACAAAGGCACGACCGCTTCGATACTCGTCAGAGAGGACAGTTCGGTCAGTATCCCCATGACTTTGTCTTTCGTGACGTGATCGACCTTATTGACGACGACGATGACTTTGCAACCGGCTTTGACGTATCCTGCGATATTCTCTTTGTCGGAATCGAGATAGCCCTTTTCGCCGTCGATTACGTACACGATACAGTCGATCCCTTCGACGGCGGACTCGGCGCTTTTCATCATGTATTCTCCGAGCGCGTTGCGCGGAGCGTGCAGTCCGGGCGTGTCGATAAAGACGATCTGACAGTCTTTTTCGTTATAAATCCCTTTGATTTTATTGCGCGTCGTCTGCGGTTTCCAACTGACAATGGACACCTTTTCGCCGACGATCGCGTTAATCAGCGTGCTTTTCCCGGCGTTCGGTCTGCCCATGACGGCGACAAAACCCGATCGGAAATCCCCTTCTTTTTCTTCTTCGGGCATAGAAAACGGCTTTTCGCGCGTTTGTCCGATAGAATCGAGCGTTTCTTCGCATAATCCGTTCATAACTTTTTCTTTTTCTTCGGTGTCGTGGTCGTACCCGAACAGATGCAACATCCCGTGGCAGGTCAAAAAAGACACTTCCCGTTCGACCGAATGTCCGTATTCTTCGGCTTGCTCGACAGCCCTTTTCAGACAAACGAAAATTTCTCCGAGAAAAACGGCTCCGTCTTCCGGATTTATGTCTTCGACATAATCTTCCTTGTTAAACGGCAACGAAACGTCCGCAAGATTCTGAAAACTGAGTACGTCCGTCACCTTATCGACGCCGCGTTCTTCCCGGTTGAGTTCCCGTATTTCTTCCTCGTCTGCGATATTTATTTCCACGTCGACGTCTTCGGGCGACACATTCAGTTTACGACAAACCGCTTCGGCTGCCGTTTTTAATTCTTTTTCATACTTTTCCGCGTAAATTTCAATCATTTTGTATATTTAATCCTTTGGTGATAAAGTCCCGGTATGGTACGGACGAGCGTTTGTTCGATAACGGACAGGTCTTTCAGCGTCAACGGGCAGTCGGAAAACTGTCCGCTATCCGTTTTTTCGGCAATGAGTTTATGAATAAAGTCCGTCAATTCGCGCTTGCTTTTATTGACGCCCTGCGCTCTCGTCGCCGCCTCGACGGTATCGACGATCATGATGATGCCGCTTATTTTGGTAGACGGCTTCGGTCCTTTGTAGCAAAAACGGTTCTCCGCCGTCTGCCCTTCGGTGATGCCGCGCGTTTTGTTCAAAAAGAAAGTGACCGGCTGTGTGCCGTGGTGTTCGAGAGCGATTTCGGCTATCGCTTCGGGCAAATGGTTTTTCCGGATCAGTTCGGCTCCGTCTACGGGGTGACGGGTAATAATCGAGGTACTGACTTCGGGTATCAGGTCGTCGTGCGGATTATAATCGGTCTGATTCTCCGTAAAGCAAACGGGGTTTTTCAGTTTTCCCATATCGTGATAGCACGCCCCCGCCTTGGCAAGAGCGGCGTTTTCTCCGATAGCGTTCGCACATTCCTGCGCAAGCGTACCCATCGCCACCGAGTGATTATACGTCCCGGGCGCTTCCGTCGCAAGCCGCCGCATAAGCGGCGCGTCGTACGAACAGATCTCTTCCAACCGAAAACGGCTGAACATACCGAAAACAACCTCGGCTATCGGAGTCAGAACCATAAAAAGCGCAAGTCCTATTACCATCGACAAAGCGGAAAAAGCCGCCCGTATAACAAGAATGCGCCACACGTCCGCCACGTTGAAGCCGTACTGCAAAAGAGTGCCGATAACGGAAAGCGGCAAAGCCGCCGCGACGGCGACTGTCAAACAGTTGATAAAAAAAGAAATCCGCGTATAATGTCTTTTTCCGACGGCGATCATCAGTCCGCCGGCAAGCATCTGAACCGTCGCCGCCAAGACAAGATCGTAAAACTCCGCGTCCGGATCGATGACAAAATAGGCAAAGAAAAACAAAACGGGCGAGAAAGCGTGTACGACGAAAGCAAAGCGATCGTCGGCAAGCAACGCCACAACCAAACCGATAAACACAAGCGGCACGCCGAAAGGAGAAAGTGTGCGCGCGAAAATCGTCGAAACAAGAAAGGCGATCGTTACGCTCGCGGCAATCAGCCACGCCGTATTCTTCCGTTCAAAAACGTCCTTGCACGCGTGATACAAATAAAACTCGCACACGTTGAACCCGCCGAAAAAGAAAACGCCGCATAAGGCGTATTGCCCCGCACGCGCAAATATCTCTCCGAGCGAGTAGTCGCTGATTAAAAAGAAAACGACAGCCATCAGATAAGGCGTAAGAAAAGAGAAAAACAGATAAACAAACTCCGCTTTAATCCATATCCGCGCGTTTCCGACGCCGCTCTTTCGTGCTTTTTTTTGCATAAATATCCGTCCTTTTTACGAAGATATTTTTGTTACTATCTCATAGTATATATCTAAAAAGGTCATTTTGTCTACTGTTTTTGTCAAATACCACGTTCTGACTTTTTCGCACCCGTCCGGAAGAGTCTTTTCTATCGCCGCCGTCTCGCTTGCGACGATCTCGTCTTTTCGCCCGAAAAAATCGGTTTCGACTTCGACTTCTTCCAATTCGTAATAGGTCACTTTCTTTATTTTCATCGGAACAGCCGTCCGAACGTACTTTTCGCTTTCTTCCTTTTCCCATAAAGAATACGGACAGGACTTTTCGTCGCTTTCGGGGTTTACGCAATACGAAACGGAACGTCCCGTTCTTCGGCAAACAATTTCCTTTTCGCCGAAAACAAGATGTTTGGAATACCATACTCTTCCGTAAACTTCCCCATTCGCGTATTTATCTGTTTTTTCAATCAACACGTCACCCGTTCGGACGGTATCGCCTTCTTTCACTTTCGCTTCTCCTTCCAGCGTCACGACCTTTGTCACGACGGCGTCGAACATCGAATACACGACCGGCGCCGTATAGATTTTTGTCTCGGGCAATTCTTCAAGCACGGTCACAAACAGCGTATTGCCCCGCACGCTGACCGAAGCCGAAGAAATGCTGTCGACAAGGCATATCGCGTTTTCCACCCGTTCCCGCTTAATATCTTTTTTCCTTGCCGGCAGTTCGACGCAGGAAAGAGCCGCCCGAACGATCGAATCGGTCGGGACCAGTTCGTTTCCCAAAACTTCGATCCTGTTTACGCCCAAAGAACAAACGACGAGAGCGGCGACAAAAAGGACAATACCGACAAAAATACCCGACCTTGCTCCCGTTTTTTTCAGAAAGCCCGAAAACGTGTCGTCGGAAACTACTTCAAAAACGCGTCCGCGTTTTTCGATTTCCGTTTTCGCTTTGACAAGATCGGTTTTTCCTATGCGAAACGTCGTGCCGCTTTCGCTTGTCGAGACGTCTTTTACTTTCACGTTCGCAAACGCCAGACAGGAAAACAGCGTCTGCCCTTTCATATCGGTCCGGACAAGCACGCTCACGATACGACCTCGACTGCCGCCACGTCCCCTTTTACAAGCAGTTCTTCGGGCGATATTTCGGCAACGCGCATATCTTTTCCGCGAGCGCGCATCGTTTGTCTGCCCACGCGAAAAAGGATTTCTTCGTCGGTAACGGACAAAACGCCCTTGTGTCCCTCGACAAAAACGCTCCTACCGCACAGTAAAGTGATTTTCGGCAAAGCGTCTTCCAGTCCCACTCGCGAAAGGATTTCTTCATAAAAAGATTTCATATTATAAAAAATATGACGGGGAAAGAATAAAATGACCTTTATTTTCTCAAAATCGAAAGAACGCGCTCAAAATAATCGGGAAGAGGAGCAAAAAAGTCCATTCTTTCTCCCGTGGTCGGGTGCGTTAAAGAAAGTCTGAAAGCGTGCAAAAGTTGACCGTTCAAGCGGAATTCGTCTTTTCCGTTATAAACGGGATCGCCTACGACCGGGTGCCCGATACTCTTTGCGTGCACGCGGATCTGATGCGTCCTGCCTGTGGAAAGGTGGAATTCGACAAGAGTGTATCTGCCGCCGAAACGCTCGCGCACAAAATAATTCGTGACCGCCCTGCGCCCTTCGCCCTCTTTTGCTATCGCCATTTTTTTCCGATCGACGCGGCTTCTTGCAATGGGTTTATCGATGACGCCCGTATCTTCTTTGATATTGCCTTCCACCAAAGCGAGATAGTGCCTTGCCGCCGTTTTTTTCTCGATCTGCGAGGCGAGGGACAGGTGCGAGGCGTCGTTCTTTGCGACGACGATAAGCCCCGACGTATCCTTGTCGAGACGATGCACGATACCGGGACGGAATACGCCGTTGATACCGCTTAAATCCTTGACGCAGTGCACAAGCGCATTGACCAGCGTACCGCTCGGCGTCCCCGCGCACGGGTGCGTCACCATACCCTGCTTTTTATTGACGACGACAAAATCGGCGTCTTCGTAAACGATATCGATGGGAATATCCTCGGGCTCGGCGCTGATAACGACGGGATCCTCGACCAGGATCTCCACTTCGGCGTTCTCTTTGATAACCGCGCCGCATTTTGTCACGGGAACGCCGTCCGCGGTGACAAAACCGTCTTCGATAAGCCGCCTTATACGCGACCTCGTAAAGCCCGTCTTTTCGGTCAGATATACGTCGCAACGGGACTTGCCGTCCCCTTTGTAAACAAGTCTATCCATTACTGTTTGTCGTCAGTTTCGCTATCCGAAACGGTATTATCGGTTTCCTTTTCTGTGATTTCTTCTTTCTTTTCCGCAAGCGCCGCTCTTTTGAGATCGTCCATTGTTTTTTGGTCTTTGCTGTAAAAGAAAAGGATATAAACGATCATCACGATCGTGCCGACGGTCAAACAACTGTCGGCGAAATTAAAGACGGCGAAGTCGATCAATTCAAAGTAAATAAAGTCTCTCACATACCCGAGCAAAATACGGTCGACGATATTGCCGATCGCACCGGCGGTTATCAGAATAAGGGAAGAGCGAAGCCAAAGGTTGCGATACTTGTAGGAATAAAAAATAAAGAAAATAAGCACCGCCGCGCAAACCGTCGAAACGATGGTCAGATAGAGCGTCTTGTCCGACAGCATACCGAAACTCGCGCCCGTGTTCTCGACGGCGACAAAACTGATTACGCCGTCGATGATATTTATCTTATGATCGAGGCACGCGCCGTAGACATACTCTTTCGTCAGCATATCGGCTGCGATAAGCACCAATACAAAAAGAAGTTCTATGCCGCAAAAAAGCCATCTTTTTTTGTTCCGAACTTCGACCTTAAAGGCTTTTTTCGATTCCGCAAGCATTTCTTTGAACGATTTTTTTTCTTCTTTCATCCGTTATTTCCTACCTTTTTAATCTTGTGATTTTGACTCCGCCGGGAATCAACAGATATTTTTCATCCGATACTTTTCTGACGCTGCCGCCGATAGCGTATACCGCGCCGCAAATAAAATCGAGGGAGCGTTGCGCGGCAAGTCCGGGCAAACGTTCCAGACAGACAATCAGACTTTCCCGTCCGCGAAACCGCGCGATAATTTCTTCCACGCCGTCGAATCCTTCGGGGAAAAACTCCTTGACTTCTTTTTTGACTCTGCACGAGCCCTTGCCGTCTTTCGTCTTTTCCTTTACCACCGGCATAAGCAGTCGTCTCCGTCCGATTCAGATTTTATTTCTCTCTCCGAAAATTTTTCTTCCCACGCGTACGACGGTCGCACCGCACGAAGCGGCGATAAGGCAGTCGTTCGTCATTCCCATGGACAGTTCGCAAACAACGTCGCTTTTCATGGAAAAAAACTTTTCGTAAACGCCGTCGAACAACCTGCGAAGTTCGTCTTCCGACTTGTCTTGGGGCGCAACCGCCATAAGTCCGCGTACTCGCAGGTGTTCAAGCGGAGCGATTCGGTCGCAAAAAAAATCAACGTCTTCCAAAAAGACGCCCCCTTTCGACTCTTCCTTGCCCGTATTGATCTCGATAAGGACGTCCTGCACAAGTCCCCTTTTCGCGCTCACTCTTTCGATTTCTTCGGCAAGGGACATACGGTCGAGACTGTGTATGAGCGCGGCTTTTCCAACCACGTATTTCACCTTATTGGTCTGCAACTGCCCGATAAAATCCCACCGAAAGTCGGGAACGAATTTTTCGGTCAGTTCCTGCACGCGGTTTTCTCCGGCGGCGAGACACAAACCCGTCTCCATGCACGCGCGGATCTCTTCGATCGTCCGCGTCTTGGTCGCCGCGACAATCTTCGTATCGCGGTTTACTTCGTCTATTTGCTCGCGCAAACGGCGTACCGATTCTGCTATCGTCATATTAAACACTATACCACAAACGTTGTTTTTTTGCAAACGCTATCCGCCCCGTCGCTTGCACGTCTTCACGGGCGCAAATTTATCCCCAAAAAACGCAAGCCGTTTTTCGGGGAGCCCCGTTTGCCCAAAAAAAACGCTCCGTTTTTGCGGAGCGTTTGTTTTTTACCGTAAAATCGGTTCAGGTTCTTCCGATACATCCGCGTTTTCCGTCGGTTCGTACTGTCGTGCGTCCGTTTCTTTTTCGATACGGTTGATACTGACTTCGTACGCGACGCGGTCCTGCAATTCGCCCGTTTCCAAAACTTTTTGATAAATTCTCGACTGAATTCTGCCGTTGACGGCGACTTTTGTCCCGACGGGAATATCTTTCATAAAGCGCGCGTTTCTGCCCCAGGCTATGCAAGGAAGATAGTCGCTTTTGTTATAAGCGCGGTTGACCGCGAGCAGAACGTCGCATATTTCGCGCTTAAAAGGCGTCATACGGTAAACGGGCTCTTTGCATACATAACCGACGATATCGATCACGTTGGGGTTCTGCATTTCGTCGTTTTCCTGTATTTCGCGGACAAATACAGTCAGAAGCAGTTTGCTCCGTCCGTCCGTCATTTTGTTATAAGAGCGGAGTTGTCCCAAAAACGTGATTTTTTCTCCCACTTCGAGCGTTCTGTCTTCGAGCAGTCTTTCGCTGATCGTGAAAGGTATCACGTCGGTTTGTTCGCTCAGCCGCGGCACGCGCAAGGCACTTTCGTAAAAACCTTCACCATACATTTGGTGAGAATAACGAGGTTCTTCGTCAATGACGCCGCTTATCGTAACGATATTGTTGCTCATAAATTCGTAATTCATAAATAGCGTACTCCTTAAGTAGATTTCCTCTGTATGCCGTTGCTGTCGATTTCGTAACCGCTTGTTTGGACCAGTTCGTCGATACGTACGACTTTGTACCCTTTGTTTTTCAGTCCGAGAAGAACGATCGGCAAAGCGTCCAATATGTGGTCGCTGTTGTTGTGACAAAGGATAATCGAACCGGGACGAACTCTCGTCAGAATCCTTTGTGAGATTTCTCCGCCCGAGCCGCCTTTCCAGTCCAGACTGTCCACGTCCCATTGTACGCCTACCATGCCGATTTCGTCAAGTAGGGAAATGAGCGTATTGTCATAATCCCCGAACGGCGCGCGAAAAAACGTGGGTTTTGTCCCCGTCAGTTCTTCTATCTGTCCGTTGACACTTTCTATCTGCTCGGTCATCTTGTCTGCGCCGAGCGTGGGCATGTGCGGATGATCCTTGCTGTGGTTGCCGATAAGGTGCCCTCGCGACATAATCTCCTGCGTCAATAATGGATTGGCTTCGATCCAAAACCCGACCAGAAAGAACGTCGCTTTTACGCCGTATTCGTCGAGAATATCGAGGATTTTACCCGTTTTATCGCTTCCCCACGCCGCGTCGAACGTCAACGCAACTTCTTTTTGATCGGTGGAAACGGCGTAGACGGGCAAGAGTTTTTTCGCCATGGCTTGTTGATCCTCTTTACCTTTCAACCCGAACCCCATGCCGCAGCCGACGGCACAAAGCAGCGCAAAAATCAAAATCGCGGCTACGATTACTTGTCTTTTTTTTACAACGACAAACATTCCTTTTGACTCCCCTATGATACTTCCTTTCCTTTGTCGAAAAATCGCCGCTTTTGTAAAAAAATGAAAACCTTTGGCGACGCTGTTTTTTCAAAGAAAAGCAATAAAACGGTATGCTTGCCGACTGCCTTTTATGACAAGAATAGCATCGCTTTCTTAAACGAGTCATAACAGACGGAAAACCGCCGAGAAAGCACGCGTCCGTCATTCCGACCGAAGCGGAGGAATCCCTTTTTCTCGTTCCGTCATTCCGACCGAAGCGGAGGAAACCCATAAAGGATAGGAGATCCCTCGGCTGCGCTCGGGATGACGGGTGGGCAGAGATCCCTCGACTACGCTCGGGATGACGACTGCGCCCAAAGGAAAGACGGGCTCCCCGAAAAATGCACCGCATTTTTTGGGGCAAATCTGCCCCCTTTTGAGAAAGGGTGTAAATCAATTTTTCGGGGACTCTAAAAGAAAATCCCCCGAAA
>JAZRZM010000020.1:0-9735 GCA_045601385.1 Clostridia bacterium | reverse complement strand
GCGAAGAAAAAGAGATTCTTATTACCGGTACTTTGCCGAACGGAGTTACGGTCAGTTATCAAAATAACAAACTCACGAATGCCGGAAGCGTAACGGCAACGGCGATATTCGATTATGATAAGGATAACTATAACGAAATAGTCGATATGACGGCGGTACTTACCATAATTGACGCTGCTTCTTCGGGAGAAATAGGATCCGATAAGAATACCGTTTACGAGGGGCAATCCGTTACCTTTACAATAACAGTATCGGGCTATACGCCGATTAAATCGCTCGCTATCGCGCCTAAGTTCGATTCAGATATATTCGAAGTCGTCAGTGCCGAGTGGCTTATCGGCGAAGCTATTATTCAGACTGTCGACATGAATACTTTGCAAAGCGTTGCTGCGTGGAGAACAGAGATTGATCCCAACACGGAAGTATTCCGTTTCACTTTGCGTGCAAAGCTCCAAACGTCCGAAATAAACGTAGAAGCCGATATTATGGTTCAAAAAGCCGATTCGGCGGAGAATTTACCACTCGTTATTGACGCTTGTCCGATTACCGTTATTCCCTGCCCGGGACACGAATCGGGCGAATGGATTGTCGTCAGCGAACCTACGTTTGATACGGAAGGGTTAAGAAGAAAATATTGTACCATTTGCGATAAAATAACGGAAGAAGAAGCAATACCGTGTTTGCAGGCAAAAATGAGCGTCGATACGGCAGAAATATCTGTTAATGAAAGCGTTACCGTATTTGTGGAATTGCATAACGTCGACATGACCAAGGCTGTTGCTTTTGAGGCAATCTATAATGATGAAATATTCACTTTGACCGATATTGTGTGGCTATATTCTTCCGACGCGTCGATACAGGGAGCAGACCTCGAAAAGGGTACCGCCGCGTCCGCTTGGAAGACGGCGACGGATGTCAATAAAACTATTCTTAAATTTACTTTGCAAGCGCAAAAAGCGGTTGAAAAAGATGAAATCATGTGCAAAGTTTTTGTGCAAGACGAAGAAACAAGCGATATTTACGAAATTACTGTAGAAAAAACCGAATTATCTGTAAACGAATAAAAAATGGAGGACAAAAATGAAAAGTAACAAAGAAAAAATATCCGTACGATATTTTATCGTGGCAATGCTTATGTTCGTTATCGCTGTTTCCGCTTATTGCGGGATATGCGGCGAACAGGTGGCGAAAGTGTCTTTTGCCGAAGATATCCACGTCCACGTCTATACAAACGCCGAAGATAACGTTTGTAACGAGTGCGGCTACGTTCGATATTACGAGGGCGATTATAACGGCAACGGTATATTGGATGAAAACGACGCCGAGTATATGTTGTTTAATATCTTTTTCGGCGACGACCTGTATCCGCTTGATGAAAAACAGCCTTTGCGGGACTATACCGAAGACGGCATGATCAATTCGGACGACGCGATATGGCTCCATGATTATATCGCAAAAATCACGGCGCATACGTTGGTATTTCATCGGGAAAAAGCGTCTACTTGCATCGAAAACGGTAATATCGAATATTGGTCTTGCACCCATTGTTCAAAATATTTTACCGATCCTCTTTGCGAACAAGAAATTCTTTATGCGGATACAATCAAACAGTCCGGTGGTCACTCGTACGAATTGATTGAAAAAAAGGACTGTACTTGTACCGAAAACGGCTACGAAAAATATCGTTGTAGCGTATGTGAAAAGGAAAAAACGCAAGTATGGTACGCGACGGGGCACAGCTTCGGCTATGATAATGTGTGCGACGAATGCGGATATGAAATAACCATTCACGAGCACGATTATACCGCCGTTGTTACCCGGCCCGGTTGCGTGACGATGGGCTATACCACTTATACCTGCTCCTGCGGACATACATATGTCGATAATTATATCGAGCCGAGCGGTCATAAATGGGACGGCGGCACGGTAATAACAGAAAAGACATGTACCGAGAACGGACTTTTGGAATATTGCTGTACCGAGTGTACCGCTAAAAGACAAGATATCATTTACGCCGGTCACGAATGGGGCGAAACGGTCACCGTAGAAAAGACTTGCACCACCGACGGCGAAATTTCCAGGACGTGTTCCAAGTGCTCTTTGGAAGAAAAAGTCGTTATTCCCGCCGGGCACGAGTGGGACGAAGGTCATGTCACCAAGGCGGCTACGTGCGAAGAAGACGGTGAAAAAACCGTTACTTGTATAAAGTGCTCTGCGACTGATACCGTCGTCATTTCCAAAAAAGGTCACCGCTTTGTCGCCGGCGTATGCGAGGACTGCGGCGAAAAGTTTATCGATAACGTGACTCCGTCAGATCATCCTATTTACGGCATGTACTTTTTGGTGTCCGATATCGTGTCGAAGTACGGACCGGAGCTTATCAACGAATACGGGGTACTCCTGTATGTAAACGAGGGCGCGCAGCTTGATAAAGTCGCCGTATATCTGACGCAGGATTCCACAATGTGGCGCAGATGTATCGCTTGTACCGGTACCAATATCGAATTCGCCGTGTACGTTCCTTATTTGTCGTACGGTACGGATATCCTTTATACCGGTCTTAATTCCGACTGGATCAATACGTTCTCTTTGAAGCAAGGCTCGGACGGTATCTGGAGATATAACGAGTATACGACGATCGGCGTTAATCTCGAAGACAGTCAGGGTAATCTCTTGCTCTCCCTCTACGATATCGGACAAGCAGGCGCCAAGACAAAAGTCTTTGACGATTTGGCTAAGATGAAAGAGTGGCTTTTGGGCGAAGATCCGGACGCACCGCATACGCACACCGTCGTTATCGACGCGGAGATCCCCGCGACTTGCACGTCAAACGGTTTGACTGCGGGTAGTCACTGCTCGGTTTGCGGCGAAGTAATCGTGGCGCGGACGATTATACCGATGAGCCATAATATTATTGAACATGTCGGCGAAGAGAAAGCGACTTGTAACGAAAGCGGACATTCCGCTTATGATATATGTAGCCGTTGCGGAAAAGTAGGCTATGTGTATTATCCTGCGTTAAAGCATAATATGAAGACTACCGTCGTCCAGGTCCTTTCTTGTACGGTAGACGGTGTTATAAGACATTACTGCGCTAACGACGGATGCTCTTATTCCTATGATGTCATTACAAAAGGAGAGCATAATTACCAAGAAAACGGCAGAAAAGAAGCGACTTGTACAGAGGACGGCTACATCGAATATAAGTGCACAAAATGTTCGGATACTTATCAAAATATTATTCCGGGCAGTCATAACTATGTCGGGGCGGTAACAAAGAAGGCTACGAAATCCGAAGTCGGTGTTATGACCTATACCTGCGATAAATGCGGTGATTGTTACACGGTTGATATAGAAAAACTGAGAGAGGGCGAATACGTATTATTGGTCCAGGATACGTCTCCGTGGCGTACGGATACAAACGCCGTATTGCTGAACGGTTTGGTCGCCGACGGATATATCGCCGGTTGGAATCTGGTTACGTCGTCAGAATTGAAAGGGACGTATGATTTGGCTGAATACGGCGTTATTTATATCGCCAACGATCAAGCGACGTCCACGTATAATAATTTAGCGGACTGCTCGGCTAAATTGTCGCAGTTTGTTCAAGATGGCGGATCCCTCGTATATGGTGCGTGCGATAAAGGCTGGCAAAACGGATCTATTTCTCAATTAATCGGGACGGTAACAAAAAATAATTACTATTCTTATTACAATTACGTTGTCGATAAGTCGCATCCGATTGTGACCGGAGAACTAACCGATTATGAAGAATTAACGGATGCTATGCTTTATCACAATTATACCAGTCACACATATTTCACGAATTTGCCGGCGGATGCGACGATTATTCTGCAAGACGGTAATGGCAATCCTACTTTGGTAGAGTATTCTTTGGGCGAAAAAGGCGGCACGGTTATTTTGTCCGGTTTGACTTGGGAACATAACTATGTCTATCGTTATCAGACGCTCAGTTACTCCAAGAGCGTATATGACGATTTGATAGTATATGCAATGTCTCGTCAGGATGTCTGTTCTCACGAGTATGGAGAAGGCGTGGTTGTGGCGCCTACCTGTACCGAAAAGGGTTATACTCGTCACGTTTGCGCTCTTTGCGAAAGAGAATATCGTGATAATTACGTCGATATGGTACCGCATACGGCGACGCACTACGATAGAATAGAAGCAAACCATACCAAAGAAGGCAATATCGAATATTGGTTCTGTACCGAATGCGAAAAATATTTTTCCGATAGCGCATGTAAAAATGAAATTTCGGAAACGGATATCGTTATTTCCAAAGGACATACTCTCGAACATGTCCCCTACTTGGCAAAGACTTGCACTACGGACGGTAATATCGAATATTGGTATTGTACGGAGTGTAAGAAGTACTATTCCGATAGCGCATGCACAATCGAAATCACGCAAGCCCAAACCATTATCGCAATGGGACATACTATTACTCACTTTGAAGCGAAAGCAAAGACATGTACTGCGGACGGTAATATCGAATATTGGTATTGTGCCGATTGTAAAAAATATTATCTCGATATAGCCTTTACCGACGAAACGACTTTGAGTAATGTCATAATTCCAAAATCGCACGAACTCGAGCATATCGAAGAAGAATCCGCCACATGCTTAAAAAACGGCAATATCGAATATTGGTACTGCACCGTATGTAAAAAATATTATCAAGACAGCGCCTGCACGATAGATATAACGGCTTCGCAGACGGTTTTGACGGCTACGGGACATGATTATGTGGATGGAAAATGTACTCGTTGTGACGACAGAATAAAAATAGTGTCCGTAGAAAGTATTACTTTGGGAAATGTTGCTTACAATACGGCTTATTCTTCACTGGCTTTACCGACAAAAGTAACATGTACATCCGAATCGGGTGCAAGTATTCGGTTTGATGTAGTTTGGTCTTCTTCTTCCTATAGCAAAACTACTTACGGGGCGCAGATTATTTCCGGCACATTGACGACATTGCAATATAACTTTGCTGTCAGTTCTTCCGTTAATGCTACGGTATTCGTTAGTGAAACGATTACGGAAATAGAACAATATAACATCGGCGTCTTACCGATAGGTACGCCCTTCAAAGAATTGGGCTTACCCTCACAGATCAAAATTACAACGGAAAAAGGCAGTAAATACGTTTCTGCTACATGGACGGAATCCGATTATAATCCGAATGTGACCTATTTACAAACGATTCATGGGACATTGACGATCCCCGAAGGCTATTTGTTCGCGACCGGTATTACGACAAGCATATCGACTACGCTGACTTTATCGGAGACGCTTTATTCTACGGCTGATATCGTCTTTATCGTGGATACTACCGGTTCAATGTCCGGATATATTTCTACGACAAAATCCAGTATTCAAGCCTTTACGCAGGCGCTGAATGATGATGGCTTGTCTGTGAGATATTCGTTGGTAGAGTACAGAGATATAACGTGTGACGGCAATTCCTCAACAAAAATTCATTATGACGGGGTAAATCCATGGTACACGGATGTCGACAAGTTTAAAACAAAAATCTCCAATTTGACAGTCGACGGTGGAGGCGATACGCCGGAGACCGTAATCGACGCTTTGGCTATGGCATATTACGATTTGGATTATCGCCCCGGTGCAAGTGTTTTTTATATCGTGGTAACAGACGCCAATTACAAGACGAATAATAATTATAGCGTGTCTTCTATGAGCGCAATGATTGATTTACTAAAATCAAAAAATATTATCACGTCGGTGGTTACCAGTTCTTCTTATCAAAGTTATTATACCGATATAACAAGTGAAACAAACGGTAAATTGCTGAATGTTGGATCGAATTTCTCTACGGAATTATTGACTTTGCGCGAGGTAATGAATGTACATGAATATACAAGCGACGTATACACGCGAGTGGACGGAAGCGGTAATGTGAGCGCAAGCGGCGACTATATCTTGTTCGGCACCTATCCGCAGACGGAAGTGACGGACAGCGCGACAAAAAGCGCGCTGAATAATCTGCGTGGCACCCTGCCTACGAGTAGCAACAAGCAAGGCTGGACGTCCTATAAGTACTATATCAGCGATAGCAACACCACCGACTACATGTGGTACATAGACGTGACCTACAATAGCGAAAAGTACCGCGGCGTGTACTTCACAAGTTACAGACCGTATTATACGACAAGTAGCAGTTCGACGGGCAATAGTTATCAAGACGACAACGGCTATTCTACGTCCACCGTATATTGGTTCAAGTACGAACCGATCAAGTGGCGTATCTTAGAAGAAAGCGGCGGCTATGCGACGATCCTTTGCGAGATGATCATCGACAGCCAAGAGTATTATCCGTCAGATAGTACTTCTTCGTTCAGCCACAACGGCGGAACGGGCTATGCGAACAACTACGCTTTATCGAATATCCGCAAGTGGCTGAACGAAACGTTCTATAATACCGCATTCAACGACCTACAAAAAGCCCTGATACAGACGGTAACGGTGGATAACAGCGCAAGAAGCACCAACCCGGACAATAACGCAACACTGTGGAACAGCGGAAATAACACTTATGCCTGCGAAAACACACAGGACAAAGTATGGCTTCTGAGTGAGCAAGAAGTAACCAAGAGCGCGTACGGCTTCAGTACCGATTATAGCGCGTATGATACGGTCAGAAGGAAACAAACGACCGATTATGCGCAAGCGCAGGGCGCGTACACAAGTACAAACACCGTTTATAAGGGCAACGGCGATTGGTGGCTCCGCTCGCCGAACTATTGCTATAGTTACACCGCGTGGGGCGTCGACCTCGTCGGCATTACCGATTACTACATCTTCGTCAATTATTCGATTATCGGCGTGGTGCCTGCTTTGAAAATTAGACTCTCTTAATAATCGGGAAAAATTTTTGGGGGAAATACATGCATTATACGTAAAAAGCATAAAGGGTTAATTTTCAAACAATCCGGTATTATCGCCCGAAGCGGAGGGAAAGCGTATTCACGCCCCTCCGCGAGGGAAGGCGAAAGACGACTGACAGGGGTACCTCGCTTGCGAGGTCGAAAAATTTTTTTGGAAAAATGGAAACCGAGAAAAAGCCAAAATACGTACCGCATATTGTCATAAGGAAAAAGAGCGATCTTTTTGTGATGACGAAAGCGAAAGACCTCGCCAAGTATATTATTACGGTGACGGAGAAGAGCCCGAAAAAGTTCAGATTCACTTTGGTTGTCCGTTTGCAGAATTATATACTGGATGTATTAGAGCATATCCAATTAGCCAATATAGAGCCGATACCGAGCGAAAAAAGGATACTGCACCAAAAGGAAGCGGAGCAAGAATTGATATTACTTGATACTTTCGCACAGCTTGCTTACGAACAAGAGTGTATCCTTTTTAAGCAATACGAGTTTATTGCCAAAGAACAAGCGGAGTGTTTGCTTTATCTACGGAAATGGATAGAGAGCGATAAAAAACGCGTATGATCCGATGATTCGGTAGCATGCGAGGAAAGGGTTATTCAACAGCAACTGTTATCCGTACGCCCCTTCGGGGCTATTGGTGGCTCCGCTCGCCGAACTATAACAATAGTAACAACGCGAGGAACGTCAACAACGACGGCAATACCAATAACAACAACAACGTCAATAATACGAATAACGGCGTGGTGCCTGATTTGTTTCTTATTTTATCGAAGAATATCGATAAAAGAAAAAGGCAGTTATCTACGGGTAAGGACCCGAGACCGATTCTTGAAACAAAGGGATCCTTTCCTTATCTCCCGCCCATGCGGGAGGGAAAACAAACTGTCGGACGTCGTGACGGTTTGGTAAAAAAAATTTTTACCCTTTTACGGCATTGAGCGCAAGCCCCCGACAGTCTTTTTTTGTTTGGAATAATATGACTGATTTTGACAAAATAATATCTTTTGACAGCCTTTATAAAGCGCATCGCAGGGCGCGGTTGGGGAAACGCTGGAAGAAAGAAGTAATCGAATTCGAGATGCACTTATCCGAAAACCTATGGGCGCTTCATTACGACTTGCTGTACGAAAAATATCAAGTGGGCAGGTATCATACCTTTATGATTTACGATCCGAAAGAGCGAGAGATACAGGCTATACCCTATCGGGACAGAATCGTACAGCACACTTTTTGCGACAATTTCCTTACGCCGCTCCTCGATCGGCACCTCATTTACGATAATGCCGCTTGCAGAAAGAATAAAGGCTCTCATTTTGCGATCAAGAGACTCCGCCATTTTATGACGGAACATTATAAAAAATACGGAAGTAGCGGATATTTTATTCAGATCGACGTAAGGAAGTATTTTGCCAGCATTGATCATACGGTTTTGAAAGAAAAACTGGAAAGGATAGTAAAAACGGACGATGTTCTCGGTCTATTATACAATATAATCGACAGTTATAATAAGGAAGAGGATAAAGGCTTGCCGATGGGAAATCAGACGAGCCAATGTTTTGCGCTGTTGTATCTGAACGACGTAGACAGATTCATAAAAGAGATATTACGCGTAAAGCATTATCTTCGGTACATGGACGATATGATACTTCTTTGCGGAGAAAAGAAAGAAAAGTGCGCAAAGTATTTGGACAAGATCAAGGATATGATCGTCCGCGACAAAGTTTATCCCAATAAAAAGACGCAGATTTGCGCGGTGAAGAACGGTATCAATTTTTTAGGATGGCATTTCTTTTACGGTGAGAACGGAAAAATCGTACAAAAACCGCTCAAACAAACGAAAAAAAGGATACTTCAAAAGGTAAAATACAAGCGATATTTGTACGATATCGGAGAAGTGACGCGAGAAGAAATGTCGGCTGTTTCCGTCAGCTATCGGGGACATTTGCAACATGGAGACGCGTATGGATTTTTGCGGAAACTGAACGGGGTATTGTTGGGGAGAAATAAGAAATAATCTTATTACTAAAAAGCCGGAAATCCTCGAAACGGTTTCTTATACGAAAAAACATTTATTGTCGTTAGCCGTTAGAGACTTTAATGCATTTTTACAAAAATAGAATTATATTCTCTTTAATTTTTCATATTCTTATCGCATTTTATATACTGTATCTAATGCTTTTTATTGTAACAATTTTACGGAAATAACTATTTCGGATAAAAAGCAAAAAAACCGAGAGCGAATAAAGCTCACTCCCGGCTTTCTTTTCTACATTACGATCGCTCTATCCGGCACGTAGATACAGGCGCCGACTTTAATGGCTTTGTAGGTTACGCCGTCCATTTCGTATGGTACGTAATCGGGCTTACCTTTTTCTGTCGCTCGCAGGATCACTTTTTCTTTGTCGTATTCGGCGCGATCCATATTCCCGTCGAGAAAGACGCCGTCTTTTGAGACTTCAAGGACAGTTATTCCTTTGTCCCGTACGTATACGCTGAACTGCCACAGCTTTTCAAACATTCCGTAGCAGTCGATAATGAAACAGAAGTCTTCTTTGGGGTAGTGCCCGGTAATTCTGAAATAATTGTTTTCCATAGTATTTGAATCTCCTTTATTTTTTGAAATGATTATATTTTGCTATCGGATGCAACGTCACGTTGCCTCCTTTGTTTTAAGCAATTTGTTTTAGTTGTTTCCCGGCATAGGGTAGCCATTTTTTATTGATAAACTCCATCGTCATATCGTCCGGTTTTTTATTCCGATCTCCGTGACATTGCAAGAGTTTCTTTTCTTTCGGAGAAT
>JAZRZM010000019.1:0-1597 GCA_045601385.1 Clostridia bacterium | reverse complement strand
TGGATGCGAAAAAAGCGTTAAAGAAGCACAATCTGTTTCGTACCTTGAAGACGATAGCCTATCTGGCGGGATTTCCCTTGCTACTCATCCTGTTTTTACAGAGTTCGTATTTCCTCGGTTTGGTCTCGCCCGGCAAGATCGAATCGATGGTCAACGACACCGTAAAGATTTTTATTCTGATGTGGCTTGCGGTTACCGTGGTGCAGATTATCGTTTGTCTGATTACGCGCAGCTATTCGGTGCGCGCCCTGTGCGTGGTTATACCGAGCGTGGCGTTGATGATCGGGCTTACTTTCCTCGTTGACGCAAGGAGCAAAGAGCACCTCAACGAGATGGCTGAAAGTTATGCGCGCGATTATTATCAATTATCCGACGAGGATACCGTTTCGTTCAAGGACGGCGACGAAGTGATTTCGGTATTGATAAAATACGAAGGTAGCGAAGAAGCAGTCGAGTACGAAACGCCGATTTATACTTATAACGAGCACCTCAGCGAATTCAAACCCTGGTCGGGCGGAAAAGGTCTGACGGGCAGTATCGGTTCGCTCCAATCCCGTTTTACCTCGACCTATAACATCGGCGGAAGCGGCAGCGGAAGCAAGAACACCGACGGGACCAAAGCGGGCGCGGCGCGTGAGAACGACGACGGCGAAAAGGAATATTGGTTCCTTGAAAAAGGAAACTTCTACAATCCGAACGGCTTGTACGCCGACGCGTACGTTTTCGGCGTCGATCAGGCGGCGGACATTCTTCTGACGATTTCGCGCACCCAAAACAAATATAAGAAGCAAGGCAAGGACGCCGACGAAGAACTCGCCAAAGCCCTCGCCAAAGCCGAAGCGTCTTCGGCTTGGAAAACGTACGTCAAGTCGGACGAATACGAAGAAGCGTACGGAAAAGGCGGCACGGCGTACAAATATATGCTGACCGAAGAGAGACTGGACGAAATGCTCGCCGCGCTCGGAAACGGCATCGCGGAAGACGAATTTCTCGGCGGTACGATCAGTTCTTTGAAGTCCGTTATCAGCGGTTTGGTCGGATTTGAAATCAGCACCGACATGCTGAAAGGTCTGACGGTGGACAAAGCCGCCGATCTCGTGGACGGGTTCGGCGCGGGCGCAAGCCTGCAAGGAGCCGCGGCCGGGTTCGGACTTACCGCGACCGACTACTGCAATACGTCGTTCGACGTGAGCACGACCAAAGGCGCGCTTTTGAAACTTGCCGGCAGTTTCTCGTACTATCAGGTACCGAGCGTTTTGCCGAAGATGAACTTCATCGAAGACGAAGAGATGCGTACCTATGCCTACGCGAGATACTTTGCCGAAATCCACGGCAAGAACGTGGGCAGTGTCCTGTATTCTGCCGACGGTAAAGTCGGTAAAATCACGATGAGCGACAGCGGAACGGAAGCGTCTTTTACCGAAAAGGACCTCTGCACCATTCGCGCTTATCGGAATTATAATTGCAAACTGCTGATCAATAATCACTATCTGTTCCACTTGTTCTTGGCGAGAAGATACGCTATGTTCTTTGCCGGCGTTTGTGCGATCAGTTATATTCTCGCGTTCTTCTTCGCTTATAAACAGCACCTTTATTC
>JAZRZM010000018.1:0-3877 GCA_045601385.1 Clostridia bacterium | reverse complement strand
TGTAAATCATTTTTAATTCTCCTTTTGTCTTTTTTTATATTGTAAATGACCGTTTGACAATCAACCAAAGCGGTCTTGTCGGAACAAGTAAAAATCGGTCAATGAGCGTTAGGCGTGCGCTTGGATATATAACAAGTGGCGCCGCTTCGCGTCGCCAATCCAAGCGCACGCCCTTACTCAATCCACGAAGAAAAACCAAGTGAAAATATGTCCGCAAAGGAGAGGGGCGTTTGCGCTGAACCGCTTGCAAATCGCCCCCTCATTCCTTTTTTATGTGACGATATTTTTTCATCTTGCGTCCTTTTCGTTCGCCATTAGGATTGCGAGCGAACAGGATGTGGTGCTTTTTCTTGAAAACAGAGCGTCGGCGTACAATCGTACGGTAGTCGATGTTTTCGGGAAAGCGCTGAAAATCAGACTGTGTATCCGCTTTTGTTTTTTTGATTAACATTGTTTGTACATCCTTTTCTTTCTTTTTCAGCGTGTAAATCACCCATAAATGTTCGGTCGATCATGAAGACGCTTTGCGCATTTTCTTGATTGTTTCGGACGAGACGGGACCGATATATTCTCCGTCGTCCCATAGATTGAAGCTGTCAAAGAGCAATAGTTTTTTATCGTCCAAACCCATTCGGCATACAACGTCCTCTTCCATAATGTCCGATATGAAATACTGTGGCAGCCCTCTGGAATAAACAAGTTTTTCGCCTGTCTTTTCCATATATTTCAAAAAATAGCGTACCGATTGTGCAAGATCTGTTTCGGTGTCTATGTCGTCGAACGTGTTTCTACCGAGTTTTTCCAAGAAGAATGTATTTTGTCTTGCTGTCTTCCGTTTGTGATCGTTCGTATCATAGATACTGATTTTCTCTATCTCGCCGGGCATCGTTCCGTCGGGAATATTGAATATTCCGTGGAAGTGAAGACGATTCTTTTCAGGCGATCTTTCCCATACTCCGATGTATCGCCATTCTTTTCGTGTACTGAAATTCCGTAATATGTCCCGTAACTTTTTTTGAAAGGTCATTTCATCCATCTTATTACCATCGTAGGTAAACGTACAAAAATAATTGAAGTTCTGCAAATTGATCTTTCGCCATAGGCGTATTTGCCTTGCAATGCGATTTCGTACCATTCGTTGAAGGTTGACGTCCACATAGGCGGTCGTTTCTGCTTTATTGGGAAAGTACGGCTTCATCTGATTGACAATGTACTTTTTCCTACTCTTTTTCGGCATTGGTTGGCTCTCCCGATAGAATTTCTCGAATAGTTGTTTCTTTGTCGCTTTCTTCCCCGTTGTCGGCTCCAAAATGGCTTTTATTTCGTCGATCTTATCCTTCTTGATATCTTCTTGCGATGGTTTCTCATTGTTCTTTAACGGCTCATTTGAACCCGTATCCTTGCACCATTCGGGGGTGGTCGTTTTTTCGGGTTCGATGATGTCAACGATCTCTTCCACAACCTTTCTTCTCGGCTTATGCGGTCTTTCGGTATGGGGTATGGCTATGTAGTGGGAGCCGTCGCTGTAAACTTTAGCTTCCGGATATACCATCGTCATCACCCCCTTTGGTGTTCTTGTAAAGAGCCTCTATGAAATAGGAATGTTGCTGTTTCAGTTCGTCTACGGACGCTTTCGACGAAAGGTATTCCTCATAATCGGCAAAACCGATTTTTGATCTTTTCGCCATATCGTTGAAGAAGTCGGAAAAACAGTCGGTCGAGAAACGGTCGCTGTAAATCTTCTTGTTGGAGAGGAAATATTTCTTGCGCCTACGTTTTCTGTCCATTGTTCCGCATTCCGTTTCCACAAAGAGTCGGGTATACCCATATTTGTTGTAGATACGAATGTTCCGTTTGAACAGAACCGACGTTATCTGTTTCAACAGATAAATAAGAAGCGTATTATCGCCCCGAAGATAACGAAAGTCGTAATATAAACGGGCAAAACTATTGAACAGCCACTCGCTTATCATTTCTTCTATGTCATAACAGGGGAATACGATTTTTTGATCTTCGGACGAAACGATATGAATAATATCGGCAAGATCTCTTGCGTCGGCGCCCCAGCTTTCCGGCCTTTGTTCGTCGGTAAAGACTTTTATAAACGGAAAGTTGTCTACCGTCGCGGAGTGCCGACACATTTTCAGCCACGAATTGAAAAGGTCGTTCTTCTGATTGGTTTCGTCGGTAACTTTCTTCTGCTCTTTTAGTTCCAGATTGTTACCGCGTTCTTTCCCGACCTCGGTAATGACGACGACGCCGAATTCAAAACTGCCGGCTTTGGGATTGTCGGCTATAATCTTTTTGCCTAATCGTAGAACGTCGAAGTCGAGGATATGGGCGTGGTGAGAATTTTCTATCCGACGTTTCCGAAAGAAGTTTATATTCCAAATCGGGAAATTGCCTCTATCCATCAGAATGTTATCTTCCCGGACGGAATAATTGGAAACAAGGAGCGAACTTTCTATGACATAGATGAAATAGAGTTTCGCGTAGGTTTCCATCACATCGAAAAGAGAATAGACTTTCAGTGTGTCATCAAAGGTCAAACCGTATCGTTTACTGTCATAGCCGTAGAGTTGCAGACGCTCATCGCGATGTTTCTCATAACGGGTACGCTTTTTCTCGACAAACTCTTTACAGGTAGCAAGGTTATAGACCGTTTTATGCGCCATACACTTTTTCAATTCTTCCTCAAAGGCGCTCCACGGGAAATAGGGAAATTTCATGTCGGTCTTTTGCAGCCTCTGAAACGCTTCTTGTCGGAACATAACTTCTTGAGAAAGCGCCATATCGGTAATGACGGTCGTTTTCTTTTTGCCCATACTACCGCAGGTCATAGACACGATGGGCAATTCCTTAATAAACCCGCAGTTCCGTGCCTCGAAATGTCTTAGTCGCATATCCGCTATTTTTCGGCGCCAATGCTCAAAGATACATACGGCAAGGATAACGACAAGAGGGATGGGAACTGTACCGAAAAACACTTTCAGGTCGATGAACAATTTTACGACTTGCGTGTAAATATGCAGTACGTCAAAGGATATGGCAAAATAGAAATAATACGCCAAAAACTCAATGATGATCGTACCGAAATTGAGGTTCAGAATCCATAGGATCGTCCAGATAACGACAATAACAAAATGCTCTCCGATAAAGGAGATGTAGCCATGAATGAAGTCGCGTACAGGAAGGATCGTTCGCTTGATAATTGTCTTGTATATGCGTAAGGGTTTGGTGTCGATATTATGCTTGGTATTCGGGCGTTGATAGATGAGTTTTATCCCGATGAATAGTAGCGCCAACATAGGTAATACCAATGTCAGAACCCTTGCCGCTTCTCCGATCGTTTTACCGGTGGACTTACGCCATAGGGCGAAGTTGTTTCCATTGATAAGCAGCCGCCTGTATGCTTCGCTCTGATAATCGAACGCTTCGCTTGATTGTGGAATTACGGTATCACGATTAAGTAATTCGGAATACCGAACGACGCTTATATCGAATTCTCCGGGGATGCGGAAGAGCATACAAAAATAGTATTTCATACTCTTTCCGAAGTCCGCGAACGCTTCACCCAATCGAAGATACGAAGTCCCAAAAACGAATACGGCGAGAGCGACGAACGCAAGGGACAACAGAACCGTCAAGGCTATGTATACTTTTTCTTTTCTACTTTCCATAGGCTTTATCCCTCCATAAGAACGCCTTGTTTTGAACATCGTAGACGGTATCTTTATTGACGATAAAAAAGCGGTATTCTACCTCTCCGATGACGCACCGAACGGCCTTATTTTCTATGCCGATAACGTCAGCCTTTTTACTCTTGGAATCGGTCTTATATATGACTTTTTCCTCTGATAAGAAAATAACGAAAGTA
>JAZRZM010000017.1:0-33115 GCA_045601385.1 Clostridia bacterium | reverse complement strand
GCTTTGGAAACTTTATACTTTCGACATACATACAAGACGTCTTTTGTAAACCTATAAGTTTCGACAGAATGCATTTTTGTATTGATTTCGTGTGGACAATATCTTTTAGTTGTGTTATACTCCATTTGAGTGATTCGACCTCCTTGAATTGTTTTTTGCTGATTCTATTCTAACACGAGGCAATCACTCTTCTTTTATTTTTTTCAGTCTCACATCAATTGTAACTCTACAGAAGGGCGGAATTTTTGAAAGGTTTCCGCAAAAAAAGTCGGCTGTTTCGTTTATTTTTTATCGGAAAGGCAATAAACGTAAGTAAAAGAAAGAAACCTTTTTACCGCGAAAACATAGTATGTGGTAGGAAGAAAGAAAAAGAGGTACGATGATAAAGCGAGGTGAACTCTATTATGCCGATTTAAGTCCGGTCGTGGGAAGCGAACAAGGCGGCGTCCGACCGGTACTGATCATACAAAACGACATCGGCAACCGCTACTCCCCCACCATTATTGCCGCGGCGGTCACCTCGCAGATGGGCAAAAACAAACTACCCACCCACATCGAACTCGACACGACGTGCGGCTTGCCGAAAAACAGCGTGATCCTAACCGAACAACTGCGCACGCTCGACAAAACGCGCCTGAAAGAAAGAATCGGCATTCTCGACACAAAAGCAATGGAAAAAGTCAATAACGCCCTGCTTGTCAGCCTCGGCTTTTTTTCTTGAAAATCACAAAAAATCGCAGATTTGTTTCCACGAAGTATAATGACGGATAAACGTGCCGCTATCGCACTTTTTTTTCGATCCGAACAGAACAAAATCGATGCCGGCGTTCTTTGCGCCGACCATATCGCCCGTCGGGCTGTCGCCGATCATGACGACGTTTTTCCGATCGACTCCGACCTTTTGAAGACAAATGTCAAAAAACTCTTTTTCGGGCTTTCGGTATCCGATTTCGTCCGATATGAATACCGAATCGACAATTTTATCCAAGCCGCTGACTTTGAGTCTGCCGCGCTGGGTAGTGGAATTTCCGTTTGAAGTTATATGCACGCGATACTTTGATTTCAGGTACTTTACGCCGTCTTCCGCGCCCGACACAAACTGTCCCTGACAAGAGAGTTTTTCGCCGTACGTCGCGTTCAGCATCTTGGCTTTTTCCTTATCAAAAACGCCCTTGTATTCCAAAAATATCTCATACCTGCGAACAAGCATTTCGCTTTTGTCCCATTCCCCTTTTTCGTATCGCGCCCAGCAATCCTTATTCAGTTTGTCGTAAAAAACGTAATCCGCCTCGTCGACAGGCACGCCGACAGCCGCGCACGCCGCAAAAAAAGCCTGCTTTTGCCCTTCTCCGAAATCAAGGACGGTGTCGTCAAGGTCAAGAAAAATATCGGTATACATACTGCTGTTTCCTTTTTCGGAATACTCCGTAAAAAACTTTGTCGGGCGGGTGGGTGGGCGAACAAAACCTTTTTATGACAGCAAAGCGTCCAAAAAGACTTTCATTTTTTTCAGAGCGCGCGCACGATGACTGACGGCGTTCTTTTCTTCGTCCGTCGCTTCTCCGAACGATTTTTGCAAGTCGTCGCTGAAAAAAACGGGATCGTATCCGAAACCGTTATTCCCTTCTTTTTTCAAAAGGATTTTTCCGAACGTTTTTCCCTCGGCATACACCGCCGTACCGTCGGGGCGACACAGACAAAGCACCGTCGTAAACGACGCCGTTCTGTCCTCTTCTTTTTCCAGAACAGAAAGCAGTTTTTCGATGTTTTTTTCATCGTCGTGTTCTTCGCCGGCATATCTCGCCGAATAGACGCCCGGTTCGCCTCCGAGGGCGTTCACTTCCAGACCGCTGTCGTCCGCCAAGGCAAAACTACCCGTAAGTCGCGCCACCGTGGACGCTTTTATAAAGGCGTTTTCGGCAAACGTTTTTCCCGTTTCTTCGATTTCGGCAAAAACGCCTGCGTCCCGTAAAGAAAGTATGTTGGGAAAACCTCCCAACATACTCCTTATTTCTCTTATTTTATTACCGTTATTGGTCGCGAGAACTAAATTCATTTTTTTACAGCACGCGGATTTTTTTCACGCAATTACATTCGAGCTTAATCGCTTCGTCGCCGTCGATAATCGCATAACCGTACGCGCCGCGCGTCGCCACCTTTTTATCGCCGCCGAGCCCGTTGATTTTGTCGACCTTGCTCGCGTCGAACAGAATACAGGTGCGCACTTTGCCGGTGCGTTCTTTCGTCAGATTCGGATAATTGACGCTGTTTACGATATTGCCGTTTTCGATATAATCGACGAGTTGACGGCTCGCCATAACGGCGCAGTTATCCTCGGCTTCTTCCGTAGACGCGCCAAGGTGCGGAAACACGATAATATTGTCGCAATTCAGGACGTCCGCTTCGGGAAAATCGATAACGTATTTCCGAACCGTTCCGCCTGCGATAGCCTCTTTCAGATCGGCTACGTTTACCAAACCGCCGCGAGCCATATTCAAAAGAATGACGCCTTTTTTCATTTTTTCAAAAGCCGCCTTATTCACCATGTTTTTCGTGCTGTCCAAAAGAGGAACGTGAATCGTAATGATGTCGGAATTGGCATATATATCGTCAAGCGAAGTCACCTTTACTTCTACGGGCAGGCTTGCTTTGCTCTTCTCCGACATATACGGATCGTATCCGAGCACGTCAAGTCCGAGCGCAAGGCAGGATTTCGCGACAAGAACGCCGATCGCGCCGAGTCCGATGATACCGATCCTTTTGCCCGAAATTTCCGTCCCGGCAAAATTCCCTTTTCCTTTTTCGGCTTGTTTGGCGACGTCGTCGCCCGTAAGGGTATTTACCCACTTATTGCCGCCGATAATATCGCGCGAAGCGAGCAGCATGGCGCAAAGAACAAGTTCTTTGACGGCATTCGCATTGGCACCGGGCGTATTAAAAACGACGACGCCTTTTTCAGCCATTTTTTCGCAGGGAATATTATTGACGCCTGCGCCGGCACGAGCGATCGCGACGAGTTTTTCACCGACTTCGTATTCGTCCATTTTGGCACTGCGTACCAAAATTCCGTCCGGGCAGGAACAATCGTCACTGACGGCATAATTCGCGTTAAATTCGCTGTTTATGAGCGGACTTATTTTGTTTAATTTGAGAATATTGTACATTTTACCCTTCTTATTTGTTTTCGCTCTCGAATTTCTTCATAAATTCGATCAAGGTCTTGACGCCCTCGACAGGCATCGCGTTATAAATACTGGCTCTCATGCCACCCACAAGACGGTGTCCTTTCAGTGAAACGAGTCCGTTGGCGGTCGCCTCTTTGACGAATTTTGCGTCCAATTCTTCGCTTCCGGTCACAAACGGAACGTTCATAAGAGAACGGTCTTTCGGATTGACGGTATTCTTGAACAGGGCGGAATTATCGATAAAGTCATACAGAAGCCCGGCTTTGTATTCGTTTTGCTTCTGAATAGCCGCGACGCCGCCGAATTTTTTAAGCCATTCGAGCGTCAATTTCGCCATATAGATACTGAAACACGGAGGCGTATTGTAGAGGCTGTTCGCGTCGGCTTGCGTCTTGTATTTAAGCATCGTCGGGCAGAACGGCAACGGCGTACCGTTATCGACGAGGTCTTTCTTGACGATGACGACCGTCAAACCCGCGGGAGCGATATTTTTTTGCGCGCCGGCGTAAATAAGATTAAATTTATTGACGTCGAACACCTCGCTCATGATATTACTGCTCATATCGGCTACCAGGTTGGGTACGTCGGGCAGTTTTGTGTACCGCGTGCCGAAAATCGTATTGTTGGTTGTGATATAGACGTAATCGGTATCTTTTCTGAATTCGATTTTATCGACGTCGGGGATATAGGTATAATTGGCTTCTTTGGAGGAAGCGACGCAAGCGATGTCGCCGTATTTTATCGCCTCTTTATACGCTTTATTGGCAAAGTTACCCGTGACAATATAATCGGCTTTTCCTTTCTCGGGAGTCAGCAGGTTGAGCGGAATCGCTTCAAACTGCATAGACGCGCCGCCTTGCAAAAGCAAAACGTAATAGTCATCGCTTATCCCCATCAATTCGCGGAACAAAGAAATGGTTTCGTTATGAATTTCGTCAAACCACTTGCTGCGGTGACTCATTTCCGTCACGCTCATTCCGCTGCCTTTATAGTCCAGAAAATCTTTTTGCGCTTCCAGTTTTGCTTCTTCGGGAAGCATCGACGGACCTGCGCTGAAATTGTATACCTTCATTTTTTTCTCCTTGAATCGCCTTTTACGTGAGGCTGTTTTCAATGTTATAGTATACCAAAGCGAAAAAGGCAAGTCAAATAAAAATATATATTAAAATAAATTTATTAAGTCAACAAGCGTTTCGGCGGCGAACGCTTTTTCTTTCAGCGTTTTACTGCCGCGTAAGCCGTGCACATAAAAGGCGATTTGTTTTTTCATCATATTGACGACCGTTTTTTCGGGCAAAAAAGAAAGTTGTTTCACGTGAAACGAGATCGCCTCGCACAGAGAAAAGTCATAGTCTTTTTGCTGCAAAACAGAAAAAATATACGGCTTGCCAATCGCGCCGCGAGCGATCATAACGTAATCGACGCCCGTTTGTTTCATTTTATCATAACTTACTTTATCGACGACGTCTCCGTTGCCGCAGACGGGGATCGAAAGGGTTTGTTTGACAAGCGCGATCGCGTCGTAATCGACCGTACCGCTATACAGTTGTTCTTTCGTCCTGCCGTGAACCGTCACCATATCCGCGCCCCCTTCCTGCGCGGCAAGAGCGCACTCTTTAACGCAGTTTTTGCCGTCGATACCGACGCGCATTTTTGCGGTAACGGTTTTACCCGAATTCGTCTTTATGCTTTTGACGATTTTATATATCAGATCGGGATCGCGCAAAAGGGCGCTACCCTCGCCGTTTGAAGTGATTTTTCGGACGGGACAGCCCATATTGACGTCGATAACGGGAAACTTTTGTATTTCGTCATAGCGTACGACTTCGGCAAAAATATCCGGTTCGCTCCCAAAAAGTTGCACGCCGGTGTTCTTATCCCATTCGGTTTGGTAAAGAAGGGAAGAAGTGTTCTCGTTTTTGTAAAAAAGCCCCTTTGCGCTGACCATTTCGGTATAGCATAGGCCTGCGCCGTAGCGCGTGCAAAGCGCACGCAGGCCCGCGTCGCTGTATCCGGCTATCGGTGCGAAAATAAGGTCGCTTCCGTTATATGTAATCATTCTTCTTCTTTTGCCTTTCGATATAGTTCTTCCTGTTTTTCTATCGGAAAATCCGACAGTTCTTTCCCCTCTTTTCGCGCTTCGGCAAGCATAAAGCGGAATCGGCGCGAAAACTTGTCGTTCGTTCGGGACAAAGCGACTTCGGGATCGATACCGCACATTCTCAACACATTGACCACGCTGAACAAAAGATCGCCGCCCTCTTTCTCTTTTTCGTCGCCCTCGGCAAGGTCAAATTCTTTCATTTCTTCCAGTATTTTTTGTTCGGCGTCGGCAACGCAGGCAAATTCAAAGCCCGTTTTTTTTGCGGTTTTTTGTATTTTGTTTGCCCGTTGCAACGCCGTGAAAGTAGCGGGGATACTGTCAAGTTTATCTTCCAAAGTGGCATATTTTTTCTCTTTTGCTTTCGCTTTTTCCCAAAAAGCAAGCGCTTCTTCACTGCTGTTTGCTTTATCTTTACCGAAAATATGCGTATGACGTCCGACCAATTTTTTGCAAAGACCGTTAATCATATCGTCAACGGAAAAACCGTTTTGTTCTTCGCGCATTACGGCGCAAAAGACGCCCTGTAAAAGGACGTCGCCGCTCTCTTCGCACATTTTTTCATCGTCGGCAAGGTCGATCGCCTCGGTCAGTTCGTACGCCTCTTCAAGAATATTCGTCTTAATGGAAGACGGCGTCTGCGCTCTGTCCCACGGGCAGCCGTCGGGGGCGCGCAAGTCCTTAATGATCTGCACCAAATCGTCAAAGGTAAAATTCGTCATATTCATATAGTCTTTCATGTCTTCACTCTCCGTTTATTCTTTTGTCCAATTTGACAAAAAAGGACGACAGCGGCATCGCTTTCCACTCTTCCGTCGAAAAAACGCCAAGCAAAAGGACGGAAATAAAATAAACGACGCCCGCTCCTATTCCGATCAGGGCGACGGGCAGAATACCCGTTTGTAACCGCGTCGTTATAAGAAGCGTCGATCCCATTATAACACCGCAAAGCAGGATAAGGCTAACATTTTTAACAACTGTTTTTTCCAAACGCGTAAAAAGTGCGAAATAAACGAAAATCCATACGCCGGCGAGGACATATCCGATCAAAGCCGCTACGGCAACCCCGACAAGTCCCATCGAGGGCGTCAGCGCGGTCGTCAGCAGCAGTTTTACAATCATCGAAACGGCAATGATCTTTACGGGCGTTTTACTCCGTCCGAGCCCCTGCAACATCGCCGAATATATCTGAAAAACGCTCAATCCGAGCACGCCTACGGCGGATATACGCAACAAAAGAGCGGCAAGAGCGATTTTTTCGGCGTCGATACCGCTATACAACAAGCCGAGTATTTTTTCGGGGATAAGAAGATACAGGATCACGAACGGTATCCCCAAAAAGAAAGTAAGTTTGATCGACGTACTGCTCTTTTGCAAAATGATACCGACGTCGCCTCTTTCCCTGCCCTCCGCCATTTGCGGCGTTATCGCAACGCCGAGCGATATGCAAACCATGACGGGAAGATTGATAAGAGGAATGACGATTCCGCTCCACACCCCGTACAGGCTCGTCGCGTTTTCTACGCCGAACAGGCGTAAAAGGTTCACGATAAGGACGCTGTCGACAAACTGCGCCACCGGCAGAATCATACCGCAAATAACAAGCGGAAACATTCTGCGCAACATCTTCTTTCCGTTTTCTTTCTGCCCCGACAAGGGGACGAACGCAAGCCGATTACCTTGTGCGAAAAAGATGACCGCCATAATCAGAAGAGTAACGAATTCGCTCGAAACAACGCCCAGTAAAGCGCCGACGACGGCATATGGGACGCCGTAAGGAAGAAGAAAATGCGTCAGCGTAAGCCCGACGCCGAGTTTGACGATCCCTTCGGTAATTTGGCTCAAAGAGGAGGGAAAAAGATTGTTTTTTCCCGTAAAATACCCCCGAAAACAACTGACAAGCGTCACGATGAATACCGCGGGTGAAATGGCGAGATACCCCAAAAACGCGTCCCGACTCTGTATAAAAGAAACGGGATACGCCACGGCGATCAAAAGGACGCTGCCGACCAGTCCGATCATCGCGGCGACGGCTATCGCCGAGGAAAAAAACTTTTTACACTCTTCTTCTTCGCCGCGCGCCGTAAACTCGCTGACCGATATGGACACGGCGGTCGGGACCGCGCCGCTCGACAAAGTGAGCAGCAAAGCGAAAACGGGGTATACGAATTGATACAGCCCCATTCCCTCGCTTCCGATCATATTCGCAAGCGGAATGCGATACACCGCTCCCAAAACCTTAGCGAGCACCACGGCGAAAGCAAGTCCGCCCGCGCCCGACAAATATCCTTTCGTTTTTTTACTCATTGCATCTGCCGCGCCAAAAAATCGCCTCCGATTTCCAGCAAGCGCACGAGGGTGTCGGGCATAGTCATTACCGAGTCGGAAATAAGCAGTATGCCGCCCAATACGTCGCCGCAGGATACCAGCGGCGCGCAAACAATATTCTTACAATGACTGTTCGGCAAAAGAGACAAATTATCTTCCCGAAAATACGCGCTTTTTCTCTGTTGCAAAAACTTTTCCAATGCGTGCGAAATCTGCTTTCCTTCCCAATTCTTTTTATCCGACGCCGCCGTAACAAAACCGCTCAAATCGCATATCAAGCAGTTGTAACCGGTATGGCGATATAACAAATCGGCATATTCGGTGCAAAAATCGTACAAATTCTTTACCGGTGAAAATTTTTTCAACATCAATTCGTTTTCTTCGGTAACAAACACTTCCAGTTCTTCTCCTTCCCGAATACGCATTGTCCGCCGAATTTCTTTCGGTATGACGACGCGACCCAGTTCGTCGATTCTTCTGACTATACCCGTTTTCATAAAAAAAATAACCTCCGTCGATCGGGCAAAAACGTTTGCCTTTTCAACGTATAGCGTGTATCTTTCCCGAAAAAATATGCGAAAGAATCAAAAAACAAACAGACAAACCGCCATAAGCGAAAGAAAGACGGCGCAAAGCGGAATTTTTATCTTCGCTTTCATCAGATTAAACCTGCCGAGCGTAAGGAAAAACAATACGTAAAAGAGCGCCGCCGGTCCGAGCGACGAAACGGACAACGTAGCATACGGCAAGGACGAAAGCATGCCGGCGACGTGGTCGATTCCTTGCGCCGCGTA
Organism: Clostridia bacterium; assembly: GCA_045601385.1. Taxonomy (GTDB): domain Bacteria; phylum Bacillota; class Clostridia; order Christensenellales; family DTU072; genus CAG-1782. The sequence continues at coordinate 24,707 of JAZRZM010000017.1, read as the reverse complement.
CCCGAGCGGAATAAAAAGGATCCCGAACCCCTCGTATATACACCCGAGGATCGTCGCGCATGCGACGCAGGTAAAGAACACCGTCAGAACGGGCAAAAGCAACATATTCCCCACGGCGGAATAAATCTGAACGCCCGAAAAGACCGAACAGGAAATGGGAAAAATAAACACGTTTGCCGTCAACGTAACGGCAAGGATACCGAAAAAATAGCGAAAGATTTTGTTTTTTACGCGGCAGACGGAACGGTAAACCGGTTGATAAAACATAACGATTCCGCCGACAGCCGCCACGCTCATCAAAAAACTGATGTCGAACATCTCTCTCGGATTCGTCAAAAGAATCAAAAAAGCGGACAAAGCGAGAGACGACAAGCCGTCCGCCTTTCTTCTGAAAAGAACGGAGAGAGAAAAACAAACGTACGTTATCGTCGCCCTTTTGACGCCTGCGGGAAAACCCGTCAAAAAGCCGTAAAAAATCAGAAAAGCGGTACAGATAAAAAAGCGTTTCCACCTGCCGAGGTTTATTTTGCGAAAAATAAGCGAAAGCAAAGAAACAAGAAAACCGACGTGAAGACCGCTGACGGCAAAGACGTGCGACAAGCCGGCCCCGCGCATATTCTCCCGTACTTCATACGACAAACAACTTTTATCGCCGAACAGCAGCGTCATACAGGTGCCGACGGCTTCTTCGTCGATAAACTGCGCCATCAATTCCCGACAATGCGCTCTTATTTTTTGAAATATCGTCTTTTCCGAACCCGTTACCGTCGTTTTTTCGACGTTTTCAAACGTATAGCGGTATTTCCGACTGAATAAAAAGCGGTCATAATCGTCTTCCCAACCGAAATTATGCGTCTCGACGTCGGCGTAAAATACGACCGTATCCCCCAGTAAGACGCCCTCGACGTCAAGCGAATAACCGTAGTTTTTATACGGCTTTCCGTTTATGACAAGGTCGCTTAAAACGACGCTTCCGCTCGCGGCGTCCGTCGCTTCCACGCGCGCTTCGACAAGGACTCCGCCGCTCAATTCCTTTTCCGCATACAAGTGACAGTCGCCGCAAAACGCCGCAAGTCCCACACCGAAAACGACGGCGAAAAACAAAAAACCGCCTTTCTTGGTTATGCCGTATAAAAGCATACCGATTGCCACCGCGGCAATCGGTATGACGATCATCCATATAGCAAACCGATAAACAAGCGTCCCGACAAGGATACCGACGCAAAGCGCCGCGCAAAGCCACACGCAAGGACGGTTGTTTACGATTCGTGACATTTTTTATTATCTGCCGGGCAGGAAGTGATCTTTGTATGCCTGAATGCACGTTTCGATCGTACGAAGCGCGTCTTCTTTGGAGCAAATACGGATATCAGCCGTCTTTTTGCCTTCGAGTTCTTTATAAACCGAGAAGAAGTGGCAGATTTCGTCGAGCAAGTGCTTGGGCAACTGTTCGATATCGGTGTAGCAATTATAACTCGGTTCCTTAAAAGGAATCGCGATGATTTTTTCGTCGTTAAAGCCGCTGTCAACCATTTTTATCATACCGATCGGATAGCAACGGCAAATTGCCATCGGTTTGATTTCTTCGGTGGACAAAACGAGCACGTCAAGCGGATCCTTGTCTTCGCTGAGCGTACGCGGAATAAAACCGTAGTTTTCGGGATAGTGCGTCGCCGTATAGAGGACGCGGTCAAGAATAAGAAGTCCGCTCGCCTTGTCGAGTTCGTACTTGTTTTTGCTTCCTTTCGATATTTCGATTACCGAAATAAAGTCTTCCACATTGATTCTGTCTTGCGCAATATCGTGCCAAACGTTCATAAAAATGCCTCCCAAAAAATCAAATTACATATAAAAGATGAATGCCGCGATGCATATTTGCGCGGCGTAGTACAACGCGTGATTGACGATACAAAGCAGTTTGTCGTTCGCCTTGCCGCCGAAATACATTTTTGTCAAAACGACGTCGCTTAAAAAGAACAAAATCATGCCGATGGCAAAAAGGGGCATATGTTCGTTATCGGAAACAACCCACGCCGTAATGCCGATCGCCGACATAAAGAGCAGGAAGAAAGCGTATACGATCGAATGAATCATAAACTTTCCGAAGTCGAACTTCATAATCTTTTCGCCGCCGAAAATGATCGCGAACGCGGCGACAGCCGCCGCGGCAATACAGATACCGATTTTCGCGCCGTCAAGAAGATTGGACGTGAGATACAGCAAAATACCGACAAAATACATAATATGTCCGACGCCGAAACTCACCATGCCGCCCGTCAGATATATTCCCGCTTCTTTCGATCCGGCATAGACGATCTTCAAATCGAGCACAAGGTCGCCGATAAGTCCCATAAAAAGTCCCGCCAGAATAAAAATCGCTCCCTGACTGAACCCCTCTCCGCTGACAAGCCCCGTGATACCGACGGCAATAAAGCCGAGCGAAGCCAACGTCTTAATAAACGTGCCGATTACGCCGTTTACCGTACTTTTATGCGCGTATTCGACGCGGTAAAACATAAACACAACCGCAAGAACCGCCGCAATAACAATGGACGCTACCATTTTTTTACACTCCTTTTTTCTAATATAGTAACATTATTTTTCGTAAAAGTAAAGACTTATTTACGTTGCAACGCTTTATTTTGAAGCGTCATGAGTTTCTTGATACCCTTTTTACCGAGGGAAAGAATCGTCGAAAACTCCTTTTCGGTAAACGAACGTCCCTCGCCCGTCCCCTGCAATTCGATAAACTCTCCCTTTTCGTTCATAACGAAGTTCATATCGACGTCGGCTTTCGAATCCTCGACGTAGCAAAGGTCAAGCATCGGTTCGTCTCCGACGACGCCTGCCGAAACGGCGGCGATCTGATGAACAATCGGATTTTCGGTCAGTCTTCCTTCGGCAAGCCATTTTTTTACGCCGAGTTCGAGCGCGACGTACGCCCCGGTAATCGAAGCCGTGCGCGTGCCTCCGTCCGCCTGCAAAACGTCGCAGTCTATCCAGATGACGCGTTCGCCGAGTTTTTCGTAATCGACCGCATTCCGAAGAGCGCGCCCGATCAGACGTTTTATTTCGGTCGAACGCCCGTCCGGTTTGGACGTTTCGCGTTTTTTCCGCGCGCCCGTCGAAGACGGTATCATCGCGTATTCGGCGGTCAACCACCCTTTTCCCGTCCCGACGAGAAAAGGCATCGTGCCTTCTTCGAGCAAAGCGGTGCAAAGGACTCTCGTTCTGCCCCAATTTATCAATACCGATCCGCCTTTCGTTTCGGTAAAATCGGGAATGATCTCCACCTTTCTCAATTCGCCGGTTTTTCTGCCGTCCTGTCTCATATTTTTACCTCCTATAAAAAAAGGCAAAGCCTTTTTTCGGACTTTACCTTTTTTCGCCGTATTTTACAGGTGTTTTCTGTTCTTTTCGAGTATCAGGTTAATCAACTCGTCCACCGTCATCGTCACGGTATCTTTGCTGCCTCTTTCGCGGACGGAAACGGTTCCGCCGTTTTCTTCCTGCTCGCCGATAATCACGCAATAAGGCACTTTTTCGGTAATCGCCTGACGGAGTTTGTAGCCGATTTTTTCGTTCCGTTCGTCATTTTCGACGCGGATACCGGCGTCAAAGAGGGCGTCTTCGACCTTTTTGGCATAGTCAAGGAATTTATCGCTGATAGAGAGAACCTTGACTTGCACCGGAGAAAGCCACGTCGGGAAAGCGCCGGCGTACGTTTCCAAAAGATAAGCAAGCGTACGCTCGTAGCAACCGAGGCTGGTACGGTGAATGATATACGGCAGTTTTTTCTCGCCGTCGCTGTCCACATAATACATCCCGAACCTTTCGGCAAGGAGCATATCGATCTGAATGGTGACGAGGGTGTCTTCTTTGCCGTAAACGTTCTTATACTGAACGTCGAGTTTCGGTCCGTAAAAAGCCGCTTCGTCGATACCGATCGTATATTCCACGCCGAGGTCGTCGAGTATCTTACCCATCGTCGCTTGCGCCACTTCCCACTGCTCGCGCGTCCCTTCGTACTTATTGTTTTTGTTCTCGGGATCCCATTGCGAAAAGCGGAAAGTACATTTATCGAGTAAGCCGACGGTGCCGAGGAAATACTTGGCAAGTTCGAGACAGCCTTTGAATTCTTCTTCGAGTTGATCGGGACGAAGAATATAGTGACCTTCCGAAATCGTGAATTGGCGCACGCGGATAAGTCCGTGCATTTCGCCCGAATCCTCATTGCGGAAAAGAGTCGACGTCTCGGTAAGACGCATGGGCAGTTCACGATACGAACGCGGCTTGGTCAGATAAACCTGATATTGGAACGGACAGGTCATCGGACGAAGCGCAAAACACTCTTTCGTCTCGTCGTTCGGATCGCCCAAAACGAACATGCCGTCCAGATAGTGATCCCAGTGACCGGAGATCTTATACAGTTCTCTTTTGGCAAGAAGAGGCGTCTTCGTCAGGACGCAACCGTGTTTTTGTTCGACGTCTTCCACCCAACGCTGTAACAACTGAATAACGCGCGTCCCTTTCGGCAAAAGAATGGGCAGTCCCTGTCCGATAAAATCAACCGTGGTAAAGTATTCGAGATCGCGACCGAGTTTGTTATGATCGCGCAGTTTGGCTTCTTCGGCAAGGCGCAGACACTCTTTCAATTCGTTTTTGTCGCCGAATCCGTAGACGTAAATACGCTGCATCATCTTGTTCTTTTCGCTTCCGCGCCAATACGCGCCGGAAACACGGTTGATTTTGAAAGCAAAACTTCTCAAAAACTTCGTGTTTTCGATATGCGGTCCGCGGCAAAGATCGCAAAAACGGTCTCCGAGATCGTATACGGAGATCGTCTCCCCTTCGGGCAGATCGGTAATCAGTTCGACCTTATAAGGCTGATCCTTGAACATTTCCAAAGCCGTTTCACGTGAAACTTCTCTTCTCGTCATATCGAGATTTTCGCCGAGGACCTCTTTCATCTTATCTTCGATCGCCGTAAAGTCTTCGGGCGTGAGGATCCGTTCCATATCGAAGTCGTAATAAAAGCCGTTATCGATAGCGGGTCCGATACCGAATTTTACGTCGCTACCGTACAAATCCTTGATTGCCGCCGCCAAAACGTGGCTCATTGTATGTCGCTGCATTGTCAGTTTTTCGTCTTTTTCCATATTTTTTATTCTCCTTTACAATAAAAAAAACGCCCTTATACTTTTGCCTTCCGACAAAACATAAGGACGAATAATACCTATCCGCGGTTCCACCTTACTTGCGAATAAAATCCGCCGCTTTTATTCCCTTTTGCCTGTAAAGAGCGGTTTCGACGATTCGACGCTTTATCCGGACTTTCAGCCTCGCACGATCCGGACTCTCTGAAAAACGTCCCCGAACCGACTACTTGTCTCTCTATTTGTATCGGTAAAAGAACATTTTTTATTATAATCCACCGCTATCCCGTTGTCAATGATTTTCATTTACTTTTACCATTTCTTGATACGGTATAAAATAAAAACCGAGTTTTTTATAAATATCGATCGCGTTTTCGTTATCGGGTTCGACTTCGAGGCGGTACCGGACGACGGGGTGTGCGTCTATGACAAACGAAAGCAGGTTTTTTGCGACGCCTTTTCCGCGGAATTCGGGCAAAACGTAGATTTCTTCCACCCACACGGTCAAACCGCCCCCTTCCTGCGAAAAAGTCTTGGCAAGCAAGACGTATCCTGCCGCCGTATTGTCGATTTCGGCAAGGTAGCACTCGGCGTACACGTCCGAGCGGATACATTCTTCAAAGCACCTTTCGCGATAAACGCAAGGTATGTCCGCCATGACGCCGTCGGTTTTGTAAAACTTCTCGGTCAATGTAAGATACGAATCCCGATCTTTTTCTTCGATTTTTCTGATAACGATGTTTTCCATACGTTTATTATAGCCTCTTTCGTTCTATAAAGCAAACCCGTTGAGTTCTTTCCGGAAATATGATACAATAAAACAGCGATGAAAATGAAAACTTTTTTATACATACCGCTTGTTCTTATCTGCATAACGACGGGGTTTTCCGGGTGCGCGCGCCGCACCGAATACCCGACGGCGGACAAAACGATGAAAATTGCGACGACGACGGGAGATTTTATCGGCTTCGACGGATACGAGAACGACGAAGACATCGTCCGTGCTCTGTATAACGCGGGATTCCGATATATCGACCTGAATATGTACGAGTTTACTCCCGACCACCCCTATATGCAGGACGACTGGAAAGACAAAATCGACCGACTGAAAAAACTCGCCGATTCTTTGGGAATGCGATTCGTTCAAGCGCATTCGCAAGGGGGAAATCCCCTTTCCGAAAGCGCGGAAGAGGCCGATTTTATCGTGCAGGCGACTCTCCGTTCGATAGAAATCTGCGGCGCGCTCGGCATACCGAACACCGTCGTCCATTCTGGCACGAAAGAGGGACTGACCAAAGAAGAATGGTTTGCCGTCAATAAGAAATTTTATGAAAAACTCCTTCCCGCCGCCGAAAAACATAACGTCAATATTTTATGCGAAAACTCCACCAAAGCCAATATGGGGAACAAATATTTTATCAATACGGGCAAGGATATGAAAGAATTTATCAACTATGTTGATAATCCGTTTTTCCACGGCTGTTGGGACGTCGGACACGCAAACTGCGAAAAAAATCCCGAACAGAATATGCGCGACCTCGGAAGCGAAATGTACGCTATCCACTACCACGACAATTACGGGCGGAAAGACAGCCACAGTTTAATCGGTTGCGGAACCGTAAACGACAAAAAGATCCTGCAAACCTTAAAAGAAATCGGTTTTAACGGGTATTTTACTTTGGAATGCGACGGGAAAGCGCGGAACAAGCATTTATATTTGGGGGAAAATCCTTCCGGGCTCGGCGACGAATGCAAAGGGCTGCCGAGCATATGGAAACTGCAAAAATACACCCGTCTCGAACAGGAAATATTGCTGTATAACGCGGCGAAAGAATTGCTGAAACAAAACGGCATAGACGCGGAGTAAAACGGTATACTTCCTTAAAAATAACCAAACGTTTGCCTTTTGGGCGAAAATTTGTTACACTGCTACTATGAGAATACTGGTCATTAACGGAAGTCCGAAAGGCGAATGGAGTACAACGCTCCAAACGTCGAAGTATCTGGAAAAGGTTTTTCCCTCGCACGGTTTTACCTATCTGAACGCGGCAAGCAAAATAAAATGGTACGAAAAAGATTTTTCGGAAGCGCGGCAAAAAATCGACGACGCCGAACTGATTATTTTTTCCTACCCCGTCTACACCTTTTTTGTCCCCGCTCAATTTGCGCGCTTTTTGGAACTTATCGCTAAAAACGGCGTCGATCTCACCCAAAAAATAATAACGCAAATTACCACCTCAAAACATTTTTACGATGTGACCGCACACGAATTTATTCGGCAAAACGTTCTCGATTCAGGTGCGAAATATATCCGCGGTCTGTCGCAGGACATGGGCGATCTTTCGACCGAAAAAGGACAAAAACAAGCGAAAGACTTTTTCCGTTCGTTGCTTTTCTCCGTCGAAAAAGGTTTATTCGACAGGCAAAAGCCCATCGATACCGCGTACGTGCCGTGTCGCATAACGGACTGTTCCGATCAAAAAGCGGAAAAAACAAACAAAAATCAAGTCGTTATCGTAACCGACAGTCAACCTGAAAGCACACTTGAAAAAATGGTCGGTCGCTTTGTGCAAAGTGCGCCTTTTCCGACAACGGTCGTCAATATCCGCGACTTTCCTTTCAGGGGCGGTTGTCTTGGGTGTCTGCGTTGCGCGACAAGCGGAAAATGTGTTTATACCGACCGTTTCGACGATTTTTTACGGCAAAAAATTCAGTCTGCCGACGCTATTTTGTATGCGTTCACCATTCAAAACCACGCGATGGGATCTCTTTTCAAGACGTATGACGACAGACAGTTCTGCAACGGACACAGGACGGTCACTTCGGGCAAACCGACCGGATACATCGTCGAAGGAAAACTGTCCGCCGAACAGAATCTGCATACCGTCCTTCTCGCGAGAAGCGAAGTGGGCGGCAACTATTTATGCGGCGTCTGCGGCGACGAAAACGACTTTGAAGGAGAATTGCATGATCTGATCGAAAACCTTACTTTCGCGCTCGATACGCACGTTTCTCGTCCCGCCGACTTTTACGGAACGGGCGGCACGAAAATTTTTCGCGACCTTATTTACGAAATGCAGGGCATCATGCGCGCCGATCACGCTTTCTATAAAAAGAACGGTTTTTACGACGATATGCCCCATAAAAAGAGAGGCTCGATGATCAAGTTTTATTTTGTGGGCGCGTTAATGAAACTCCTTAAAAACCCGAAAATCGCCAAAAAAGTGAGCGGTAATATAATATTCGAAGGAATGCTTCTTCCTTATAAAAAAGTAATCGACGAAGCGCACAGCGAGGAATAAACCGTGAAAAGAAAAAGCAACGCGAAGTCACTCTATATTGTCATGCTTGTTTTTGCCGTCCTGTCCGTCGCGCTCTTTATTTTCGGCGCGATTAGCGGAGCGAAAATGGTCGCAAGCGCCAAAATGCCGACCGAACAAACGGCGTACGACTTTTTGATCGCGCTGCCTTTGATGCTGATATTCGCTTTCGTCTTTACTTTTCTTGATTTTTCGGCGATTTATATATCGACAAAAATAAAAGATTTCGGCACGCCGGCGCAAAAAAACGTAAGCAGAATTGCTAAATACGTTTGTTTGGCGCTTATCGTCGCCGAAATCGCATTGGTAATCGTCTTTTATTTTCAACTATAATTTTTGATAAACGCGCACCTCAAAAGCGCGGTTCGTCGTAAGCGACTCCTTGGCAAAAAGCCGTTCGAGATCTTCTTTTTTCGTATGATAATAATAGGGCGTCATTTTGACAAGGGATGAAACGGCTTCCCCTTTCGCGGTAAAATCGTCCGCGACTTTTCTTGTTTCCTTTTTCACAAAACCCGTCGGTTCGTCGCAGTCCGGTTCGTTCGGACGGGGCGTATCGTATAACTGTTCTTTCAGTTTATACAAATGCATTACGTCCGGAACGACGCGGATAAACAGTCCGCCTTTTTTCAAAACCCGAGAAAACTCACGGTCGAAAACGGGCGCAAAGGCGCAAATAAGGACGTCAAAACTTTCGTCTTCAAAAGGAAGATCGTTACTGCTCGCCACGCAAAAAGAAATATCCTTATACTTTTTTGCCGCTTGATCGGCGGCATTTTTGGATATGTCGCTTCCGACGACGACCGAATCGGGAAACCGCTCGTGCACGCGCCCGATAATCGAACCGACGCCGCACCCCGTGTCAAGCACCGCTTTGTGAGGATAATTTTCGATTACCGAGCAAATACAGTCAGCCAAACTGTCATAATAGCCGGCATTCATTACGCAAACGCGGGCAAGTATCATTTCTTTATTGTCGCCCGGATCGGCGGAGTGTTTGTTGTTTACCAAAATCAGATTTACGTATCCGCTTTTGGCTACGTCATAGCAGTGCCCGTTCGGACAGAAATAACTTTTCTCTTTTTTTACCATTTTCGCCCGACATTTCGAGCAAACGTACGAATACATTTTTTCATCCGTCCCTTTTTCAGCGTAAAAAGAAAAACTTTTCTTGCTCGTTCCTTTTCTTTTCCAGTTTTTTCGCTTTTTCCTGCGTCATATCGCCGTACAAATTGATCGGGCTGTCATCCTCCTTGGCATAGTCTGTGACGTAAAGCATATTCGTTACGTACTTCGTCAAATCGAATTCGTCCAGATCGATGATACGACACCCGACCAAAAACTCCTCGTTGTAGCAGTGAAAAGTGCATGCGGAAGTGTTCGTATAGGCGATTCCGTCCACGTCTACCGTATAATTGCAAATATGATCGTGGCCCGAAAAACAAGCGAGCATATCGCCTTTTTCCAAAAACGCCTGATGACAACCATGGTCGTAATATCCGCAGCAAACGAGTTCGTGAATGACGCCCGTATAATTAGACCACCGCTTTAAGGGGAGCCAATAGGTCGCTTCCGACGTGGATCGACCGATATTGCCCGCAAACGAGGGCGCACGATAAAACAGTTTATCCATCACGCAGTGATCGACTATGTGTTGAAAAGACATCGACGGCAAAACCTTTCCGCCGTTCTCCTCGGCAATTCGGTCGCGTCTTTCTTTATACCACGCAACCTGATCTTCCTGCACCGCACCGTCGCCGTATCCGTCGTATTCGTTGCTGTCCAGCATCCACAAATTAAAGACGGCTTTGCCCGACAAAGAAGAGTTAATAACGAGATTATGGGTTGCCGTACCCGTCAATTCGGGATTCGGATCGTAAGCAAGGCAGTACTTGCCACCGTACTTTTGATATAATTTCAAAAGGTGATCGTCATCCATTCCCTGTTCATGGTCGTGGTTACCGAAGACAAGCGTAAAGGGCGTTTCGTGCGACGTAAAGATATCGCACAGTTCTTCCACCGCCTTGTTTTTGACTTCTTCGGTCCATTTGTCGATATCTTCTTTACTTGCGTTCTTCCTTTCTTCTTCCGTCGTAATATTCGTATAATCGGCGACGGTATTGTCTCCGCCGAGTACGACAAGGTCGGGCTTTTCGCGTTCAAGCACCTCGCAGATAAAGGCTTTTGTCGTCCGATTCATCGGATAAATGTCCTGTATATCGGTAATAAACGCGATCTTAAACCGTCCGCTTTGATTAAAAAACAGTTTCGTTTCCGGTTCGGGATCGGCGGCAAAAGCCGTACCCGTGGAAGAATCCGGCACGCCGAAATTCTGCTTTGTCCGAGAAATCGACACCGTCGACCATACGGCAAAGAACGTCCCGACGAACAGTGTAATACACGCAACGACAAGCGTAAACGTCCTAAAAAAACTTCTTTTTTTCATCATCTTTTCACCTCGCAACAAAATATACGGGCAACTCGAAAAGCCCGGCAAAGCCTCGGATATCGGCGCATAATATCGGTGTGATTACGGGCAGATTCGGTATTGCGCCGCCCGCTACCGCGTTTTCCGAACAAAAACCGCCCAATTCGGGACGACTTTCCGTCGTCATTTTCATCGCAAACTTCCAAAAATAAAAACTATACCTTTGCGTAACGAGAGTATTGAGCGGTTTCACGACCGCTTTCAGAACGTTTTTGTCCCAATACGCATACGCCCACATTTTATACGGATAACTCGACCGAACGATGTCCGTCACGCGCGGTTTTCCGTCCATTCCGGCGCATATCGTAATCTCGTCTTTGTCTTCTCGCCAAGTAACGGTACACTCGTTTTCCCCGAACGAAAACCGGACGTGATCCATATTTTTATGGGGACGACGCGCGAGAGTCGCGTTCAGAGAAGTCGGTATCACCGACACGTTATATCCGCTTACCTTGCCGAGACGAGAAGAAAACCCCTGTATGCGATAATCCTTTTTTTCTATTTCTTTTTCCAACCCCGACCTTTCGCCCGAACGCACGACCTCACCGCGAGCAGACAGAAGTTTTTGCAGGGATTCAGCCCCTGCGAGCGTCCCTTTTTCGGTAAAAATCGACGGGAAATTTTTGAAAAACAAGTCGCGTACGACTTCTTCGGACTCATTGCAACTCGTCATCGCGACAACGGCGTTGTACTTCGGAAAAATAAAGCAATACTGTCCGAACATTCCGTCCATCACGATCGCCCCTTTCCGCAACCAGAAAAAATAACTGTACCCGACGCCTTTCTCGCTTGTCGGCGTTTTTTTCTTGCCTACTTCTTCCGTCCAGAAAGCGGGAATCACTTGTTTATCATCCCATTTCCCACCGTTTAGGTAGCACAAACCGATTTTTGCCATGTCAGACAGTTTCAGATAGACGCCCGTTCCGCCGATACATACGCCTTGTTCGTTCGTTTCCCAAAAAGGTTTTTCGATTCCGAGCGGTTCAAAAAGTCTCGGCGTCAGATAATCGACGACGGTTTGTCCCGTCACTTTTTGCAACAAAGCGCTCACCATATACGCGTCGTTATTGCTATACAAAAAGCTGCTGTCGGCGCGAAAAGGCGCTTTCATGAAAAACGCGGCATAGTCGCCGTACGACATATCCTGCAAAAAAGTAAACCGCTTTCCGCTTCTCATGGTCAACAGGCTTTCGAGCGTGACGTTTTTCCATTTTTTATTGGCTCTGTGCTTATATTCGGAAAAATACGGTTCGATTTGGGTATCGAGTGACAAACGCCCTTCCTCGATTGCGAAAGCTACCGCGGTAGAAACGAGACTCTTTGTCACCGAGAACATCGAATGCGGCATATCCGCCGAATAAGGATAGCAATAATCTTCAAATGCGACCACACCGTTTCTGATAATCATCAGTCCGTGATTTTCCGCTCCGCGCTCTTCCGATTCGCGCAAAAAAGAATAAATTGCGTCCCCGTTTACCCCGACATCTTCGGGTTTATTCGCATACGTCATTATACTTTTATTTTAACATATATTTTGTTTTACTACAAGTAAAGGGCTGTGAAAATTTACAGCCCTTTTTACTTTTGCAAATGAATTTTTAATAAACGTTTTTTATCGATATGGCAAGATGCCTGCTGATATCAAAATACTTCCACGGCACTTCTTCCGTCGGCGGGAAAATACGGAAAGTCATTTTTTCACGCGTCGTCGGGTGGATAAAGCGGAGTTCGACCGCCCAAAGAGCGAGGTTAAATCCTTCCGGCGACTTACCTGCGCCGTATTTTTGATCGCCGAATATGCTGTTACCGATCGCCGACATCTGCACTCTGATCTGATGCGCTCTGCCGGTATGCAAACGGATATCCAACAAAGTCAGCCCGTTTTTCTCTTCGACGGTCGTATAGTCGAGTACGGCGATTTTTGCGCCGGCGATTGCCATCGGAACGGTTTTCACAATATTTTTCTCAGAATTTTTCAAAAGATAATGCGTCAGTTGCAAACGGCTGCTTTCGCGCGGTTTTCCGACGACGACGGCATAATACCGCTTTTCCATTTCACCCTGCTTCAATTCTTCCGCAAGTCTCGCCGCCGCTTTCGACGTCTTGGCAAAGACCATCACGCCGCCCGTAGGACGGTCGAGCCGATGCACAAGTCCGACGAACGCTTCGCCCGGCTTATTGTATTTTACTTTGATATAGTCCTTGACCATTGTCAAAAGATCGGTATCGCCCGTTTCGTCGGGGCAACACGGCACGTTCTGCGGTTTCAATACCACGATCACGTGATTATCTTCATAAAGCACGGTCAATTCCCGTTCATTTGTTTCCATAGCAATTATCTTATCAATTTATCCGACAAAAATCAAGCGAAACAATACGATATTATTTCAAACAGGCATCCAAAGCGGCAAAAATGGCTTCTTTATCCATATCTTTACCGATGAAAACAAGTTTGACCATTTTGTCGCCCACTTCGTCGTCCCATTCGGCTGCGACGTCGGGATTATAGGTCAGAATTTCTTTTTGTTCTTCCGCAGGCAGGCACGCTACCCACGGACCGACATTACTTAAATTCTTTTGCTTTCCTGCTTGCTCGAACATAAACATATCTTTCGGGTGGCGCGTAATCCATACGACGCCCTTGCAACGAATAATCGATTCGGGATAATTATCGTTTGCCCAATTCAAAAACTTATTGGTATCGAACGGCTTGCGACGTTTATAAACGAACGTGGAGATATTGTATTCGAGGACTTCGCCTTCGGGTTCTTCCTCTTCTTCGGCTTCTTCGAGTCCTTTGATCCAGGCGGCGGAACCGCTTGCTTTGTCGAAATCGAACGACTTTGTATCGAGCACCTTTTTCAAGTCGATTTTTCCCTGTACCGTCTCGATCATCTCGGCGTCTGGTTGCAATGCGCGCACGACCGCTTCCACCTCGTTAAGATCTTCGCGCGAAACAAGATCGGTCTTATTGATGACGATTTTCGTACAGAATTCGATTTGCTGAATCATCAGGTTTTCGATATCGTCGTCTTCGATTTCTTCGCGCAAAAGGCTCTTGCCCGCGCCGAATTCGTCCACAAGACGGCAAGCGTCCACGACGGAAATCAGGTTATCGAGCCGCACGCTAAAATCAAAATCGCCGTTTTCGGTCGCTTCGGCGAGGTATTCTATCGTCTGAACGATCGGAACAGGCTCGCAAATACCGCTCGCCTCGATCAGAATGTAATCGTATTTCCCGCACCCGGCAAGTTGTCCGATCTGCTTCAACAGATCCTCTTTCAAAGTACAGCAAATGCAGCCGTTTTGCAAAGGAACGAGATTATCGTCTTTCTGCGTGACGACGCCGCCTGCCGAAAGAAGACTCGCGTCGATATTGACTTCCCCGATATCATTTACGATGACCGCCACATGATACCCTTCCTGATTATTCAGGACGTGATTGAGAAGCGTCGTTTTACCCGCTCCGAGATACCCTGTCAAAAGGGTGATGGGAACAACTCTTTTTTTCATTTTTTTACCCCTTGTTTATTTTTTCGTTCATCCATTATACAACGATATTTTTTTTATTGCAAACGAAAGACATTTTTATTTACGTATTATTTGCGCCTTTTCCATGTTTGAACATACGGCCAAAACTTCCGAAAAGTCGGAATAGAGTTCGTCCGGAACCGTAAAAGTAACGGCGTATCCGTCGTTTCGGGATAAAAACGCCCCTTCGCCCACGTCGAAGACATCCGATGTATCTAATACGACGGAACGGAGCGCGAAACAGTCGTAAAAAGCGTACGCACCCAAACTTTCCATGTCGCCCGTAACGGTGACCGAACGCAAAAGATCGCAACCGTAGAACGCTCTGTCACCGAGTGATTTCCCGGCGAAGACGACTTCCGTCAGGCAGTCGCACTCCCGAAAGGCGTTTTCCGAAACGACAACGTCTTTTCCGATGACGACGGAAACAAGTTTGCTTCCGTAAAATGCGTTCTTGCCGATTGTCTTCAAACTCGCCGGCAATTCGATTCTTTCGCCCTCATAGCCGTAAAAAGCGCCGTCGCCGATCGTTTCCGTTTTGCTGTTTTTGTCGAAAATCACAACGCCGCGGCAACCGCCGAAAGCGTTTGCTTCCAGCGTCGTCACCGTTTCGGGTAAAACGACGTCCCCGGAAAAGCCATCGAAAGCGTATGAAGATATCTTTTCGAGTTTCTCGGGCAAAATTACTTTTCCGTCAAAATCGGCAAAGATATAGGCGGGAAGAACGGTCATGCTCCGCTTGGAAAAATCGAGCGAAAGCGTAAGATCCGCAAAAGACCGCATGCCGAATTGCGTGACGGATTCGGGCAAAACAAGGTGGGAAAGAGCGGACAAACCGGCAAAGGTCCTGTCCGCAAAAACCTTTTGTTCCGTTACGATAAGCGTACTTAAACGATACGAAGAATACTCGTTCGCTCCGCTGTTTTCACCGAAAAGATAGGCGACCGTTTTTGGTGAATCGACCTTTCCGATAAAAGGAACGGTCAGGTCGGTAAGAGATCGGCAACCGTAAAAGGCGGTCTCGCCGACGCTTGCGGGAACCGAGGTAAAACGAACTTCGGCAAGAGAAGAACAAAAGCGGAACGCGTTCGCTCCGATCGTTTCCACTTCGGCAAGATACATCACTTTCTCAATGTATCGTAATCCGGAAAAGGCGTTTTCGGGCACCGATTTATCGTTTCTTATTTCTATATCCGTCAAAGAGTCCGGCACTTGTCCGGCAAACAAACCCGACAAAGTCTCCGCGCCTTTATACGAAAGAGAGGGCATAGAAAGCGTAATCAGACTTTGCAAAGAGGATAGAGCACCTCTCGATACGCTCGCAAGCGTATCGGGAAAAACAAGCGATTTCGGACAGGACGCCTGCGCCGCGAACGCGTCTTTTCCGATCCCGGTCGTACCGTCGGGAATAACCGCGTCCGCAAGTCCGCCCACATAAGAAGTAAGGACGGTCGAACCGGGCGCGTAAACGAAGTGGGCGGCATTATATAAATACACTTCGACCTCTTCGTACCGTGTTTGTCCGACAATGTAGTAGTGATTCGGCTCCCGAGCGGCAAGCGTCACCGTATAAAGGTGCTTGCCGAGATCGGAATAGTCGTCCCCCGTCGCCTCGACTTTCAGAAGAGACGCGGTTTCTTTATCGACGCCGCGCAAAGTTATCTGCGGCATTTGTTCCGTTCGCGGCGAAAACTGCGTCGGCATATTCGCGTCCGTCAGATCGAT
This sequence comes from Clostridia bacterium, assembly GCA_045601385.1. GTDB lineage: Bacteria > Bacillota > Clostridia > Christensenellales > DTU072 > CAG-1782. The sequence goes on along the minus strand of JAZRZM010000017.1, from coordinate 8,487 downwards.
GACCGCTTGACCGACCGTTATTTTCACCGAAAAAACATAATCTTCATAGTTGACCGCGTCCCTATTGTAAATAGCAAGCGGATAAAAAGTCCCCGTATGCGCCTTTTCATCACGCGATATCAGCACGACGGGCGCGGTGGGCGTTTGCCAGCGAACCCCCTCTTCCATATCGGTAAGTACGATATCGCCCACCGTGAGCGATGGAGAAAAGGTATACGAAGCCGCTTGCGTGTAGCGGGATACGTCTACCGCGTCGTACTTCGCTTTATCGATCGTCAACGTCGCTTTCTGCTCGTTGATTCCGTTTTTCGTGCGGATTATGTAGTCATAAACCGCCCAGTCCTTATAAAAGTACGTCGCCGTTATGACGTATGTACCGGCATTTTCATATTCCAAAGGCGTATCCGATTCGTTTTTACCGTCCGAATATAAGACGCGTACGCCCTCGGGCGGCGTCCCCATGACAAAAACCGAATGTTTTTTGCCGTCAAAAGTGGTTTGATACGAAGAAAACGTCGTATCCGAGACGATTTCTTTTTTTGTTATTTCCAAACGGACGGATTTGCTTGACGGTTTTTTGTATTGCGTTTTATCGGGAAGAAGCAAAGTAAAATCGGCAAAGATTTCGTAAACGCCCGCGTGGTACACTTTGCCTGCCGCCCATTTCCCCATATTGGCTCCGTCAAGCGTATATCTGTATTCGACCGAAACGTCTTTATAAAAATCGTCGTCGGAAACCGTCACGGCAAAGTCGTCATAGTGTTTTTCGGAATCGAACTCGGCTTTTTGCACGGGATACTCGAACTTTACGCCCGAAAAATCGTAACTCGCTTGTTCGACATTGAGAATATACGGTATTTTTTCCAAAGGATAATAATTTTTTTCGCTGCCCTCGGGCATTTCAAAAAATGCGAAAACGGTATAGTTTCCGACGTTGTATTTGCCGTAAATATTGGTAATCATGCCCGAAATATACTTCACGGCGGCGCCCTGCGGATATTCGCCCGAAACGCCGTGAGAAGAGCCGTCCATATATAAACGGTAACCTTCGTCCGCATTGCCGACGGTAAAGGGTTCTCCGTACGGGACGGACGTTACTTTATCGCCGTCCTTTCCGACAAACTGCCATTTATAATCGGCGACAAAAGCGGCTTTATCTATGTTCAGTCGCGCTTCGACGCCGCTTACGGATACGTACGCGTTATTGTCTTTTTTGAAGACAATGTCTTCGCCGCCGACGACGAACGCATAGTTTTTGTACGTCTTTTCTCCTATCGTCGCCTCGGCGGATACCGTATAAACGCCGCTGTCGATAAACGACAAGCCTTTTTCGACGGGCGTCTTGGTCTTTTTGTCCACCAAAAAATACCGGAAAGTAACTTCGGTCGGCAATAAGGACGTATCGACCGAGGGCAAAAGATGTTCCTTGCCGTCGTACGTTACCGTGCAGTCGTCGAAACCGCAGGAAGAAATGTTAATAAATCTCTTTCTGATATCGAGCGTCGCTTCCATCGAAAGAATCTCGTTATAGTTCTTTTTGTCCGGCGGTTCAAAGTTTGCGACGGCGCGATAAACGCCTGCGTCGGTTCCTTTATTGTTTGTATAGGATACCGAAACGCCGCTCGGAAGGTCTCCCGTTATTTCTATCGATTTTTCCGTTCCGTCATAGGTATACGTCGCGTTCGGGAACGAAACGTCTCTCATATCGATTGTCTTTTTCCGCACCGTCAGTTTGACGGGTACGTCGTTTTTTTCGACATAATAAGGAGACGGCAATATAAGTCGCGCCGTCAAGTCGTATTCGCCCGCGTCCGTCGCACCCGAAAAAATATGTCCGTTTTGCAAAAAAATCACGTCCGAGCCGTCGGGAAAATCTTTGCCGTTTACCGTCGGCAAATGCGCCTCGCCGTCGTATACGACAGTCGTGTCTTCGGGGATAAACTTTACGCGATACATATCCGCCACCGATACGGTCACTCTTGCGTACAAATTACCGGACGAGGCGGCGACATATCCCGTGCCGACGGCGAACGCTTTGATTTTTCCGTTCTCCATACAAAGAACGTCGGTGTTTTCCACCGAATACTCCGGTTTGCCGTCTCCCACGATATCGAACAGATTTTCCGGGTTGAACGTACTGCCGAGCGCGACGCAAACGGTGCCGTTTTTCGCCGTCAACGAAGTGATTTCCCCTTTCTTGTTGCAAGCAAAAAGGGACAGCGCCGTCACCAGGCAGAGTAAAACGGTTATCGGAAAAAATTTTCTTTTCATACTTCTTTCAAGCCTTCCGTAAAGATTGCCGCCCAATCGGCGTCGCATGCCAAAGCCGTCAGTTTTTCGGCGCATTGATTCGTAATAAAACCGAGCACTGCTTCGCGCGCTTTTTCTTCCGGCATTTTCAGCCCCTTTACGGCGGCTGTCTGCATCAGAAAGTCAAAGTACTTGCCCAAGGCTTTATCTTCGCTGATTTTGGCAAAATCGATTTTTTCTTTCGTCAGTTCGGCGGTAAGCGCAACCACGTCGTCGTACGTTTCGCTCGGCAAAACGAAAAGTCCCGCGTATAAGTACGGTGAAGACGCTTCCTCTTCTTCGCCGAAAATAAGGTCGAAACAATATCCGTTTTCCACTTTCCGCGCCAGAACCGCACACCGTGCGTTCTCTCTTTTTTTACAGAACCCGGACAGTACCGTCGCGTAACGCACGACTTCGTCTTTATCTTCGCCCGACACTTCCAAAGTCGGCAAAATCCAATCCTTGGCGGCGACCGTCACCCCGTCCTTTTTACTTAACGCCTTGACCGAACACTCAAAACAGGGCAAAACGCTCCGTCCGCCCGAAAAATATTCGTGTCCGCCCTCTTCGTCTCTTCCGCAAATGAAGTACGACGGAAAATAATCGAGAAAATCCGCCATGACGGCAAGCGGCCTTATTTTGTCACGCACCGTGTGCGTAGCGGATGCTAAACAAAATTCTTCGGGAACGTACGCTGTTTTTTCATAAGAAAAATACCATTTGTTGCCGCCCGCGTCGATCGGCAGGACTCTCTTGGTGTAATACGACTCGTCTTCGTATCCGAAAAAGCCGACGTTTTCGACGCATTTTTCACAAATAGGATAAGTCGCCGAAAAAGTTTTTTTATTCTTTTCGGGAATCATAATCGCAAAGTCGCGCATTCTTGCCGTGCCGAACCAGCCTATCGCGTCCGAAACGCCGCTTTCGACATACAGAGACGCGGTGGCGAGACGGCGGAAGTAGTCTCGCGCCTCGTCGGTTTTCCCGTCGCGGTGCAACCTCATAAACGTATGCGCCGCGTCATCTATCGACGGCATGATAAAGCCGAGCAATTTATCGATAAACTTTTTTTCGTTTCCGCTTTCGATAACTCCGTTCTTCACGGCGCACGAAGAGATTTCGCCCAGCAAGGAAAAAATATCTTTCGGATACTCGCCTTTCCCCTCCGACGGTTCGATTTGCAAAAGTTCCAACAATTGATTACGGGCGTAAGCCTGTCCTTCTTCGCTTAAAAACAGTTCGTTCCCCGCATATACCAGCAAGTCCTCGATTCGTTTTGCGTCCATATAAATCACCCCTTTTTTCTTCGTTTTATCATTTTTACATGAAAATTCTTGCATTGCGCTTAAATAGTGTGATATACTCTTTATAAAAATTTATATCATTATATCACAAGGACGCGAATTATGGCAAGAATTTTAGAAAAAGAAACTTTGGAAAAGAGTGCCGTTTTTCAAAAAACGTGCAAAAATCTTTACCCTGCCGCTTCTTTCCCGAACGTCTGCGAAAGATACTCTTCTTTGACCGAAAACATGACGGGAAAAGTCTTTTTGTTTTCTTCTCCGGGCAGAACGGAAATCGTCGGAAACCACACCGACCATAACCACGGCAGCGCCATAGGCGGCAGCGTATCGATCGACATCGCCTGCGCCGTTATGCCTTGGGATAAAAATACCGTCTCTGTCGAAAGCGAAGGTTTCGAGCCTTTTTATGTCAGCCTCGACGATCCGACTCCGGACGAAAAAAAATTCGGTACGTCCGAAGCCATTCTTGCCGGCATAATAAAAGGTTTTATCGACCGCGGTTATAAGGTGGGCGGCTTTTTTGCCCGTATGCAAAGCGATATTCTCAAAGGCGCCGGCATCAGTTCGAGCGCGGCGTTCGAACTTCTGCTTTGCGAAATCTTCAACGCGCTTTATAACGATAACAAAATATCTTTTACCGAATGCGCCGTCATCGGTCAATACGCCGAAAACGTCTTTTTCGGCAAACCGTCCGGCTTACTCGACCAACTGACGATCGCACGCGGCGGCATCAGTTATATGGACTTTCGGAAACCTTTTCCCGATTCTTCGGCTGCCGAATGGCATTTTGACGACTTATGGCTTGTCATCATCAACTGCGGCGGAGACCACTGTAATCTGACGGGAGAATACGCCGCCATCCGTTCGGAAATGAATCTTATCGCCGGGTTTTTCGGCAAAGAAACGCTGATCGAAACGGACGAAAACGAATTTTGGAAAAACGTAAAAACACTTAAAGAAAAATTCGGCGGCAGAGCCGTTTTGCGCGCGGTACACTTCTTTGAAGAAGTCAAACGGGTGCAAAACGCGTGCGTCGCTCTGAAAAACTCCGATCGGGACGCCTTTTTGAAAATCGTATCCGACAGCGGAAAATCCAGTTACGAATTGTTACAGAACTGCTATCCGGCAGGCGACACCGAGCAAAGCGTCCCTTACGCTCTTTGCCTCGTGCAACGGGATAAAGCCGTCAAAGCAAGCCGCATTCACGGCGGCGGATTTGCCGGCACCATTCTGACGTTCGTTTCTTCCGAAGACAAAGACGAATACGTAAAGCGCATGAACGGACTGTTCGGAAAAGAAAACGTTTTCCCGACCACGATTCGCAACGCGGGAGCCACCAAGGTGGAATATTAAAAAACAAACGGAAGGAAAAAAATGAGAAATCTTACACTGCTTACCGACCTGTACGAGCTGACGATGATGAACGCCTATCTGGAAACGGATAAAGCCGACACCATGGCGAACTTCGACGTGTTTTACCGTCCGAAAGAGTATCTCGACTTTGCCGTATGCGCCGGACTGGAACAAGTCGTCGACTACATCAACAACCTGCATTTTACCGAAGACGATATCGATTATCTTCGCTCGCTGAACCTTTTCGGAGAAAAGTTTTTCACCCGTTTGAAAAATTTCCGTTTTACCGGTTCGATTTCCGCGATCAAGGAAGGAGAAATCGTATTTCCGTACGAACCGCTCCTGACCGTCACCGCGCCCCTTTTCGAAGCGCAACTTGTGGAAACGGCGATCCTGAACATCATCAACCATCAGACTTTGATCGCGACCAAGGCTTTCAAAATCTGCAAGGAAGCCAAAGGCGTCGTCATGGAATTCGGTCTTCGCCGCGCACAGGGACCGGACGCAGGCATTTACGGCGCGCGCGCGGCGGTTATCGGCGGCTGCGGATCCACGTCAAACGTCCTCGCCGCCCAAATGTTCGACGTGCCGTGCTCGGGCACGCACGCTCACAGTTGGGTAATGAGTTTTGAGTCGGAATTGGAAGCGTTCCGCGAATATGCGCGCATTTATCCGACGAATACGCTTTTGCTTGTGGATACGTACGACACGCTGCACAGCGGCATACCGAACGCAATTAAGGTGTTCGACGAAATGAAAGCGAAGGGGTTGAAACCGATCGGTATCCGCCTCGACAGCGGCGACCTCGCGTATCTGACGAAAAAAGCGCGTAAAATGCTCGACGACGCCGGACACTCCGACTGCAAAATCTGCGTGAGCGGCGACCTCGACGAATACATCCTGTCTTCACTGCATCAACAGAACGCAAAAATCGACTCGTACGGCATCGGCACAAAACTGATCACCTCTCTCAACGTCCCCGCGCTCGGCGGCGTGTACAAAATGTCCGCGTTGCAAGTGGACGGACAATGGGAAGCGAAAATCAAACTCTCCGATACCGCCGAAAAAATAACCAACCCCGGCATCAAGACGACCTATCGGATATACAACAAGGACAAAATGGCTGTCGCCGACCTCATCGCGCTCAAAAACGAAACGTTTGACACGACCAAACCGCTGACCATTTTTCACCCTGTGGAAACATGGAAAAAGATGACCTTGACGGAATACTCGATGCGCAACATGATGGTGGAAGTCTTCCGCGACGGCAAACAGGTGTACACCTCGCCGTCCGTCAGCGAAATCGCCGCCTATTCGCAACTGGTCCGCAGCGAATTCTGGGAAGAATTCTTCCGCCTCGTCAACCCGTCGCAATACAAAGTCGACCTCTCCGATCAACTGTATAACCTCAAAAAGTACCTGACGTTTACCCACGTCGGAAAGTAACGGTTTGTTTCAGAAAATACGCTATATAATATGGATATAATAAAAGGCAACCGCTCACGTTCCTTCTCATAAGGATGTTTAGCGTAAGGCGTGCTTTTCAGGACTGGACAGACGATTTATGGTCGTCTGTCCTTTTCTGTTGCCTTATCATTCGGCGATTTTCAGTATGCTTAGATCTGCGGTATCGGTTTTCGTTCCGAAACGGTTGAGATTTCCGATGTGGGTGAAGTAGATATCGATCTCCTGTTCGGCATCCTTTGAATGCTTTTTGCTTCGCTCGTGGATGACGATCTTGCGAACGAAGGTTCGCAGGATCTCAGGTGTCAGCTCTTTGAGACCGGTATACTTGCGGGCGATCACAAGGAATTTCTCCACATTCGTTGCGGATGCTTTGAGTGCTTCAATCTCTTCTCTCAGCTTCGGTATCTCCTCCCCGATCAACCGCTGTTCCTCGTTGTATCCGTCGGAGAGCATCCGGAACTGCTCGTTTGTCACTTTTCCGAGGACGTTGTCTTCGTAAAGCCGTTTGAACAGCGCGTTCAGTTCCGCGTTCCGCTTTTCCAATTTCCCAAGCTCCACCGTCCTGGCGTTCAGCTCCCGCCTCGACTCGGCGGAGCTTTTTTGACGGATAAAATCGGCGAATTCGGAAGTGTGCGTTCTCGCGTAGTAGGTCACGCTTCGGATCTCTTCCAATACGATCTCGTCCAGCGCCTGTTCTCTTATGGTGTGCGGGGTGCATAGCGCTTCGCCCATGTGCTTACGGTATCGGCTGCAGATGAAGTTATACGCTTCGGGCTTAATGGTCGTTCCGCGTACGAAATACAACTTAGAACCGCAGTCGGCGCAATATAAGAGACCGCTGTACTTGTCGTTATCTCCCATGGAGTGCGTCGGCGTTTGCCTTCCCGCACCTTGCGCACGATGTCCCAGGTGACCTGATCTACGATGGCTTCGTGCGTATTTTCGTTGCGATACCATTCGCTTTCGGGACGGCTTTTCTTACGCTTGTCCTTGTAAGATACCACGGTCGTCCGGCAGTTGATCGTATGACCGAGGTAAACTTCGTTGTCAAGGATTCCGGCAACCGTTCGGTCGTTCCAGGCGTAAGGCGTTTCCATATCCGTAACGGTTCCTGTGACACCGGTGTTCCGATACCGATACATCGTAGGTTTCAGAATCTTTTTCTCCGACAGAATGTTTGCGATTAAGCTTGGTCCCTTACCTTCGGCACAGAGATCGAAAATCATTTTCACAATCGGCGCGGTTTCTTCGTTAATAAGCAGATGACCTTTCATGTCCGGATCGCGTTTATAACCGTACGGGATTTGCGTACTGACTCTGTCTCCGCGCTCGGCTTTTGCCTTGACGACAGCACGGATTTTCTTACTGGTGTCTCTTGCGTACCATTCGTTGAAGAGATTTTTGAACGGAGCAAGTTCGTTTCCTTCGCTGTAAAGCGAATCGTAATTGTGGTTAATGGCAATGTACCGAACCTCTAAGCGCGGGAAGATCAGTTCCGTGTACTGACCGACCTCGATGTAATTACGTCCGAGACGGGAGAGGTCTTTTGTAATCAGTGTTGCGACCTCGCCGTTCTCCATGCGTTCCAAGAGATTTTGAAAGCCGGGACGGTTGAAACTGACACCCGAATATCCGTCGTCTACAAAGACTTCGGTATGCTCAAAGCCGTTGTCCTTTGCGTATTTTTCAAGAATGGCGCGTTGGTTTTGGATGCTGTTGTTGTCGCCTTTCAGTTCATCTTCCTGAGAAAGACGGCAATACAGTGCCGTGATTTTGGGTTTGTTTTGGTTTGACTTCATTTTCTTTTCCTCCTTTTTTCAGTCAAACCGATCGAGAGTGCCCGGGAAGATATATTTTCCCAAGCCAATCATACTCCCGATCGGATCAAAAGGCCAGATAACTTTTTGTTAACTTACGACGCTCTTTCGATCTCGTTTGCCATCAGACGTTTGAGATGATCTTCGGCGGTCGGCTGATCGCTCAACGGAAAAACCGAGCGAACGGTGTAATGCATCCCGCCGACGGTGTATTGACGCCGGAACGTCACTTCGTTCTCTTTCACTTTAACGGC
>JAZRZM010000016.1:0-90886 GCA_045601385.1 Clostridia bacterium | reverse complement strand
TGGATTTAAGTTATAAAAAACTTCTAAATAAATTTAATTAGAGTATAGCACACTATACTTTCAAAAAAAGTCGTGTGCTGTGAGCCAAAATTTAAAGGATAGCAAGATTATTTGCTATCCTTTACTATTATCTTAAAAATCCTTATGAAAAGAGCGACAACGGGCTCTCTCTTTTTTTGCCGATAAGGCGGCCGATTATTTATTGAAGTATCTCTTCAAAAGACCGGCAAAGGCTTTACCGTGGCGCGCTTCGTCTTTCGCCATTTCGTGAACGGTGTCATGGATCGCGTCGAGGTTTTGCGCTTTCGCCATTTTGGCAAGTTCAAACTTGCCGGCGGTAGCGCCGTTTTCTGCGGCGACTCTCATTTCCAAATTCTTTTTGGTGCTGTCAGTGATGACTTCGCCCAAAAGTTCGGCAAACTTGGCGGCGTGTTCGGCTTCTTCAAAAGCGGCTTTTTCCCAATACATAGCGATTTCCGGATATCCTTCTCTCGCGGCGACTCTGCCCATGGCAAGGTACATACCGACTTCGCAGCACTCGCCGTTGAAATTGGCGCGGAGACCTTCTTTGATCTCTTCGGGCACGTCCTTGGCAATACCGACGATATGTTCGGCAGCCCAGGTCAATTCTTCGTCTTTGATTTCGACAAACTTTTCACCGGGGGCTTTGCACAGAGGGCAGGATTCGGGACGGGTTTCGCTTTCGACGATTTGTCCGCAGATTAAACATTTCCATTTTTTCATTTTTATATATCTCCTTTTATAAAAAATTTTTTTTCATTGTACGGAAACAAACAAACTGTAATTTCTGATTGTACCGTCCGTTATTCCGTCGTTTACGGAATAAGCGTGTTTTTCAAGATCGCCGCAGATTGCTTTGGTGAGCCCCTGCGCCTTTAACATATCGATCACATAGGCGCAAACGCTTTCTATCTCTTCATATCTTTTCCGACAGTCGGTTGCGTCGGCAAGAAGAAGGGACGAGAGCAAGTCGCAAAGCGCGGCGTCGATCGGCAAGGTACGCAAAGCACGAAATGTCCATTTGTAATACGGAGCAAATTTACCACACAGTAAAAATGCGCTTTTTGTTGCGGCGGATACAAATTCGTGCAAAGCAAGTTGTGCGCCCTCTCTTTCGCCACGACGGACGCAACGCATATAATTGTATTGTCCCGACTGCGCCATAATAAGCAGATTACCGGCGAGGCGTTTTTTTCGGACGTCTTCGGGAATATCGGAAAGATATTGCCGAATACCTGTAAAAACGCCGTCCCCGTCATAAAAGACTTCGCCGTTTGTCGCTTCAAAAAAGGCATAATCGGGCGTAGTGAGCCACTGACGAACAGTCAGTCCGCCGTCAAAACCGATTTTCTCACGATAAAAATCAGTCGTGCGCACGGGACCGTTCCGATTGCCACCGACCGGTGAAAGCGTCGGACGCTTTATACCGCGGTATTCTTTCGGCAATTTGGAATAGGCGCGCTCCAATAAGAACTCCTGTCGTTCGTCGATTACGGATTTATCGGGCAAAAAGATAGAAAATCCGACGTCGTAGTCATGGTCGAGAGACGTTTCGTCGTCAAAACCGTATCTTTCCGATCCGCTCCCGACAAAACCGACGGCAATATGCGGCAAAATGTCGGAAAACTGCGCTTCGAGCATCGGTTTTCCGTATTCTTCAAAGTAGCCGCGCGCAAGTTCAATACCTTTCATAGATCTCTTTTGCCCTTTCTGTCAGTATCGAGGCGTATTCTTCAAATCCGTACCGAGCAAACGTCGGCGCACACTTTTCACACATAAAAGCATACTCTCCGTTGCGACTGCTACATTTGTCGAAGTTATTTTTTGCCTCATACAAATAACGCATAATTTCGTCCCACGCGTTATCGCGCCCTTTTTCATCTTCGGCAAGGTCGCACAGATTACATAAAGTAACGGCGACTTTTCCTTCCTCATCCTCTTCTGCTGTCAAAATATCGATGGCTTTGCAAAAATAGTCACGCGCAAGCGCGAATTGCCGCGCGTCTTTAAGGGCAATAGCCATATTATTATATAACCCGGCTTTGCAACCGTCGTTTTCGGGCAAGACTTTATCGTAAACGTCCTTTGCGCGACGATATAATTTAAGAGCCTCGTCGTTCCTGTCGAACGCCTTATATGCCGTAGCGGCATTAAGATACGTCGTCCCGGACGAAAGAGTATCTTCACCCCGATACATTTTTTCGGCAAGCGCGACGGCGGCGTCGGCATTTGTAAGCGCCTGCCGCTCCTGTCCGATCTTACGGTACAAACCGACAAGCTCGTTCAGAACGGTCAGTTTGCCACGGTCGTCAAAAGTTTCCTCCGCTTCTTTAAGCCAATACGCAAGGTGCGCTTCGGCGGCGGAATAATCCTTTTTATGCAAATAAGAATCGAGTTTTTCTATGATTCTGTTTACAGGGATACTCATACTTTTTCAAAATCGCTTGCGCCATGCTTACATATCGGACAAACAAAGTCGTTCGGCAAGTTTTCTCCCTCGTATTCGTAACCGCACACACTGCAACGCCAAACCTTTTTTTCGTCTTTCTTTGTAACGGGCTTCGGCTTGATATTACTTTGATAGTAGCCGTACGTTACCGACGGAACATCGGAAAAACTCTCCATATCGGTAATTATAGCTACAAAAAGAATATGACTTCCAAGGTCTATCCTTTGTTCTATATGCGCGGAAATATATCCGTTCGTACCTTTCGTTATTGCATACGTACCGTTTGCGACGCGTTTGCAGTCTTCAAAAGAATCGAACTTTTCCACCTCTCTGCCCGAGCAAAAACCAAAGCGCTTGAATAAAGAAAAGTCGGCGTCCTCGCTGATAACGGAAATCGTAAAATCGTCGGTATATTGCAGCATATCCGCCGTGTGGTTGGCTTTATTGACGGCGATGGAAATACGGTCGGGCGAAGAAGCGACCTGCTGTGCCGTGTTGATAATACACGCGTTATCACGCATATAACAACGCGTACTGAGCACAAACAAGCCGTATGTCAATTTGAACATAACCTTATTATCCATTTTTTATTCCTCTTTTTTCAGACAGTCCGCGCAAATGCCGACCAGTTGCAGTCGGGAATAAGAAATCGCAAAATCAGTCTTGCTTTGCGCGTCGGCAAGAATCGTCTCGGGGACATCTATCCCGTCCACGTCAACGATTTTTCCGCAACGAGAACAAATAACATGCGTATGCGGATCGGTGCGCGCGTCAAAACGCTCTTTATTGTTTACCGTCGCAACCGAACAGACGATCCCCTCTTTTTGCAACTCATTTATATTGCGATACACCGTACCCAAACTCAAATCGGGATACTCGGACTTTAACTGTCCGTAAACCCAATCGGCACTCGGGTGCGTTTTTGTATTCTTCATACATTCGATTATGCTTTCGCGTTTTTTGCTGTACCGTTTCATAAATGATAATAATTCTTATTACTGTTAATATTATAATATTTTTGAATAATAAAGTCAATTATTTTTTACTACGAACGAGATTATTTTCTCCCATGGTATCGATGATGGATTGTGCGACTTCGTCATAGTCGATCGCCCATTCGGAATAGTCTTCGATGATATCGGCGGCGTATAAAGGATTTATCGTATAAGACGTATCGGGCTTAATTTCCACGAGCGTGCCTCCACGTTTATCACCGTATTCTTCAACGTATGACAGGTCGAAAACAGTGTCTTTCGGCCACGAAAATCCGTTATGCGACTGCGAATGAGTGGTTCTGTAATCATGGGACATACCGGAGTGTTGAATAAATGTAAGGCGTATCCCCTCATACTCGTACGAACTATCGTAATCGTGTTGGTGACCGTAAAAAACGGCTTTTGTACTGCCGAGTTTTTTCAATGTGGCAAAAAAGTTCGACCGAGCGGGATCGGCACCGTTGGCATTGCCCCATTGGTCGCCGTAGAAGTAGTGTTCGTTCGGAGTGCCGTCGTCGTTGAACGCGGCTTTTCTCGCGAGGTCGGTTTCGGGCAAAGGTACATGCGTAACCACGACGGACGAAACGGTTTCGCCCGGTGCGGCATTTTTTTCGGACAGCGAAATTATGTTTTGTTCATACCACCGCGTTTGGCTGTCGGTGATAATATGGCTGTATGAGTCATTTTCGTAAACGCAGTCAAGGTTACAAATCGTTTGCAAAAGAGTACCGCTTTCGGTGCGTATATTGATAAAATGATTGCCGAAGCCATCGACGTCATCGTCCGAATTGACCAAACAATAATCATACGTTTCGTTTACCTTTTGCAAAAATTTATCTTTTGTCATTTGTCCGAGAAGAGTATTTTCGTCACAGCTCGAATCGGTATAAACGTTTTCGCAATCGTGATTACCGAAAGTGAAACTCCATATTTGTTCGTTTTCTTCAAAAATATCTGCTATACTGCAAAAATATGACCAGTTATTCAAAAGACAAGCCATTACGAGATCGCCCGCAACGATAACGAGGTCGGCGTTGACGGAGTCAAGCATTTCGCGCAAAAAAACAAGCGTCAATTCGTTTTTACTGCCGACGACGCTGTACTTCTCAGTCGGATCGAGTTGCGGATCGGCAAGGAGAAGCACACGCGCACAGGCGCCGTCTTTTACGGTAACCGTCGCGTAGCCGTCGGGAGAATTAACCGCATGCGCAAAGGATACAACGTGTTTTTCCTGCCGGATAAAGCCTGTTTGTTCGGGCGTAGAATCGGGTTTATTCTGCGGCGCGCAACCGACAAAGGCAAAAAAAGACGATACGATAAGTACAAAACAAACTAAAAACAATAATATTTTTTTCATACTTACATTATAAAATGCAAAACATATCCTGTCAAATATGAAATGATGAAAAACATATAATGATTTTTCGGACAAAGAAAGGTTGAAAAATAGAAAAAAAATGTTATAATGGATTTAATAAAATGAAACGAGAGGTAAAAAAATGTATTACTACTACATCATTGCTTTTTTCGCCGCACTGATACTTTTGCACGGTATAGCCTGTATTTGCGCTCATTTGTCGGCGGAAAAACAACGTGAAAAACAATTTATTTGGCAAGACAATCACCTTGCCGAACTGAAAAAATCGTACGCGGACGGCTCGGCAAAACGTATCGACGAACAGGACGTATGCGACTTCGATCTGAAAAAAGCATACGAAGACGGCGCAAAATTGACCGACGTATCCTTCCTGGCTTCCCACAACAGTTATAAGCAAGGAATATCAAAGCCGAGCGCATTTTTTTATTACCTTTGCACGTTGAGCAATAAATTCAGTTATAAGTGGCCTACGCTTACCGAACAACTGAATTTGGGTATCCGTTCTATCGAATTGGATGCCGAAAAAGTTATTGGAAAAGACGGAAAACCATACATAGAATGCTCGCACAAATACTATTTTGACAATTTGTCGTCGAGTATGGACATCGTCAAAGGACTGGAAGAAATCGCGCTTTGGTCCAAATATAATCCCGATCATCTACCCATTACTTTAATGATCGAAATCAAGAAAAAAGACATATCCGCGGCGCCGTGCGTAACGGAAGTCAGCGACATCATGGAACTGTGTGAAAAGGCAAAACAAATCTTCGGAGACGATCTCTATACGCCGAAACAAATGCTCGGGAAGCACCGCGACTTTACCGAAATGCGCGAAGCGAACGACTATCCCACTTTGGAGAGTCTGCGTGGCAAAGTACTCATTTATATGCACGCGATGCATAACGGGATTTTTCAACCCTATTACAAGCAAGATCCGACCTTTGCCACTCTGCCCTTTTTCCCTACCTATCATGTGAGCGATCTGAAAGAATATGGCAAAGCCGCTCTTTTTGTACTCTGCGATAACCCGAACAGTCCTAACATGTCCGAACTGCTCCGCCAAAACTACCTTGTGCGGACGCGCGCCGACAAATATGGATATTTCCGCAGTAATAAGCGCGATTATACTTTGCAAAATAAATTCCACATTATCGCGACCGACTCGCCGCTCGGATGCAATATGGATAAAGACTACGTCGTATCCTACAACGGAAAAATGATAAGTCTGAAAACGAATAAGTGAGGCATAAATCAGACTTTTTTCTCGTTAAAAACCCCCATTCCCAAAACGCACGCGTTTTGGCAATCAAGCCCCCTTTTGAGAAAGGGTGTAATTTATCCCCGAAAAACGGCTTGCGTTTTTTTTGGGGGGGCCCCGTGGGCTTATCTTTGGGTGCAGTCGTCATCCCGAGCGCAGTCGAGGGATCCCCCGTACTTTATGGGATTCCTCCGCTTCACAGCCTATTGGCTGTTTCGGTCGGAATGACGAAACGAGAAAAAGGGATTCCTCCGCTTCGGTCGAAATGACGGACGGGAAAGAAAGGTCGGAATGACGAAACAAAAAAAGGATTCCTCCGCTTGCCCCAAAAAATGCACGCATTTTTTGGGGATAAATTTGCGCCCTTTGTCAAAAGGGAGATCGTCTGCCGACCAACGGTCGGGAGAGAGGGTTTTCCACGGAATAAAACTATGATAAGCGGTATAAATGATTATTCTTTACATAAAAAAGGTGTTTTCTCGTTAAAAACCCCCATTCCCAAAGCGCAAGCGTTTTGGCAATCAAGCCCCCTTTGAGAAAGGGTGCAAAGCGATTTTTGGAGCAAATTTGCGCCCTTTGTCAAAAGGGAGAGTGTCTGCACCCAAAGCGTAGCGACGGTGCGGAGAGGGTTTTTCACGCGATAAAACTGTGACGAACGGTGTGATTATATTTACCGCATAGAACAAGGTTCTTTCTCGTTAAAAACCCCCATTCCCAAAACGCACGCGTTTTGGCAATCAAGCCCCCTTTTAAGAAAGGGTGCAAAGCGATTTTTTGGGGCAAGTTTTGCGCCCTTTTGAAAAAGGTGTAAAAAAACTACCCGAAGAAAAATCTTCGGGTAGTTTTTTCGGATTTTACCGAACGTTTTGATATTCCGTTACTTGGTATAAACGGGCAACCAAACAAGCATGACGTTGTTATATTCAGCGCCAAGCATTGCCGTGCTGACAGGATAATACGGTCTTGCAGAACCGAGATTTGCCATGTCGGCAGTGTCTCCGTAGAAGAGATCCATACCGCCTGTGGCTTGTGCGTCATTGTACACCAGAACGTCCAAATCGGGGCATCCGTCTTTATCGGCTGTCCACGCTTCGGTCGGGTAATCCCCTGCGGAACGGACAAACACAACAAAGTTCATTTTTTCCACGCTATCGATCGTGCGGATAATGGTCATTGTACCGCTTGTTGCCTGGCTGATTCCGGCTTCAACAGTCGTTTTAACCTGAGTCGCCAATCCCGATTGACCGTAAGCAACAAACCATGCTTCTTCGCCGGAGACGAAGTTGTTGACATGAGACGAAGTATAGACGTCCATGGTAAGCACGCTGTTCAAAGTGCTGTTACCGTGATCACATTCGGCGTTATTACCGTACGGGATATCGTCCATGGAAATCGCCGCGCCGTAACTCTGACCGATATCGGTGTTTCTGATATTCAGCACGCACAGGTCGTAGGTATAAATACTGTTTGCCCAGCATTTATCAACGATGCAGTTATTCATATTGATAACGGCGCTTTGCGTTTCGTTATCGAGTATGACTTTATCCTTGTTATTTTGCGAAGTATAACCGGAAATACCGCCGTCTTCCATAATACCCATGATCGCATTGGTAATGGTCACGTTATCCATATTGATGGTACCGCCTCTGAGGACAATACCGATATAGGACGCGCTCATTTTCAGCAAAGGCATTTTACCGTCACCAAGATCCTCACTGTACGCACTGTAAGCGGGGATATTGTTACCGCTGATAGCGAGGTTATTGAAATCGACATGACCGGACGCATAATTACATTCCGTGCTTCCTTCGTAGATATTCTTGGTGCAAGCATACAGGAAGATACCGATCTGGACGTTGGCGATACGATAAGAGTTCCCGTCGGTAAATTTGCTACCGTCCGCGCCGTATCTGTCATAACGGTTATCGATATAGGGCAGTTTACTTCCGTCGATCGAGAAGTGGTTACCGTTCAGAACGAGGTTATCGTCTTTATTGGAAGTGATACGAACGTAGACGCCGGCGTTGAAATTATTTTTCGGCGTACCGAGGTCGATGTTTTCCAAAGTAACATCGGGTTTTCCTGCTTGGGTGAGCGTTACGTTGCCGTAGTGTTTGCCGCTACCGCCTTTATCGGTATAATAGTCGGTATCGACGAGTTCGGCTTTGATATTACGAAGAATATTGATCGTAGTGTTATTGGCGTTGGCATATTCTCTCTTCAAATCCTCGTTGGTGTACACGTTGACGCCGTCGTTGACTTTTACATTCAGAACGATATCGGCAATATTGTTTTCCGCCAAAGCGTATTTCGGACTGAAAGTAAGAGCGAGCGTTTTGCCAACCAAAGAACTGTCAAAGGAAACGGTGCTGCCGGTAAGAGAATACTTATCTGCGCCGACAGCCTGCCCGGCGTCGGTAACCGTAAGAGTCACGTTTGCGTCTTCCAAAGAGATAACGTCGGTAAGATTCTTCATCGCGGTGATATCGACTATGAAATTATCTTTGCCGACATCAAGCGTAATCGCGTCGGTCGTGGCATGGAAAACGGTGGAGGAAGCCGCGTTCAACTTCATTCCGCTGTAATCGGCGCCAAGGTTAAACGTGTTGAGGTATTCAACGACTTTTGCGTTTCTTTCATACGCTTCACCGTCTTTCGGGGTGAGTTTCAACGTAAAGGTACCGACTTTTGCGGGTGTGAACTTGCTATCGCCGTCCTTATAGAACATACCGCTGACAGATTCGGAAAGAGTCTCTACTTTGGAATAATAAGTGGAGAAGTCATAGGTGATACCGGTCAGGAAGGTATAAACGAACGTTTCGGCAGTGGATTGTCTTTCTTTGAAGTACTTATTCTCTTCTACAAACAAGTTTGTATCGGCATTCCAAGAAATAACGACGATGATATTTTCGGCATAAGAATAGGTGCCGACAGCGTCGAACGCAACGGAATTATACAAGTATTCTTTGAAGAGCATACCCGCTTTGATCGGGTTTTCGGGAAGGGTATATTCGGCGTCGTACGTTACGTCGATTTCGTCGGTAACGGTATCGCCGTAATCGAGCGTAATCTTATAGGTATTCGCCGTAAATGCAGCGTCAAATACGGTATCTTCCGCGATTTCATCGGTAAGAGCGAAATCAACGCCGGCTTTTTGCCACTTGCTGAAAGTGTAACCGGTTTTTTCCGGAGCGGAAGGATTGGCGTCCGCGATCGTCTGATATTGGAAAATCGTTCTATTATAGTGCGTGTTTGCACCGTTCATAAAGGTAACGGTGACTTCGTTTCTCGTCCACTGCGCGACGACCATGCTGTTTTCGTCAATAGTGTACGTTCCCGATTGAGCAAAGGCGGCGTCTCCGCGCTTATAACCGACGAAAGTATAACCTTTTTTGGTCAGGTCGGGCAACTCGTAGGAACCGTTGTAATCGACAACGACGTCGTCCGTCGCTACCGCTCCGTCTTCGTCGATATAGATCGTATACGACTTAACGGTATAACCGGCATACAGCGTGATATTCGCATTGAAAGTAACCGCGCCGTCAATGTAAGGAATCGTGCAATCTTCATCGATATACCAATCGTCGAAAGTATAACCCGTTTTTACGGTATTCACGGAAGAAAGGTCAACCGTATCAGCACCGATTTCAACGGAACGGGTAGCAAGATCGATGTCGCCGTCTTTCAACGTGATGACGACTTTGTTATAATTCGGATCTTCTACGAATTTTGCGGTAACGGTGATATCCGCCGTCCAGGTATAACTACCGGTAAAGGAAAATTCCTGTTCATCGTCGTCGATATATCCTGCGAAGAGATAACCCTCTTTTACAGGCTCTTCGGTAAGAGTGTACGTGCCGTTATAATCGGCGGTAAAGGTGTTTTCCCCCTTCGGCAAACCTTTAACGGTGATCGTGAATTGTTTTGCACCGACCGTGATATAGAAGACGACGTCGTCCGTAATCGCGGTTTCCGCAAGAACGACCGCATTCGCTTTTTCTTCGTCGCTATAAACGGCTTTTACTTCATAGCCTACCGCCACTTCGGGCAGAGCGGCAAAAGAGCCGTATTCGACGGTAGCGGTCTTATCTTCTCCGTCGCCGACAAACGTGACGGTGAAAGACTTGATTTCCCAGTTTGCGGTAACGCGGATACCTTCCGTTCTTTCATAAACGCCTTCGAGAGCGACTTCTTCGCCGCTATTCAGCGTATAACCGACAAAGGTATAACCCGTTCTTACGGGCACGGGCAATTCGTATTCTCCGCCGTACGTAACGGTTTGATCCGAAACGACCTCACCACCGTTGGCATTAACGCTGACGGTATAGGTGTTCGCCACGTATTTTGCGGTCAACGTAACGTTCTCGACAACGGGAGTATTCGCTTCGAATTTGGTTTCGCCGTTGAACCAACCGATAAAGGTATAACCGGTCTTCGTTCTTTGTTCGAGCGTAACGGTTTTGCCGTGTTCGGCTTCGAGCATATAGTCCGAATTTCCGTCTACAAACTTAACGTTATACTTTTTGATTTGCCAATTTGCGGTAACACGGATACTGCTATTGAAAGTATACGTGCCGTCCTTGGCAAACTCCTTGGTCTCATCGGTATCTTCGTCGTAATACGTATAGCCGACAAAGTCGTAACCCTCACGGACAGGCACGCTTACGGAATAAGCGCTACCGGTCGTGACGGCGACTTTTTCCACCGCCGAACCGCCGTTGCTGTTTACCGTGACATACATCGTCTTTACCGCGAATTTTGCGTATAAAGTCATGTTGTCTTCTACGGTAGAATCAGCCACATACGGATCGGAAAGCGCGGCGTCTTTATACCAACCGACAAAAGAATAACCGTCTTTACTCGGAGTGGGCAGCGCGACTTTCTCGCCCGGTTCCACTTCTTTGCTGTCCAGAATAGTATCGCCGTCCATGAAGTCTACTTTGTACTTACCTTTTCCGCCAAACGCGTCGCATGCGACGAAACAGGCAACAAGGCTGACGATCACAAGAGCGATCAAAGCGATTTTTACAAATCTTTTTCTGTTCATTGTTGTTTCTCCTTTTTATTGTTTTTTATATATATCAAAAGAAAAATTTCGTTCCCCGAATCGGTCGGTAAAAAGGAACTTCTTCTTTTGTCCTCAACGAGGAACGAATCTCTTCTTCTTGTTTATTCGAGAGGTCCGATATCACCGCTGTCCATATTACGTTTTGGAACAAGGGTAATGCTTGCCGTCTTACCGTTCTTGGTCGATACGGTAATCACGACGTCCGTGTCGTCAAAGAAGTTGACGTTGCCGGACTCGTCGACTTCGACCGAATCGGGCTTATTGGACGTGAAAACGACGGCTTTATCCGAAGTATCGGACGGAGACATCGCCCAAATCAGTTGATACTCGCGGCGTCTGTCCGTCAATTCGATCTCGACGGGCTTGTCGATACGCGCACCCGTTTCGTCGACAAAATAGATCTCTTGACATTCGATTTCGGTAAAGTACGTCTCGATCGCTTTACCGAGGACGCTGATGAGAAGAATAGCGAGGATGCACTCTACGATAACTACGATTACTACGATTTTTTTATTCATAAGTACCTCCGCTATTATCCTTGAATCTCATTGAAATAGACTTTGAGATTACTGTTATAAAGATACAAACGGGCAACAAAGAACGCGGCGGCTATCGCGATGATACGAATCCAACCGGAAACGTAATCGTCGATAAGAAGCAAAAGCGTAAGAACGCCCATCAGCGTGGAAATGACAAAACCGATACCGAGAGCGCGCGCGACGTTCGGGTTATCGACGACGGCGTCGCCTTTTACGGCATAGTCGTTTACTTTCGGATTGGTTATGTCAAGCTGAAACGCCCAAAGAATATTGCCCATACTGACCAGAACCAGGACAACGACGAGCAAAGCGATATCGGTGGCCGAGAGCGTAGTGGTGACGGCAAGTACGCCGCACATGGTAGCCACGGCAAGCAAGTCCACGATTAAAGTCACGATCAATTTCGTCCAAGTAATCAGCATGGTATTACTCGGAGCGGCTTTCAGAACGGAAAACTCGCTTCCTTCGGACGATATCGCCATAGCGCAGTTCGCGTTATAGGTGCTTAAAAGGGACAAGGTAATCATGATATTGAATGCGATCGTCATATAATCGCCGTACAAATTGGTACGGATAGCCGCCAATATGAAGTTCAGTACGTACGAAAGAATCGGGAAAATCAGAATGATACTGACCGCCGAATTGATTTGTCCGGAAGAACGGAACATCAGTTTGAATTCTTTTCTGAGAAAAGTAAGGAACAAATTATTGACTTTGTGGGTATGGACTTTATGTTTTTTCATTTTGCTGTGTTCGCTGCTCGAACTTGCCGCCTTGAAATAGAAAGGCATCGCGACGAAGAAGCACAGGCATGCCACCGCGGCAAAGACGACGAGGATCAACGGCAGATTCAGATAAATCTGCTTATTGAACATCGCTCTACCCATAAAGTTATAATACAAAGCAAATTTGTTTATCGTAACGAGAGACGCGTTAAAACCGGTCATAAAGCGGTTATAGACGGCGACCAGTTTAACGGGGCGCGGAACAAGTTGCAACAGGTACACGACGAGGATAAACAGCCCGACGAGGAACACGGCGACAAGCCCCGCATAAATAAGCGCGTGGTTTTCCAAAAACTTTTTCACGTAAATAAGCGGAATGGAAATCGTCGCGCTGATAAGTACCGGGAAAAGGGTAAGCATCAACCATACGGGTACGAGTTGTGCCCAATACGCCACGCCGCCTTTCGATATCAAACCGTACGAAAGGAGGAACGGAAGCACGAAGAAACAGCTTTTTTTCGCTTCTTCCAATGCAAACACAATGATTTTACTGATAAAAATCTCGTTATATTTGCACGGGAAAGCCATCAGAATCAGGTTTTCCTTACTCGTATACAAAACGGTCAACATACTGCCCGCGCAAGTAAAAATACTGAATACCTGCGTAAAGAGAACGACGGTCGTAAACAAATCGGCGCCGAACGTGAAACCGAAATTCGATTTCATGTAATTGAGCAGGAAAAACAGTCCGAACGTAATCGCCGCGGCTGCCAAAAAGCCCAAAAACAGAGTAAACGCCGTTTTTTTCTTATTATTCGTTTTCAGTAGCCGAAGTTTTTCCCCCGCCTGCAATAAAACGAGGTACTTTATTCTTCTCGCCACGCCGTTTTTTGCGGTTTTTGTCATAGAATCAGTCATTGCTTTCTCCGTTTGCGGCGACTTCCGCCATTAAGTCCGAATCGTTCGGTTTACCGTCGATGACGGCGTTTGCGCCTTCGGTGGCGTATTTCAAGTACAATTCTTCCAAAGAATGTCCCTCGGCGGTCAATTCTTGCGGAGTGCATACTCTGCACAGTTTTCCGCCGCTGATAATCGCTACGCGGTCGCAAATCTTTTCGACGACTTCGATAACGTGACTGGAGAAGAACACGATATTGCCTTCGTTCGCATGCTGACGCATACATTCTTTTATCTGCCACGAACTGGTCGGATCGAGACCGGTCAAAGGCTCGTCCAAAACCCACACTTTCGGATTATGAATAAGCGCGGAAATGACCATCAATTTTTGTTTCATACCGTGTGAATAACTCTTGATTTCCCGATCGAGCGCGTCGGTCAAGCCGAACATGGTTGCATATTTTTCGATTCTTTCGTTCTTATCCTTTTCCTTAACCATATACAGTTCGGCGACGTAGGAGATATACTCGCGCCCCGTCAGTTTTTCATAGACGGCGTGGTTATCGCTGACGTAACCGATATTGAGTTTTGCTTCGAGCGGCTGACGCGCGATGTCGTATCCTTGAATTTCGATAGAACCCTCAGTTATCGTCTGAATACCGACAAGGCTCTTGATCGTAGTCGATTTCCCGGCGCCGTTGTGTCCGATAAAGCCGAAGACCTCGCCTTCGTGGATTTCCAGCGAAAGATCGTCTACCGATCTATGATCGCTACCTGCATATGTTTTTGAAAAATGGTTGATTTTTATCATGTTTGCTCCTTCGGGACGTAAAGGCTCTTTCAGGCTTCTCCCGTTCATTTCTTTTAATAAGTTCAGTTTATCTACGCGCATCAATTTCTTTCTGCGGGCAAGTTCCATGTGCGCCGCCTCGACTTTGTACAAGATACCGTAAAAGCCCCACATGGCAAACATAAGGACGACGGCTATCGCAAAAATAACGAGTACGTACAAGTAATAAATCGTCATAAGGGTATCGCCGATCTGAAACTGCAAAACGAAGTTGTATTTTATCGGAATCGCCCAAGAAAATTTATTGACAAAAAAGTCACTGTACAGGAAGAAATAGTCGATATCGGTATGTCCCGGCGTGCCGTATGCGCCTTGGTTCAATGACGCCGAGTTATTGAGCCACCCGTCCAAAATCGCCGCAACGACGACGTAACAGGAAAAAGCAATTATCGCCTTTCGCATCAATTTCATATTCGGACGATCGAAAACTTTAAGCGAAACGCCCATAATCGGCAGCACAATCGCATAAATATGGTTATAGAAAAACAGGATATTACCCATTTTCATAAACTCGCCCGAGGTGTTCGGCATAAGGAGCGCGCAAAGCGCACCCATTACGTTAACCAAATAGGTAAAATAGAAGACGCCTTTTAAGTTAAACGCGTATGCAAAGAACATCAAAGCGATCGCGGTATTGCAAAGGTGCAACGGGAGCGTGCTGATAATCGATTTGCCGGGATAAAGGTACTGTGAAAAATATTCTATGAAGCCGCTCAAAGCGAGCATAACCATAAGATAGCGGCGCTCTTCATAACTTCTTTTACGGAAAATGAATTGGCAAGCGAACGGGAACAGAACGGTCAGATACAAAAGCAGACGGTGTTCTACGGTAAAACTTGCCGGCGTATCGCCGATCAAGCCGAAAAACAGTTGCGGAGCATACACGGGCATATACGCCATCAGATAAAACAGCACGTATAATCCGAGTTTTCCGAGACGCTTTCCGAGACCGGAAAAGTCCTTTTTCGCAAAGAAAAAAATAAGACGTTGACCGCCGATGGCACCGGTGAGCGCAACGATACAAGCGTACACGATGATTCGCCAATGATACAGTTGCGGTCCGACGCCCGGTTCATATACGATCGTCTCGGCTATCTGTCTGAAAAACACGATATTCAGCAGAACGACAACGGGCGTAATAAAAACGGAATAATCCTTACTTTCGCGCTTTCCGTTAAAGAAAGGCAAAAGGATCGTTACCGCGACCGTCATAAGCGTAAACCACTTCAATATCGTCAGCAGAACGATAACCGCCGCAGAAAAGGGAAGACGAAGCGAATACGACCAATCGGAAAGACGAATAGGATCTCCGAGTCCGTATTGATACGCGATACTTTCCCTCATGAAAAGATGGGGCATAAACAGGAAGAACAGCGCAACGGACAGAGATTTCAGAAAAAAGTCCTTCGCGTTAAATTGTTTTTTCCCTATTTTTATTTCTTTTGAATCGAGTAATTTCCCGATATAGTAGAACAGAAAGGAAAATCCTACCGTTCCGCAAAATAAGATTGTTTCATTCATAATCCTTATTATAATACAGTACTTTTTCCATACTGCGGAGCAAACGACTTTTTGCAGACAAAGACCGCACGCCCCGCATGCAATTATCGCCAAAAACTTGTGCCGTTTTTTAAAACAGGCACAAATATCCCGCTTACACGAGATGGCGACGCTTTTTTCAAATAACAAAGGGAAAAATCAACTGAGTAAAGGATAATCCTGCAAATATAAAGGACTCGAAACGTATTCTTTCTTATAAACGAAAGACTTGACGTCCTTTTCATACGTTTTTTCCGACTCCTCTTTGTTTTTAACAATATTGATAATGACTTCATGTATGCCGATCGTAATCGTCGTCGCAAGGAGCGAGCCGCAAAGGACGCTGCACGAAATCTCGACCGAAGCCGCCGTAATAATCGACGCCTGGATCTCAATAACGATACGAATCAAATCTTTTACAAAATGGATTGTCTGAAGAATAAACGTACCGATAATCTGGAAAAACGATCCGTACAAAAGGATAAAACTCGATAGGAAAAAAAGTACAGACAAAAAGAAACTGCCTTTGGCAAATATCTTTTTAATCCTGTACCAAACATTCTCTTCTACAAGTTTCAGTTTTCTTTTTTCGGATAAAGCAGACCTGCAACCGGACATTTTCATGAACAAAAATGCCAAAAGCAAGTTGATGAATCCGAAAACGAATATCTTTGACATATACCCTTTTCCTTGTTTAATAACGGGCGGAAAATATCTTTTTCCGAAACCGCTATATAGTTTTCCTTTTTACGAAAAACACGACGGATAGTATCTCCACTGCCTATTTTACAAAAAAAACAAAATTATGTCAATATTTTTTTAAGGATTATTTTAGGGCGTGTCTGTTTTTTGCTGTTTTTGTACGTTTTGTCCAAAAAGTAATCTTTCTGTTTTTTTATTTTTTCTCAAAACACACCTTTTTGCATAAAAAAAGATACCGTAAGGTATCGTTTAGGCAAGCGTCGTGACATTTTTCGGTTCGGCGGCGCCCGTCAAAAAGACGCCGCCGACGCTACTTTTATTTATTTTTCTTTCTTATTTCCGCTATCTTCAAAGCCGCTTCTTTGTCGATAACGTCGATATTGTTCTGTTCTGCGATTTCGGCGATTTGAAGCAGTGCCGTTTTCATGAACGGACGGGGGATCTTGACGTACAATTCGCACGCTTCCTTGGTAAATTTCACTTTGGTATCCAACCTTTCGGCACAGTACATTACGCTTTCTACCGAGCACGCGTTGCTGGTGGCGATAGACTCCGAAGTCGGCAAAAAGCCTTTGAATTTTTTATACCAGAAGTTTTTACTGTCGTGATAACCGTAATCGACGGGAACGTTCGGGAAAGAAGTACATTTCAACCCGTTTTTCAGATTGTCGGCATACTTATCTTCCATCAAAATGGTATCGATTTTCAAAATAAAATGGCAACCGAACTTGGACGTAATACCGTTAAAATTGTTATACGGCGGCTCCACGCCTTCGAGTTCTCCGACGTGCGCTTTGGACTTATAGCCGTCTTCCAGGCTGTCGTCCCAGGTACATTCGATAACCTGATACGCGTCTTTAAGGATAAGAGGTCTATCCCCTTCCGCTTGACCTTTTATCAACTCAAAATTACAGTCTTTCATTTTTTCGGCGGGCGTTTTTCCCGGGAAACCGAGACGAACGACCTCTTTGAAGTACTTCCTGTCGTCTTTGATAAAGTTCAACGCGCATTTTCCGTTTTTCAGAATGTTCTGCGCGGTGTTCGAAGAATTCCGACATTCGAGTATCATCGCATAGTAGTCTTTCCCCGCTATATAATAAGGAAACACCAAAGAATAACTGCCGATTGTCGTCGTTCCGTCTTCGCAAAGCGTAGAAATGGCAACGGTCGGCATCGGGAAAAACAAATTGTTCTGATAAAAATTATCAACTACTTTCAAACTTTTGAATTCGGACATAAATCCCTCCTTTTTCTTACATTATACCATACATCGTATAATATTTCAACTTTTGCTTTTCGCAAGAAACTTCTTTACAAAAAACGAAACGAATTACAAACTCCACTTTTCCTGTTCAAATCTTTTTTGATGGCGAAGCGATAGTAATGTAAACCGAAATTTTAGTCACTCCTTTACCAACTTTTCCCCAAAGCAGTTCTAATTTCTTTTTATTCTTTTATAGAAATAATTTTTTTATAGCGATTATTTTAAATTATAATACCGCGTGCTCTTTCCTTCTCCTTCACGCTTCAGTTCTCCGAATTTTACCAGTTTTCTTAAAGCCCCCTCCAAAGAACTCATACTTAGCGACGGGCAAAGTTCGCGGATATCCTGTTTGGAAAAACGTCCTATCTTGTTTTGCGTAGCAAGACGTACCGTTTCCAATGCCGGGCGTTTTACTTCTATAATAGAAAAACGATCTTCAAAGTCTTTGTATGCGGCAAGTATTGTTCCGAGCAAATATTTGATAAAGGGCACGGGATCTTCCGTTCCTTCAAGCCAACCGTCTTGCGAAAGCGAAAGCGCATTATAGTACAAATCTTTGTTTTTTGCAATTTTTGCTTCCAAAGAAATATATTTGCCGACATAAAATCCGCTTCTATACAAAAGAAGCGTCGTCAAAAGCCGACTCATTCTTCCATTCCCGTCGTTAAAAGGATGGACGCAAAGAAAATCGTGAATAAAAACAGGGATAGCGAGCAACGGTTCTACTTCCATATTCCCGATCACGCGATTATATTCTTCACAAATGCGATCTAAGGCTTCGGGCGTTTCGCATGGAGCTAAAGGGGTGAAAAGAATCTGCGTATGTCCGTCGGAATAGGTTGCACTGATGTAGTTTTGCACCGTTTTTGTCCGTCCGGCTACCGGGTTGTTTACGTGACTATACAAAATCTTATGCATTTGAAGAATATAGTTTTGGGTAATGGGAATAGCGTCAAAACTTTCGTGTATAAGTCCAAGCACATCCCGATAGCCTGCGATTTCTCGTTCATTTCTATTCCGAGGCGTCGTCTTTTCTTTAACGAGTTGCTTTATACGAGTATCCGTCGTCACGATACCTTCGATGGCGTTAGACGCCTCGGTACTTTGTACTTTGGCGATCTCAACAAGCTTATCCAATTCCTGCGGACGCTGTTTCAAATAGAGTTCCTGTTTCCCCGCTTCTTTATAGATAGCGGCGATCAGTCCGAGTATCTCAGAGTCCCACTTTTGATCTTTGATCTTTCCGTAATTAAAAGTTCTCATTCCCTTACCTCTCAATTATTCCCTTAAATTATAGCATATTATAAGGGAAAGTCAAGTTTATGAGGGAAAATTCTCCTAAATTTAACAACAAAAAAAGGGGAAAACACGATAAAAATACAACCCCCTTTCGAGGGTTCGTATTATTTCTTGATGGCGGAAGGAAAGGGATTCGAACCCTTGCGGGCTTGCGCCCAAACGGTTTTCAAGACCGCCTCGTTATGACCGCTTCGATATCCTTCCGTAAACTGCTTTCTATTATCTGCTTTTTTATGGGAATTGTCAAGAAAAATGGCTTCATTTCCGAATAAAAGTCTTAAACAAAGAACGATAAAGTTGCAAACGGAATATATGTATGATACAATAAATATTGTGATTATAAAGTTCCTCAAAAAACTGAAAGAATCTTTTTTATCCGTGTTACCGATCACGGTTATTGTCGTTATACTCAATTTTTCGGTTCAGCCGCTTCCCACACGGAATTTTATATCTTTTATTATCGGAGCGATATTATTGATCATCGGTATGAGCCTGTATGCGCTCGGTGCCGATATTGCTATTGAACCGATCGGCAATTATATCGGATCAAAAATCAGCGAAACGAAAAAAATCCCCCTTATTCTTCTTGTCGGAATGATTATCGGTTTTATCGTGACGATTGCCGAACCCGACCTGACGGTGCTTGCCGGACAAGTATCGATCGATTCATGGACTCTGATACTCGTCATAGCCGCCGGCGTAGGGCTGTTTATGCTGTTTTCGGTACTCAGAATCATTCTTCATGTTCCCCTAAACTATGTTTTGATAGCGATGTATGCGATCATGTTTTTACTGGTTGCGTTTGTTGATAAAGACTTGATTTCACTCGCATTTGATTCGGGCGGCGTCACGACGGGTCCGATTACCGTGCCGTTTATTATGGCGCTTTGCGTCGGTATCGGCACCGTCCTCGGCGGTTCGAATTCGCAAGAAAACAGTTTCGGAATGGTCGGCATTTGTTCTGTCGGGCCGATCATTGCCGTTCTTGTTCTGGCTCTTGTTTTTTCGCCGTCGGCAGCGGCAAGCACGACTTATCCGACTGTCTATTCGGGAGCGAACGAAATTGCCATGCAATATGCGACGGCATTTACCGAGGCGCTGAAAGAAGTCGGGATTGCGCTTGCGCCCATCACAGGATTCTTTATTTTATTGCAATTCGTTCTCCTGCATTTGCCGTGGAAAAGGTTTTTTCGTTTATGTGTAGGACTTGTTTACACCTATATCGGACTATCGGTTTTTCTGACGGGAGCAAACGTCGGATTTATGCCGACGGGAGCCTACATAGGAAACGCGCTTGCCGAATGTAACCCCTGGCTGCTCCTGCCGATCGGGATGATCGTGGGCGCGTTTATCGTCCTTGCCGAACCGGCTATTCACGTGCTGAACGAGCAGGTGGAAGAAATAACGAACGGAAGCATTCGCAAAAGAACGATGATCATTGTAATGATGATTTCTATGGCGATTGCGTTGGGACTGTCGATGGTACGCGTGCTGACCGGTATCAGCCTGTTATGGTTCGTTGTTCCCGGGTATGCCGTCGCATTGATCCTGACTTTTTTCGTACCGAAAATTTTTACGGGTATCGCGTTTGACTCGGGCGGCGTGGCAAGCGGACCGATGACGGCGACTTTTGTTCTGCCCTTCTCAATGGGCGCATGCGAAGTACTCGGCGGAAACGTCATATCGGACGCTTTCGGTATGATCGCGCTCGTGGCGCTCACGCCGCTTATTACCCTGCAAACCCTCGGTCTTGTGTACCGAATCAAGTCTGACGCCAAGGAAAAAGCCTTGCTTAAATCGGAAATGGACGAACTGATTACCCACGAAGGCGAGATTATCTCTTTGGACTGGCAATAAGGAGGAATATGAAAAAACCGAAACTGCTTACTGTGATTATCGAACGGGATCTTGCCGACAAGGCGGCGCGTTCACTCGAAGAATGCGGAGCGAACCTGAACGAGATTATGTACGGAACGGGAACGGCGCGCAGCGATATTCTGAACGTGCTCGGGCTGTGCGATACGCAAAAAGCAATTATTCTTTCCACACTGACCGAAGAAAAAATTCCGTCCGTGTTTTCGATGCTGACGGAAAAATATAATTTTTCAAAACCCGGAAAGGGAATCGCTTTCACCGTGCCGATATCGGCGGTAGGCGGTCCGGCTACGCTACGTATACTCACGAACGAAACAGGAGGGATCGAATAATGGACTATCCGTATGAACTTGTCGTTGTTATCATAAACAGAGGTTTTTCCGATCTTGTAATGGACAACGTCCGCGCCGTCGGAGCAACCGGCGGAACAATCCTCAATGCACGCGGCACCGCGGTAAAATCGGTCAAAAATCTATTCGGCATTACCGTCAATCCCGACAAGGAACTGATTTTGATTTTGACCAAAAAAGACGTAAAAGAAGAAATTATGTCTACCGTTTGCAAATCAGCAGGACTCGGGACAAAAGGCAGAGGAATTGTATTTTCGGTACCCGTAGACAATGTTTTAGGTATAACACTCGGCATAAACGAGGAAAAACCAGAGGACGATAAGAAGTGAGCAATCCTTGCAATTTATGTCCGTCGCGCTGTCTCGTCAACAGAGAGACGCACACCGGAAGATGTCATGCCGGAAGCGAAATGAAAATATGCCGTATCGCACCGCATTTTTACGAAGAACCGGAAATAAGCGGAACAAAAGGCAGCGGAACGGTTTTTTTCAGCGGCTGTTCGTTAAACTGCGAATTTTGTCAAAACTATGAAATCAGTAAAAAATACGTCGGTAAAACATATTCTCCCAAACAACTCGCCGACGAAATGAAACGCCTCGAAAACGATGGGGTACATAATATCAACCTTGTCACCCCGACGCATTTTTCCGACAAAATACGCGAGGCGCTCGACATATACAGACCGAAAATTCCCATCGTATACAACACGTCCGGTTACGAACTACCGGAGATTATCGAAAAAATGAACGACTACGTCGATATCTATCTGACCGACTTCAAGTATGCGACGGACGAAAAGGCGCTTCGGTATTCGGGCGTCAATAATTACTGTCCGAACTGTCTGGAATCAACGCGCGTCATGGTAAACAGCAAGCCCCTCGTTTACGACGAAAACGGAATGATGCAACAGGGAGTCATTATTCGCCACCTTGTGCTTCCGGACAATCTCAATAACACTTTCGGCGTAATCGACCTTTATAAAAAAGAGTTTTACCCGAAAGCAAAGTTAAGCGTCATGGCGCAGTTCTTTCCGACCTACCGTTCGACAATCAAAAGGCGACTGAAACCCGTCGAATACAAAATCGTCATAAACTACCTACTGAAAAACGGTATCGACGACTGCAATATTCAGGAATTAAGTTCGGCGACCGAAGAATATGTACCGCCGTTCATAACGACGTAGCGGACTTTTCGTCAATCAGCAGTTTCAGAAGATTGGTTATATCCTTACCCATATCGGTGACCGCTTCGACGCCTTCCGGTTTTTCGGGACGCTTTTGTTCCGTCGCTTTTTGCCCCGAAAACATCATCCCGAGAAGAAGGGCTGTCATCGGATCCGATTTCTTTTGTCCCAACATATTTTCAAAAAGCGTCTTTACGCTACTGTCGTCCGGTTTTTTTCCGAGCAAAAACGGCAAAAATAACATCAATGCGTTATTATTCATTATTGATTCGCCTTTATTTGAAGAATGAGATTTTTCATTTTTTCCGACTGTTCGGGCGTCAAAAACCCTTTTACCGAACGGTAAAACGAATCGAGTTCCGCGCCGCTTACACGTGACGCGTTCGCCGTTTTGAACAGTTCCTGCATGAGTTGTTCTTCCGACATGGATGAATACATTTTGAGTTTATCCTCGGGTATAACGCCGGAAAAAGAATTTTCCGATTTTTGTTTTTCTTTATTTCGTATATATTCGGCAACGTCCATATTGCTCCTCCCCGTCGTCACATTTTATGACCGTCGTTTGCGCATGTTGACATTTTTTTTGAAACCGCCAAGAAAGCGTACGCCGCCCACAACGTCGAACAATACGTATTGTTCCTGCCGAAACTCACGCGTATCGCTCCGTTCGGACTCGTGTGAAGAAAATCGTGAATAAGCGGCGCGCAATGCAATCCGCTGCGAACGTACACGCCCCATTTTCCCGACAAGATATCCGCCGCCTCGCGGCAATCCAACCCCTGAAAATTGCATAAGACAATTCCGTTAGAACACGCGTATATCTTTATGTTTCCCCTTTTTATAACTCGGCAAAACAACTTTGACAAGCGGTCTTCTTTCTTTCTGATCCTGTCCATCGTGGTAAAAGAACGCTCGATTCCTTTGCCGAGCGCGGCTATCGCCGGCGCGTTTTGCGTGCCTGCTTCGAGGCTCTCGGGCATCTCGTTTGGGATACCGACAGTCGTACTTGAAGTACCCGTACCGCCGTAAATCAATGGCTCCGGTCGTAACGGATACCGAAACAAAAGAAACCCCGTCCCCTGCAAACCGCATAAAGCCTTATGTCCGCTGCAAGCAATTATATCGACGTTTTCGTAATCGATTTCCGTAACGCCCGCACTTTGCGCACAATCCAAAAAAACAAGCGCTTTCGTTTTTTTCTTGACCATACTCGCTATCCGTTCGACGTTTTGTCTTTTTCCCGTCACATTGGAAACCGCTCCGAAAATTACCATTCCGGTATCGGAAGAAAGTTTTTTTTCAATCGCTTTTTCAATATCGCCGTTTTCGTCCGGCGACACGACGACCAGTTTGATTTTGCCCTCCGTCTCCATTTTTTTCAGCGGACGAAGAACGGAATTATGTTCCAAAGAACTCGTGATTATCTTCTTCCCGTGTAAAGGTACGCGCAAACCGAGATTGATCGCTTCGGTACAATTCTTGGTAAAAACGACGTTTCCGTCGAAAAAAAACCGACGGATAACGGAACGCGTTTCTTCGATTTTTTCGGCGGCACGCATACTCGCTTTATGTCCGCCTCTCCCGGCGTTTGCGCTGTTTATTACCTCGCGTATATAGCAAAAATAGACCGAAAGCGGTTTTTTTCTGGACGTAGCGGCGTTATCGAGATAGACCATTTGCCCTCCGTGCGAACGGATAATACCGTTTACGAATAGATTGTATTAGGAAACTGTTTCCGTTATTCCAAAGGAGAAATAAAAAAATGAACACAATAGCAGTTTTTCGCTCGCGGAGCCAGGCAATATCCGTGTATCGAATCCTTACAAGCCGAAAAATCGCATGCATAACCGTCAACGCACCGGCAAAATACAACGTCGGTTGCGGAATCGGTATCGTCTTTTCTTCCGCTTATTCGGAGCAGGTAAAAAACGCCATAAAAACCGTGCATGCGGATACTTTTGTCGGCTTTTTCAATAAATAATGCTTAAAAGTTTGACATAAAATATATTTCAGTTATAATATAATTTATATGTCCGCTTTACTGAACGTACACGCTTCCAAACTCGACAAGTCGGTCCTTACGGGCGGCGTGTACGCTTTACAAGGAACGGATTGTTTTTGGCAAAAACATGCCGAAAAAATATTCCGCTCCCTCCTACCCGAAGGCAGTCTTTCTTTGCGGATTATCGAAAAACTGACCGACGTAACGGAAATTTTTTCGGCGTTCGGAACAATCAGTTTTTCCGACGACAGAACGCTGGTTCTCGTTCGGGACGGCGAATCGACTCTCGATGAAAAAGCGCATAAACACTTGACCGCTTTTTTATCCACTCCGATTGCGCCGGATATACTTGTTTTTTGCGGCACCAACCTTCTGAATAATGCCGAACTGAAACAATGTAACGTGATATCCTGCGCCCCGTCCGACAAATGGGAATGCGCCACGCATGCGGAAAATCTCTTTCCGTGCGGCATCGAACAAAATGCAGTAAGGCTTCTTTGCGAATTGACCGGTTACGATATGTCTAAAATATCCTGCGAAGCGATAAAATTAACGGCGTATACCGACGGAAAAAAAGTGACGGAACAGGACGTATCCGATCTTGTCACGGAAAGCACGGAAACGACCGTCTTCAATTTTGCCAACCATATTGTCGAAGGAAAAACGAAAGCAGCCGAAAAAGAACTGGAAAAACTGCTCAAACGGGGAGAAAAACCGGCGACGCTTTTGGCTATCCTTTCCAATCAATTCCGTCGCATGCTTCTATGTGCCATCACCGATTGCGACGACAAACAAATGGCGGATATGTTGGGCATAAAAGAATATGCCGTGCAAAAAACGCGCGCGATAAAAGGCTATTCCCGCGCAAAACTTCGGTCGGCGAACGCGATGCTGACCGAGTACGAATATAAATTCAAGAGTGGCGTCCTGACGGACGAAGCGGCGTTCAGATCCGCCGTGTCAAAATTACTCGCCAAGGAGGTAATCTGATCTTGTTCAAAAAAATTCTTTCCGACGAATGGGTGGCAAAAATCCGCAAAATGCCCGACTTTGCAAACTACATTATTGCCGCGTTATCCTTTTTCGCGGCAAACGCCTATGCTACGATCATTTCCGGTGAAGACGGTGTTTTAACACTTTCGGCAACCTTTTCGGACGCAACGGGCGTCCAACTTGCCAATCCTGTCCTTGCGCTCATCGTATTTTGCCTTATTGACGCAGTCGTTTCGGAAATAATTTTCGAATTGATCAACCACATAGCGGCAGGCATTTTTATCGCGCGGTTCAGCGCGCGTACCAACCGCGCCGACTTCAAATTCCGTCTGCGCCTTTGCATTATCTACGCCAATCTTATAACGGCGCTTATCGGTATATGCTATTTCTTTACGCAAACAACGGGCGGAGAATACACGGGGACTTTTATCTTATTCGGACAAAAACCGAACATAGAGTACGGGAACGACGTTTACGCGATCCTGACGTCTTTCGTACCGTTCAGTCTGACGACATTTTTCGTATGGGTATTCTTCGACGATTTCCGTATTCGTTTTTTATCCGCTAAAAAACAGGCGCGTGCTTTTTCGTACGTCGGTCGGCTTTATTTTGGCATCTCGCTTATCTTTTCTTTTGGGCAGGCGATTTCTTTCGCCATACTCACGGTAAACACCCTTACCGTTTGCGAGACGGTCGCGATATGGGTCGAATTCGGCGTAACCGTCCTGTGGACAGTCGGCGCTTATCTTTATTATAGAAAACTGAAAAAGAACGAAGACATCGACAATAGCGACGACCAACCACCCTTTATCGTTGTGGAAAACGAAACGAAAAAAGGCAATATATACGACGACTTGGGTTTTTAAGGAGAGATAAAAATGATCGGGAAAATTTTGTCTTTGGTATTGGTATCCATTTGTATGACCTTGGTTTGCCTCTTTTTTGTGCGAAAAAAGGCGATTATTCCCTTAATCATCTATGCGTTTTTGTTTCTCGCGCTCGCCGTGGTTTATTTTATAGAGTGGTTCGGCGTCGAAAACCTGACGCTTGCGCAGTCCGTCATGACAATAAGCGTACTGACCGCGCTTTTTATCGCTTCCATTGTTTACGCCTCCGACATCAGAACAACATTTTTCAAACTATCGGGTAAACACAGAAAACAGGAAGCGGTAACGCTCAGCGACGAAGAAATTCGGTCGGGAATCGGCGCGATCGTTACCGCATGCCAAGCCCTCGCCAAATCGCGCACCGGCGCTTTGATTGTATTGGTGCACGACAACGTCGATCGGTATATCGTGGAATCGGGCGTTTCTTTGGACGCCAACATTTCCGCGCCCCTTTTGGAAAGCATTTTTAATACAAAATGTCCGATGCATGACGGAGCGGTCATCATCAAAAACAACCGCATCGTCACCGCCGGTTCATTTTTGCCTCTGACGCAATCGACAGCCATAGACAAAAATCTGGGCACACGTCACCGCGCCGCGCTCGGCGTGACCGAATCGAGCCCCGATATTATCAGCATCGTCATCAGCGAAGAATCGGGTATAATCTCCACGGCGCAAAGCGGAACGCTCCGTCGGTATCTGACGCCGGAAAGGCTTTTCGACACCCTGTATGCACCCTATTCCGCCCTACCCTATCAAAAGAAAACAAGCAAAAAAAGACATTTTTGAAAGAAGGTTTTATAAAAATGCAAAAGAATATTATCGGAAGACAACCGATCTTGCTTCCGAAAAACTGTGATATGACGTCGTGGGCGGTAATAGCCTGCGATCAATATACGACCAACAGGGCCTATTGGGACAAACTCGACGAAAATATCGGCGATAACCCAAGCGCACTGCGGATTACTTTTCCCGAAATCTTTTTGAAAGACAACGATATCGAACGGCGCATACAGGCGATCAACGATACCATGGAAAGTTATCTGAAAAGCGACATTTTCCGTTCGGTTGACGGCATGGTTCTTGTCGAACGCACTTTGTCGGGCGGCAAAAAAAGAATCGGTCTCGTCACATGTCTCGATCTGGACAGCTACGAATACAAGCCGATCGCCGCGCCAATCCGAGCGACGGAAAGAACGATTACCGAGCGCTTACCCGTCCGTATGAAAATACGCGAAAAAGCGTCGATCGAACTGCCGCATATCTTGGTACTGATCGATGACGCAAAAAAGGAAATAATCGAACCGCTCTACGACAACCGAACTCCTTTTGAAAAACTATACGATTTTCAACTCAACATGAACGGCGGACGGATTGCCGCATACAAAATACCTTTTTCCGCCTGTCCCATCGACGGTTTTTACGGACTGTTGGACGAAGACGTACAAAAGGAAAAATACGGCGTAAACGCCGGACTTTTGTTCGCGGTAGGCGACGGCAACCACAGTATGGCAACAGCCAAAGAACATTGGAATATAATAAAACAAACGCTTACCGAAAAAGAAAGAGAAAATCATCCGGCAAGATATGTCCTCGCGGAAGTCGTCAATCTGTATCAAGACTCCATGGATTTTGAGCCGATACACCGCGTCGTAACGGGTTGCGATGAAAACGATTTTATTGAAAAACTTTCCGAAAAACTGGACGGAAAATCATCTTTGACGCTTCTCACGGCAAAGGGTGAACGAAAAATCGCTTGTCCCGAAGCGGCGGAAGAAACGATAGCGATCGTGCAAAACTTTCTTCTTTCTTACGCCGAAGAAACGGGCGCAAAAATCGAATACGAACACGCCGAAAGTCAGGTTCGCGGTTTATCCCAAAAGGAAAAAACCGTCGGCATTCTTATGCCGCCTTTCGACAAGTCGCACTTATTCAACTACGTCATTCATAACGGAAATCTGCCCCAAAAAGCGTTTTCCATCGGAGTGGAGGACGATAAAAAATATTATATTGAAGCAAAGAGGATAGTATTATGAACATGAAAGTATCAAAATTCGGCGGAACGTCGATGGCAAACAAAGACGCGATATTACGGGTAAAAGCGATTATCGAAAACGACCCGGACAGAAAATTTATCGTCGTTAGCGCACCCGGAAAACGCTTTAAGGGCGACGAAAAAATAACCGACCTATTGTATGCCTCCTACCGTGAAATAAAGAACGGAGACAGAAGCATTTCTTTCCGAAAAATACGGGAAAGGTATACCGAACTTGTCAAAGAGTTTGCCCTGACGCTCGATATTGATTTATATCTTGACGAAATCGAAAGCAGAATGGGCACGTATGACACGCCCGATTATGCGGCAAGCCGCGGCGAATATCTCTCGGCTGTTATTTTTGCCGAAATAATGCACTTTGATTTTATCGACGCAGCCGAAATCATAAAGTTTAACAAAAAAGGAAACTTCGATCCGCAGTACTCTTATGATCTTGTGGCTCGTCGCCTTGCAAACAGCGAAGGCGCCGTTATTCCCGGCTTTTACGGCTCGCTGCCCGACGGTACCATCAAGACGTTTACACGCGGCGGAAG
Source organism: Clostridia bacterium (assembly GCA_045601385.1). Classification (GTDB taxonomy): domain Bacteria; phylum Bacillota; class Clostridia; order Christensenellales; family DTU072; genus CAG-1782. Next base: position 62,023 of record JAZRZM010000016.1, on the reverse strand, counting down.
CGATTTTACCGGAGCGATTATCGCAAGAGGTACGGGCGCGGACGTATACGAAAACTGGACGGACGTAGACGGCTTTATGACCGCCGACCCGAGAGTGGTGGAAAATCCGCGACTGATCGACTACCTCAGTTATGAAGAACTGCGCGAACTGTCCTATATGGGCGCAAGCGTCCTGCACCCGGAATCGACATTCCCTTTGCAATCGACAAGTATCCCCATCAACATCCGCAACACGTTTAACACCGACGCAAAAGGAACGTTTATTTTGCGCGATACCTCAACAAAACAGACGCGCGTCGTCACGGGTATCGCCGGACGTCCCGGTTTTACGACCTTCTTTATTCGTAAATCGCTGATGAATAACGAAATCGGTTTTTGTCGGAAAGTTTTGTCCATTCTCGAATACTACGACATCAGTCTCGAACACATGCCGACAGGTATCGACACAATGAGCCTGATCGTTCCCAACGAAAAAATCACGGACGCTATCGAAAAAGAGATTATTGAAAAAATCCGCGGAGAAGTCAACCCCGACGAAATATTCGTATACAGAAACATCGCTTTGATAGCTATCGTCGGACACGGCATGAGCAACCAAACGGGTACGGCCGCACGCGTTTTTGACGCGCTCGCCAAAGCGAATATCAACGTAAAGATGATCGACCAAGGCAGCAGCGAAATGAATATTATCGTCGGTGTACGCGGCGCGGATCTTGACAAAGCGATCGACGCTATTTATCACGCTTTCTTTTAATACTTACTGATAATATAAAAAAACTGCCCGCATCGTGCGAGCAGTTTTTTTTAGTTTGGGTTATTATTATTCGACTTTTGGGAGCCTTGCAAACGATTTCTGCAATTCTTCATCCGTCGGGATATAATCTTGCATATTCCCATCGTTAAACGCTTTATATGCGGTGAGATCAAAATATCCGGTGCCCGTCAAGCCGAACAAAATCACTTTCTTTTCTCCTGTCTTCTTACACAGCAAGGCTTCGTCAATAGCACAGCGTATAGCGTGAGAACTTTCCGGAGCGGGCAAAATGCCTTCGCATTTTGCAAACCGAACCGCCGCATCGAAGACTTTTGTCTGTTCGTAACTGACCGCTTCCATATATCCGTCGTGATACAATTTACTGAGAATAGGATTCATACCATGGTAACGAAGTCCGCCGGCATGATTGGTGGAAGGCATAAAGTCACAACCAAGCGTGTACATTTTTGCAAGCGGCGTCATCTTTCCGGTATCGCAATAATCATAGGCATATATGCCGCGTGTAAGCGAAGGACAACTTGCCGGTTCGACGGCAATAAAACGATAATCTCTTTCGCCGCGCAATTTTTCTCCCATAAACGGAGAAATCAAGCCGCCGAGGTTACTGCCGCCGCCGGCGCAACCGATGATTATATCGGGCTTGACGTCGTATTTTTCCAATGCGATTTTTGACTCCATTCCGATAATACTCTGATGCAGCAGTACCTGGTCAAGCACGCTTCCGAGCACGTAACGCGCATTCGGTATGGACGTAGCCACTTCCACCGCTTCACTGACGGCGCAACCGAGACTACCGCCTGTGCCGGGAAACTGTTCGAGAATTCTTCTGCCTACCGCCGTTGTGTCGGACGGGCTCGGCGTAACCGTCGCGCCGTATGTGCGCATAACCTCTTTTCGGAAAGGCTTTTGTTCCGAACTTGACTTAACCATAAACACATTCAGCGGAATATGATAAAAAGCGCATGCCATCGAAAGAGCCGTTCCCCATTGTCCGGCGCCCGTTTCCGTCGTCAGACGCGTTATTCCCTGCTCTTTGGCATAGTATGCCTGTGCCACGGCGGAATTGAGTTTATGACTGCCGGATGTATTATTACCCTCGAATTTATAATAAATTTCGGCAGGCGTATCGAGTTCTTTTTCGAGCCAATATGCCCTAACGAGCGGCGAGGGACGGAACATCGTATAAAAATCGCGAATATCTTTCGGTATATCGATATACCGATTCGTTTCGTCCAATTCCTGTTTAATCAGTTCGTCGCAAAATATCGGGCGCAAGTCGTCAAAAGTAACCGGCTTCAGCGTCTTCGGATTCAGCAGAGGCGCGTGTTTTTCTTTCATATCCGCCCGGACGTTATACCACTGCCGAGGCATTTCCTGTTCGGACAAATAGATTTTTGTTGGAATCGTTTTTGTACTCATTTTTTCTCCTTATAATAAAAAACGGCAAATCCGTATGGGACGAATTTGCCGTGATGCCACCCAATTTCGTAAATATCGCTATCTACCTTGTTTACTGCTTTTACGCCGCATTCCGCGTCAAAGGATACTGCTATTTCCCCTTCGCCCTCCGCAAGCCCATTCCGTAATTCGTAAAGGATCCGTCACACCGTCCCGAATCTCTCTGTACTTCCGTAAATACGTACTATTCTGCATCAGCGGTTTTTTACTGTTTTTATCCTACACTTTTTTCGGCCGAATGTCAAACGAAAAAACCTTTTTTACTCATTTTGACTAAAAAAATAAGGTTGTTACAAAGATTAACAACCTTATTAACGAATTATTCTTCGCTTTCTTCATCCGGGCAAAGCGCTTCGAACTCCCGATACACTTCATCTTTTTCTTTTGTCTCGGCATAATGATGATATGCTCTCAGGTATTGCTCGATGTAGTCGTTTTTATATGCTTTATAATATTCTTCAAAATAATCGGGTTTTTCCGCTTCCTTTTTTTCAACAACGTCTTCGGGCATATTTTCTACGGGAAGTTCTTGTTCAAACACGGGAGCGGCTACTTTTTTCTTTTTCTTGCACATAATTTCCTCCGATCGGTACTTACTTTATTAGTATAACATGTAACCGACAATTAAGCAATATTTTTTTGAAAATTAGTCGGAAAATCTCAATAAAGAGATTTTCCGGTCATTTCGACAGGTTGATCGACGCCCATCATCTTTAACAAAGTGGGCGCTACGTCGGCAAGAACTCCGCCTTTCCGTAAAGTGATATCGCCGTCTTTGACGACAACAAGCGGAACGGGATTGGTACTGTGCGCGGTAAACGGTTCTTTCCCGCCGTCCTCGTACATTTTATCGGCGTTCCCGTGGTCGGCGGTAACAATAGCGTCTCCGCCTACGGACAAAATCGCTTCGATGACGGTTTTCAGACATTCGTCAACCGCTTTAACGGCTTTAACCGCCGCGTCAAAGATGCCTGTATGTCCGACCATATCGCAGTTGGCAAAATTAAGGATCATCGCGTCATATTTGCCCGATTTTATTTGTTCGGCGGCTTTTTCAGCCACTTCGTATGCGCTCATCTCGGGTTGCAAGTCGTACGTGGCGACCTTGGGAGACGGCACGAGAATACGGTCCTCGTTCTCATTCGGCATTTCCACGCCGCCGTTAAAGAAAAACGTAACGTGCGCGTATTTTTCCGTTTCGGCGATGCGGAGTTGTTTCAAACCGTTTTGCGCAAAAACTTCTCCGAGCGTATTATTGAGTTTTTGCGGTTTGAAAGCCGTATCGAGATAAGGCGCAAACGTCGCGTCGTATTGCGTCATACCGACGTATGTCGGTTCAAGAAAGCCCGTTTTTCTTTCAAATCCGTCAAAATCTTTCATAATGAAGGCGCGAGAAATTTCTCTTGCGCGATCGGGGCGGAAGTTAAAGAACAACACGCTGTCCCCTTTTTCGACGCGCGCAACCGGTTTGCCGCAACGGGTAACGACTTTCGGCGTGACGAATTCGTCGGTAACGCCGTTTGCATAACTGTCGCGGACAGCCTGAACGGGATCGGTAACAAGTTCGCCCTCGCCGCATGTCAGCATATTATACGCCTTTTCCACTCTTTCCCAACGATTATCACGGTCCATTGCATAAAAACGTCCCGTAACGGTGGCGATTTTACCGAATTTTTCTTCTTTCAGAAAACTCTGTAATTTGGCGATATAGTCGGCTCCGCTCGACGGCGGCACATCACGTCCGTCCAAAAAGCAGTGTATATAAATGTTTTTCAACCCCTCTTTTTTCGCCATACGGACGATGGCAAAAAGGTGTTCGAGATGAGAATGCACACCGCCGTCCGACAAAAGTCCCCACGTGTGGAACTTTTTACCGTTGTCACGCGCGTGACGCATCGCGTGCAAAATCGCTTCGTTTTCAAAAAAATCGCCGTCGTTAATCGACTTGGTAATTCTGGTCAATTCCTGATATACGACGCGACCGGCACCCATATTCAGGTGACCGACTTCGCTGTTTCCCATTTGACCGTCGGGAAGACCTACGTCCATGCCCGAAGCACCGATTTGCGTATGCGGATACTTGGCGATTAAACTGTTGAAATACGGCGTACCCGCTTCTTTAATCGCGTTGCCCTCGTCTCTTTGTCCGATGCCGAAGCCGTCTAATATAATCAGTCCGTGAAACTTTTTCATACTTCTCCTTATTGAAAAAAGTGCCGAAAACGAATGCTTTCGACACCTTTTCTTACTGTTTCAGTGTTTAGTAATTAACAACCTTGGAAAACTTTTCCGCAGTCAGACTTGCTCCGCCGATCAAGCCGCCGTCGATTTGAGGCATAGCCATCAATTCGTGAGCGTTTTGCGGATTCATGCTGCCGCCGTATTGGATACGGAGGGAAGAAGCGCTGGCTCTGCCGTACAGTTTGCGAACGGCTCTGCGGATAATCTTGATGGTATCGTTCGCGTCCTGAGCCGTAGCGGTTTTGCCCGTTCCGATTGCCCAGACGGGTTCGTATGCGATAACGATACGTTTCAGTTCTTGCTTGGTGATATCTTTCAAAGCGCCGATCGTCTGACGGGTAACGACTTCCGCCGTCTTGCCCGTTTCTCTTTCGGAAAGGAGTTCTCCTACGCAAACGATGACTTTCAAGCCTTCGTTCAAAGCGGCTTTGGTGCGGAGATTGACGGTTTCGTCGGTTTCTCCAAAGTATTGTCTTCTTTCGCTATGTCCGGTAATAACATATTGAACTTTGAGTTCTTTCAGCATTTTCGCGCTGATTTCTCCGGTAAACGCGCCGCTTTCCGCCCAGTGCACGTTTTGAGCGCCGATTTGGATATTGCTGCCACGCGCCGCTTTGCGTGCGGTAACGATGTCGGTAAAAGGTACACAACAAACGACTTCGCATTGAGCGTCCTTGACAAGCGGTTTCAAGTCTTCGATCAGTTGTTTCGTTTCGGCCATGGTTTTGTTCATTTTCCAGTTGCCGGCAATAATGGGTTTCTTCATAGTTTTCTCCTTATTATATAGTATGTTATTAAAAATTTATTTTCTTTCATTCAAGCAAGCGATACCGGGCAGAACCTTTCCTTCAAAAAGTTCGAGCGAAGCGCCGCCGCCGGTAGATATATGGGACATCTTATCGGCATAACCGAGTTGTGCAACGGCAGCCGCGCTGTCACCGCCGCCGATGATCGTCGTAGCGTCCTTGGCATCGGCAAGAGCTTTTGCAACCGCGTTCGTACCCTTGGCAAGAGTGGGATTTTCAAAAACGCCCATCGGTCCGTTCCAAATAACGGTCTTCGCGCCTTTCACGACGTCGGCATACAGTTTTTGAGTCTTTTCGCCGATATCGCACGCCATCATATCGGCGGGAATCGCGTCGATATCCACGTTCTTGCCGTCAATCGGCGCGTCGATAGGATTCGGGAATTCTTTTACGACAACGGCGTCAATCGGCAAATACAGTTTTTTGCCGAGTTTCTTCGCTTTTTCGATCATGTCGAGGCAATAGCCGATTTTTTCGTCGTCAACAAGGGAAGTGCCGACTTCTTTGCCCTGCGCTTTCATAAAGGTATAGGACATGCCGCCGCCGATGACGAGGGAATCGCACTTATTAAGAAGATTATCGATAACGTTGAGTTTATCGGCGATCTTTGCGCCGCCGAGAATAGCGACAAACGGACGAACGGGATTATCAAGAGCGTCCGCCATAACGGAAAGTTCTTTTTCGATCAGGAAACCGCAAACCGCCGTTTTGGCAAAACCGTATTCGACGATAGCCGCGGTGGACGCGTGAGAACGGTGAGCCGTCCCGAATGCGTCGTTTACAAAGATATCGCAAAAATCGGCGAGTTTTTTGCAGAACGCTTCGTCGCGCCCTTCTTCGCCTGCGTCAAAACGGGTGTTTTCGAGCAAGACGCATTCGCCGTCTTTCAGGGCGGCCACTTTGGCATGCGCGTCATCTCCCACGATATCGGTAGCAAAGGCTACCTTTCCGCCCAACAATTCATTAAGACGATCGGCAACCGGCTTTAAGGTAAACTTTTTCGGATCGGATTTGAGCGCCTTAGCGATAGCGTCCGCTTTTGCCTGTGCCTGCTGATCTTCGGGCAATTCGGCGATGGCTTTCTTTTCTTTTTTGGTCAAGCCGAAACCGGGTGTGAAAATATTATGCGGTTTGCCCATATGAGAGCAAAGGATAACTTTTGCGCCTTTTTCCATCAGATACTTGATCGTGGGAAGGGCACCGTTTATACGATTTTCATCGGTGATAACGCCGTCTTTCATAGGCACGTTAAAGTCACATCTGACCAAACACTTTTTACCTTGTACATCAACGTCGCGAATAGTAAGTTTGTTCATGCAATCCTCCTGCGGGATAAAATTTTTATTGCATTTATTATAGCACTAAAACGCACAATATGCAAACATATTATGTCCGTTTATTAAAAAAAACAACGGAAAATGCAAAAATAAGCACGCATTATTCAATTACGTTTATTGTCAAAAACGCTTCGGGAACACACCCTTTCCGTCCCGCCGTATCAATCGACAACGTTTCTCCCGATCTCAGAATGCGAACCGAGTCATCCACGACCAAAACAATATCGGAAAAAACAAGGAGAAAAGTGCCGCAGTGTCGATTCTTGATAGCATGCACCGTCCCGAAATACTCTTTCAAAAAAGGCTCGGTGCTTTGGCACGCGACCATTTCCGCGCCCGCGGCAAAGAGATTATACGAATACGGACACAGCCATTCGTTACGGCAAAGGACGCCGACCTTTTTATATACTTTTTTCCGTTCCTCCCCTTCCTCGGAATCCCCGGAAACGCATCTGACTTCTCCGTTTTCAAAAATAATCGTACGATAATGCGGTTTTGAAGCATAAAAACCGTATGCAAATATTTTACACTTGTTCTTATCGGAATATGAACAACAGAAACGATATAAATATAAAAAGTTTTTTGGCGTTATTTCTTCGGTAACCGTTAAAAAAAGGGTATCTTCACTCAAAAATGAAAAATCGATCGGATACAATTTATCAAGAATAACGCAACGGATAATCACATTGCATTATACGGACAAACAGAGCGTAATGTGACCGCCGATTATTTTTTCAAGCCTTTTTTTCTGCGCAAAACGAACAAAACCGGCGCGGCGATGACTATCACAATGGCTATAACGATAAAAACAATAGATACCTTTTGATTCAACGTCGCTTTTTCGGTCAAAAATTCCGTTTGAACAAAATAGATTTCGCCTTGATATTCTACTTGGGAATATGCCCCGTAATCGATATCGGTCTCCACTTTCAGCACACTTTGTCCGTCATGTAAGAAAAGCACGTCGTCTCCTGTGACGGTCTTTCGTAAAGGCACCTCTTCTCCCATTTTTTTAGGCGATATTTGCGCAAAACGGACCTTCTTTGTGTAAGAAGAACCGGTAAAATACAATAGGTTATACGGAACGAAACCTTCTACGGCGTCGTTATAACATATTTTTTGCCAAACAACTCCGCCAACTTCCGTCGTTTCGCCGATTAACGCAACACTTTCGTTTTGTTTCAGTACAATGAGCGTTTCGCTTTCCGTTGACGGCTCGCCGTATACTTTTGTATCGGGCAATAAAATCCATGCGCGCATCCCTGCCGGAGCGGACGCGGCAAGAAGCAAACCGATACAAACAAACGCAAAAACAAGGAAGATGTTTTTCCGCGACATATAACAAAAAGGACGCTTATCTTCCAAGCAGGCGGTTGATTCTGTCCGAACAAGACAGAAGATCGGCAACCGATTTATTTTGATTACAATAAGCGACAATGTAAGCGATATACTTACTTAAATCGGCTTGTACAAACCACTCTTTTTCGACAACGTCGGGGCGCACGTACGTAAGGTTGGTACTCATAACAGCGGTAAACAAGCCGTCGTCGTATGCTTTTTGGAATTTATCGACGCCCTCGGTAAAAAGCGAGAACGTGGCGTTGAGGAAAATTTTATTTGCGCCGTCGGCTTTCAGATGATTACATAATTTCAGCATAGAATCGCCCGTCGCGATAATATCGTCCGCAACAAAGACGTCCTTTCCTTTGACGCTTGTGCCGATATAGTCGTGACTCACAATCGGATTTCTGCCGTTGACGATCGTCGTATAATCTCTGCGTTTATAGAACATACCGAGATCGACGCCGAGAACAGACGCGTAGTAAATATTGCGGTTCATCGCCCCTTCGTCCGGAGATACGATCATAAAGTTATCTTTATCGAGTTTCTGTTCGGGGAATTTATTTTTCAGCGCTTTCAGAATTTGATACGTTGCGAAGAAATTGTCAAAGCCCATCAGAGGGACGGCATTCTGAACGCGCGGATCGTGCGCGTCGAACGTAACGATTTCGTTGACGCCCATCGCGTATAATTCTTGCAACATCTGCGCACAGTCAAGGGACTCGCGCGAATTACGACGATGCTGACGTCCGCCATAAAGAATGGGCATAATCACGGTAATACGTTCGGCTTTTCCGCCTGCCGCCGAAATAAGACGTTTCAGGTCGGCATAATGATCGTCGGGGGACATGTGATTGGTGCCGCCGGGCAATTCATATTCCAAACTGTAATTGCCGACGTCGCACAGGATATAAAGGTCCATACCGCGCACACTGTCGGAAATGATACCCTTGCTGTCGCCGGAAGTAAAACGGGGACAAGACGACTTCAAAATAAAGGTGTCACGTTGTACGAATTCACGATGATGATTCGACAGGTCGCGATTGTACCAGTTGGTCAAATACGTATCGACCTTTTCGCCCATTTTGCGAGCGCCTTCCATAACAATCAAACCAAGCGGAGCGACCGGAGAGGGAGTGTCAAAAACTTCAGTAAAAAACGTAGTCATAAAAAACTTTATCCCCTTTTCTTTTGATACTGTGATTATAGCACAATCAAAAAAGTTTTTCAAACAAAAACTTGTCGGCGACAAAAAAAAGCGCACGATTTTTTTCGTGCGCTCCGTTTTATTTATCCGACAAAAACCGTCGTCAGGTTTGGATAAAGCCCGTTCCGTCTTCGGTCGGCTCTCCCTCTTTCTGTCCTTGGAATTGCGAAAGGTAAAGGTCGTGATAAAAACCGCCTTTTGCCATCAAGGTTTCGTGATCGCCCTGTTCGACAACGTCGCCGTGATTCATGACAAGAATAACTTTGGCGTGCTTAATCGTCGAAAGTCTGTGCGCGATAACAAAACTCGTCTTACCTTCCATCATGGCGAGCATTGCGCTCTGCACGTATTTTTCGGTACGCGTATCAACCGAACTTGTCGCTTCGTCCAAAATTATGATCTTCGGATCGGACAAAATCGCACGGGCAATGGTCAAAAGTTGTTTTTGACCTTGCGAAATATTGCTTGCGTCGTCGTTCAGCACGGTATCGTAACCGTGTTCCATACTTTCGATAAATTCGTGCGCATGCGCCTTTTTGGCGGCGACAATAATATCTTCGCGGGTTGCAAACTCATTCCCGTACGCGATATTTTCGGCGACGGTTCCTTTGAAAAGCCACGTTTCCTGCAAAACCATACCGAACATACTGCGCAGATCGTCACGGTGTAATTGCTGAATATTATGTCCGTCAACAAGTATTTCGCCTTTATTCAGTTCGTAGAAGCGCATAAGCAAGTTGACCAAAGTCGTTTTACCGGCACCGGTAGGTCCGACGATAGCGATACTGTCGCACGCGTTGACATGCAGGTTCAAGTCGGTAATAAGCGGTTTATCTTCGGTATAACTGAACGCAACGTGTTTGAAATCGACTTCTCCGGTAAAGGACGAAACGTCGGTATGTACCGTTTCGTGCGACTGTTCGGCAAGGTCGAACATTTTGAAAACACGTTCGGCACTGGCAATAGAAGACTGAATGGTACTGGCGATATTACTGATATTTTCGACAGGCTGCGCAAACTGCTTTGTATACTGGATACAAGCCTGAATATCGCCGATACTGATAAGCCCCAAACCGGCACGGTAACCGCCAAGCACGCAGATGCTGACATAGGTTATATTGTTTATCAATTTAATAATCGGCAAGATGATACCGGCAAGGAACTGCGCTTTTCTTGTCGCGCGAAGCAATTCGGCATTGGTCTTTTCAAATTCGGCAATACTGTCGTTTTCATGATTGTACAGCATGACGACGCGGTGACCTGCGTACATTTCTTCGATATGTCCGTTCAGTTTACCGATCAACTGTTGCTGCTTGGCAAACTCTTTTTGGCTCTTCTTGATGACAAGGCTGGATACGACAAGCAGGATAGGCACACTGCACACTGTGACGATCGCCATCAGCCAGTCAAGACGCGCCATCATAAATATAACGCCGGCTACCGTGGTAACAACGGTAATAACCTGGTTAATGGTGTCTTGCAAAGTGACCGAAACAAGTTCTACGTCGTTGGTAAGACGGGAAAGAATTTCGCCCGTCGTCGTCCCGTCGTAGTAGGATATCGGCACTTTATCCAGTTTGATTTTTATATCGTAACGCATACGGCGAACGACGTGCTGCGCCATGCTTGCCGCGACAAGTCCGCTGACGAATTGGAATACGGCGTTCAAGCAATATAAGCCGCCGGCTATCAAGCATACACGCGCGATATAACCGTCGTCAAGAAGGGTATCCGTCTTAAAATACTGTATTGCGTCAACCATAGTATTGGTGACTTTTTTCAGTATATCGGGCACCCATACGGCAAACCATGCTCCAAGTGCGCTCAAAAGGATCATTGCTATCAAGGCAAACATCTCGGGACGCATGTATTTAATCAAACGCCATACCGTCTTTCCGAAATTTTCCGCACCTTTGACTTTTTCTACGTTAATGGAACTCGCGCCGAAAGCGCCGGACATGTCCATTTTGCCAACGGCGGAAGTACGCTCCGTCTCTACTTTGACAATTTGTTCTTCGTTCTCGTTCATAATCCGAGTTCCTCCTTGCTCATTTGGCTCAAGGCGATATCACGGTACAGTTGGCAATTCCGAATCAAATCTTCGTGTTTGCCTTTACCGACCATTCTGCCGTCATCCATAACGATGATTTCGTCGGCGCCCATAATCGTACCGATACGTTGCGCAACGATAATAACGATGCTTTCTTTGGTGACCTCTTCAAGCGCGGCGCGCAGACGCTTATCGGTCTTGAAGTCGAGCGCGCTGAAACTATCGTCGAATATATAGATCTCGGGCTGACGTGTAACGGCGCGGGCAATGGACAAACGCTGTTTTTGTCCGCCGCTGAAATTCTGTCCTCCCTGCTCGACCATATATTCGAGTTGTCCTTCTTTTTCTTTAACAAAAGTGTCACTCTGAGCGATACGGAGGGCTTTCCACATTTCTTCGTCGGTGGCGTCCTCTTTCCCGTAGCGCAGGTTATCCGCGATGGTTCCGCTGAACAAAATGCTTCTTTGCGGGACAAAACCGATCTTTTTGCGAAGTTCGGCTTGCGGATATGTGCGCACCTCTTGTCCGTCTACAAGCAGACTGCCGCCCGTAATATCGTAGAAACGCGGTATCAGACTGATAATCGTCGATTTTCCGCTCCCGGTACCGCCGACAATAGCCGTCGTTTTTCCTTTTTCGCACTTGAAGTTGATATCTTCGAGAATATTCTTTTCCGCTTCGTCGCTGTATTTGAAATTAACGTGACGGAATTCGATTGTACCGGAGTTATCGCCCTTGTTTTCGCAACCGGGTTCGTCTTTGACTCTGACCTCGGTTTCCAAGACCTGCAAGATACGTTCGGCACTCGCCGTCGCTCTCGGATAAATAACGACGGCACTGGCAATAAAGACCATTGCCATAGCGATCTGCGTAATGTATTGAGATACTTCCAGCATACTCGCGACGTCGTCAAGCGATTCTCCGGGAACCACGCCCGCGACAAGTTGTGCCGCGCGCCAATAGATACCGACCGAACAGCAGTTCAGGCAGATATTGATAAGAGGTACCAACGCGGCGCAATACCGTTGCAAAACGACAGCCGTCTTTGACACGCTCTCGTTGACGATATCGAACCTCTTTTTTTCGTGTTCTTGTTTGTTAAACGCTCTGACAACGCGTATACCCGTGATGCCTTCACGCATGATCAGCGTCAGTTGGTCGACTTTTCTCTGAATGACTTTGAAATACGGCTGACAAATAATCGCCGCGACCGCCGCCGCCGCAAACAAAATCGGCAGGACGTAAATAAGTACGAGCGTCAGATATGTATTCGTACGGAACGAGAAAATAAAGCCGCCGATGATCGTAATCGGTGCCGACAAAGTCGTACGCAAAATAACAAGGAAGACGTTTTGTATCTGGTTGATATCGTTGGTCGAACGCGTGACAAGACTCGCCGTGCTGAATTTGTCGAATTCGGACAAGGAATAATGCTCGACTTTATTAAACACCAAACTACGAAGAACCTTACTGAAATAAGCCGCGATCTTACTGCTCATAAGCATGGCGATGATCGTGCATGCCGACGAGAAGAACGTAATCGCAAACATCAGAAGACCTTTTTTCAAAATAAAAGGCAGGTTACTTGTCTGAATGGTGATACCGTCGGCGACTTTCCATTCGTCCACCGTCTTTTCCACTTTCAGGCTGAGATCGGCTGTCGTCGAACCCGTCTTACTGAGGGAAATGATGTCGCCGAACTCGACGAAACGAGCCTTGATTCTGCCGAAGAAACTGTTATCTTCTTTTGCCGTATAACTGTCAACGACGTCTTCGATTACTTCGTCGCAACGCCCGAGGCGGTTTTTATACCACTTCGTTTCGTTGACATATTTATAAGAATAACCGCCGACATCGTTACAAAGAACCAATTCGTAGTCAAGGAAAGGCTCGACTCTTTCGGTATCTTTATTGTAAATATACGCGACTTGATCGACGTTGACCGGTTCTCCGAAAGTATCGACCGGCAGGCGGAGATATTGACCGAAAATATCGGTCTTTTTCTTATAATTTCCGTCTCCGTCCGTAACGGCGTAACCGTTTTCGTCGCGTTCGGCTACGACGGGAATAGGTAACAAGTTACCGTTTCTGCTGTGTTTCATGCAAAGGACGCAAGAAGTAAGCAAGGCTTTCGCATTCGGATCGTCCCAAACGGAATCTTCTTCGTCGTCTTCGCTTTCTTCTTCGTCTTCATCGAACATTTCCAAAAAAGTATCGATATTGATGTTATATATTTCTTTTGTGTTACTCAATTCATGTTCTATCGTACCTTCCGTTCCCTGCGCAATGCTTTCGTAGTCGATGAGCAGTTCAAACGCGGCTTTTGTCCTCGCGATTTCTTCCATTGTATATTCGGAATACTCGGTATGTCCCGTCTCTTTATACGAAACCTTTTCCAGTGCGTTCATAAAAGGAATCAGCACTTCGTTAAACAGTTGTTCACTGTCGCTGACGGGGATTTCCTTAAAGTTAAACTGGATCGGGAAAATCGTATGCGGGTTTACCGAACCGACCGCGACTTTATCGTTCCATGCGCGTTTGATATCGCTTGTCGTAAAGCCATCCTGCATTTCAAACACCGGGATATATCCTTCGTTATAGACCATACTGTCAAAATCGATATCAATATCCCCGAACGGGTTTTCCATTTCCAGATGTACGTATGCCGGTTCATAATCGAGGTAAATACCGTCGTTAATAATATCCGCCATCAATCCGGGTAGGTACAGTTCTGCCATGGCTCCGCAAGCGAGCAGCAAAACGACTATGACAAAATACTTTGCCATCGGCTTCAAATGTCTTAATAATTTACCCATACTTCAGCCCCGTTTATTTTCTGATTACGATAGCAAGGAAGGTCGCTCCGCCCTCGCTCATCGCCGCCATACCATGCGGTATGGATGAGTCCAACATAATACTGTCGCCTTCCGACAAAACTTCGGTCTTGTCTCCGACAACATACTTCAACGTACCTTTAAGCACGTAATCGAATTCCTGTCCATCGTGCGTATTGGTATCGATCTTTTCGGAATCGGTATTGCCCGTATACGGTACAGTTACGTACAAAGGATCGATTTTATGATTATAAAAACGACTTGCCAAATGAATATAATTAAATTCCGGGCGACGGTCCACCGTCAAACCTTTTCCTTTTCTTTCAACGGCATACGTCCTCAGGCACGGTAAAACGCTCCCTGTCATCAAAGCGGAAATATCCACGCCGAAACGGTTGGCGCAACGGTTCAAAAAACTGAACGGAAAATCCACTTGACCTTCCTCCATTTCCGTATACCGTTCCACGGACATTTCGCAAAGAGCAGCCATTTCTTCAACGGTAATCCCGAGGTCTTCTCGAATACACCTGATTCTTTCGGCTATTAGTTTTATATCCATATATTACCTTCTTTTGGGCATAATGCTACACATAATTACCCATATAAAATATTATAATATATGTATATAAAAAAAACAAGAGGAAAAATGATTTTTCTTTTCAGCGGTTTTGGCTTCTGATAAGTAAATTGACAAAGTAACTTCCACAGTGGACTTTACGGGTGGAATTTACTGTGGCAATTTACTGTGGCAATTTACTTTTTTTTGTACGGCGCAAATACTTTTTATAAACCGTGCAAAATCTATTGACAAAACACCCATAAATGCCTATAATACTATATGTATTCCGACAAGGTATACTTTGCTGATATGGCTCAGTCGGTAGAGCACGTCCTTGGTAAGGACGGGGTCGGCAGTTCAAATCTGCCTATCAGCTCCATAAAAAAAAGACGAACAGCAGTTTCGTCTTTTTTTTATGACATAATAAGGTGCAGAACTCCGGGCACGTCCTTACCAACTTACACGGGGTCCCCGAAAAATGTGTGCATTTTTTGGGATAGATTTGCGCCCTTTGTCAAAAGGGAGAGTGTCCGGAGCGGAGCGAGGGAGAGGGTTTTTCCAAGGAACGAAGCCGTTACAAACGGTATATTTATCCGTAGCATAAAACGGACTTCTTTCTCGTTAAAAACCCCCATTTTTCGTCGCTTACTCCGAAAAATCAAGCCCCCTTTTGAAAAAGGGTGCAAATGAAAAATGCACCGCATTTTTTGGGACAATAGAGCGTTTCACGTTAAACAATTTTTCTTTTTGTGGGACATTTTGGCGAAGCGTTTCGGCAGGTTGAGTTTGGGCAGGAGCAGGCTGAAATCGACCATGCTCAAAGAGAGGGCGCAGGCGGTGTAGAGGGCGGCGGTTATGATAAGGACGGGAACGGACGAAAGAGTGCCGAGAGCAGAAAAATAGGGTAAAAAACTATGAGAAGACAAGCCGCACAGGGCGCTGAAAGTAAGAGAAAAAGTAAAGAAACGAGCGGTGCTGTTGCCGAAGCCGGTCATTTTTCGCAAAACGAGAGTGTTGGTAAACGCGATAAAGGCGTTGCCGCAGATCGAGGCGACGGCGACGCTGTAAACGCCTATTTTCGGGGTAAAAAGCAGGACGAACAATAAAAGTATAATATTGCCGATAAGGTAGTTTAAGAAGGCGTTTTTTTCCTTTCCGATAGAATTCAGTACGCTTTGGGACATTTGGGATAAAGTCATGGGAATAATCGATACGGCGGCGGCGACAAGGTATTTTCCGCTTTCGGTATCGCCGTAAATAAGTTCGGTCAGTTGTACGCCGCAAGACAGGTACAGAGCGGTAAAGAGCCCTGCTATCAGCAGAGAAAAGTTGAGCCCCGAAGAGAGGCGTTTGTTCAGGGCGCGGTAGTCTTTTTTGACGGCGAGCGCGCTGATATCGGGCATCATGACGACGGCGATACTGCCTGTTATGGTGCCGGGTGCGAACAAAAGCGGGTTTGCCATGCCACATATACGCCCGAAGTACGCCGTCGCTTCGGCGTTTGACAAACCGAACTTGATAAGGCGCAGGGGGAGCAGGAGAGCGAGCAGGGTGGAAAACAAACTGCTGCATAAATGCATCGCCGTGATCGGAAGAGCCGGCTTGATAATCGTGCGGACGGGAAGAGGCTTTTGCAGTTTTCCTTCTTTTGAAAAGAAGATCGCGGCAATAACGACGGTCGCAAGGACGTCGCTGATGACAAAGGCGAGCGCAAGAGACGTTGTGCCCGAAAAAGTGCCGAAGACGCCGAGAATAAATAAAAAACTGAAAATAATGCGTAAGGTCTCCTCGCTTGTCTCGGTCAGCGAAAACAGCGTGAATTTCTTTTTCCCCCACAGGTATCCGCGAATAACGCAGTATATCGCCGAAGAAACAAGGGCGGGCGCGCAAATGAGGAAGACGGGACATGCCGCCCGATCGGAGAATAAAAAGGATAACTTTTCGCCGAAAATCATAATCAAACCGCAAAGGACGGTGGCGACTGCCGTTGACGTAAATAAAGCCGTTGTAAAATAGCGGAAATTGTCTTTTCCGCCGAATTTTGCGTCGTTTTCGGCGATTCTGCGATTCAGGGCAAGCGGTATGCCCGAACAGGCGATCGAATTAAAGAGGAAGAAGACGGAGAGCGCGATCTGAAAAACGCCGATCGATTCCGCGCCGAGTGTGCGCGAAAGATATATTTTGAAAAGAAACCCGATCAGCCGTGTGAATCCGCCCAGTAGCGTCACGGTAGCGACGGCGCCGCCCGATTTGAATTTTTTTGTCATATCGTCCGATTATATGCCGAAAAGAGCCGATTTATGAAAATCATCGGACGATTTTGCTTGACCGACGGGGATAAAAAATGTTATATTAAAAGAGCAGAGTAGGTAAGGCGCGTTAAGTGTTGCGGAATGGGATGTCGTCCGCAAACGAAAACGTTTTTCGAATCAGTTGCGGTGCCTTGCCGCGTCCGTTGCGAACAATATAATAAATATCGTCTTTATTCGCTTGGACCTCCGACTGCAAAAGGGAGGTTTTTTTATGAAAAAAGGTCGCCAAAACAATGAGAATGGCGCAAATAATGTATCTACGGCTACCGAAAAGAAAGTAAAACATATTTCGATCAAGTCGATATGCTATTGTGCGGTGCTTGTCGCGCTCGGCGTTATCGCAAACACGTATACCGTCTATCTGAACGCGGCCGGCAGCAACGCGCTGTCTTTTGCTTACACGGTGGACTTCATCGCCGGGGCTTTTTTCGGCCCGTTTATCGGATTTCTGACCGGGGCGCTGGGTGATCTTCTCGGGTGGGTTATTAACCCGTCGGGCGGCGCGTTCAACCCGTTTTTGACGGTCACGAGCGGTTTGCTCGGCTTGATTCCGGGCGTTGTTTTTGCCGTTTATAAGAAATTTTTTGCCAAAAAGAAGCGTTATATCGCTTTTTTCCCGTTGGTTACGGTATTATCGTTCGTGCTTGTCTGGATCGTTTGCACCAATCTGAACACTGTCATCATGTACTTTTATTACATCGTCGGCAAGAGTAAAAAGTACACGTCTTTCGGGTTGTATTACGCGTTTCGCATTCCTTGGCAGACGCTTTTTTGGGCGATCAACGCGGCTGTGTGCGCCGTGCTTGTCGTGCCGATGAAAAAACTTTTGAAATTGTGATTTTTTTTGTCGAACCGTATTGCAATATTTTTAGGTATTTGATATACTATTATAAATAATATACCAAAGGGGATTTTTTTCCATGTTATATACTTTTTCTCAAATAAAACAAAACGGCGAAAACGGTTGGAGCAAAGGACTGGTTGCGTTGCCCGATTTTGTTCCGTTTTCCGCAAAGTCGGTTATAGACGGCGTGGCGTACGACCGTGAATACGCTTCGTCCGACCGCGTCTTCGATATGAAGGGAGAGTGGGATTTTTGCTTTGTGGAGGGCGGCCTTTTGTCGCTCGCTTCCGAAAAAGCGAATTGGAAAAAAATAACGGTTCCCGGCTATCTGGACGAACAGGGGTACGGGTTATCGCACAAGACGGTTACGCGCAAAAACGGCGACGTGCTGACTTTGGTGCAGGCGGTTTATCGCACGCAGATTATCGTGCGGGACGTAAGCAAAAGATTTTTCTTGCATTTTGGCAAAGTGGGCGGCATTTTTGAAGTGCTGATAAACGGCGTTTCGTGCGGTTATTCCTGTTTCGGTTCGGGTGATTTCGATATTACCCGGTATCTTGCGGAGGGCGAGAACGAAGTGGTCGTCGCTCTTTTGCCTGCCGAAGGACTCGTGGCGGCCGAATTGATGCCGGCAGGGTACGGTATTATCGGCGACGTGTGCCTGTACGTCCGCCCGAAAGCGTATCTGAAAAACTATTCTTTCGCGTCGAAAAAATGCGGTTCGCTTTTCGAAGGCAGTCTCGACCTTGTCTTTTCGGAAGAAAGCGATTTCGATATCGAAGTGCTTTTGTCCGATCGGGGCGAAGTCATTTCCACGGCAAAACTTTCCGGGCGCAAAGCCGCTTCCGTTCTGATTCGGGACGCCTTTAAGGAATATACGCCCGAAAAGCCGTACGTTTACGACCTTTTTGTGCGCGTGAGAATAAACGGAAAAGAAGTCGAATGCGTGCGTTTCCCCGTCGCTTTTTGCGATTTGACGCTCGATCCGAAAGGACTTCTTTTGTCGGGGCGTCCGTTTACCGTGCGCGCGGCGGAATACGATTTTGCCGCGTCCGAAGACGTAAAAGCCGATTTTGCGAAAATGAAATATCTGCGCCTGAACACGCTTGTCGTGGACAATCCGACCAAGGACTTTCTGTACGAGTGTCTTTTCGGCGGGTTTTTCGTCATACAAAAACTGGACGCGTCGAAAAAGAGTTTTGCGCAGGAGACCGTGTCGCTTGACGGCGTAAACAAATACTTTAAGTGGACGTACGCTTGCCTGGTGGATAAGACGTCGCCCGTTTGTTCCCTTTTGTGGTATCTTGCGGTCAATTATTCCCGTGCGGCGGACGCTATCGACGACGTATGCGCACGGACGAGAAAAAGAGTGCTCGGATACGACGAATATATCACGCTTGTCCGCGGCGGAGACGACAGACCGGACGAGCAGTTTACTTATTATACCGATATGGTCGGCGACATCGACGCCCTCGGGCAGTTCGATAGCCGTCTTGTCGTCGGCGGAACGCTCGGCTCGTTTGAAAAAGACTTATCGGCGGACGGCGTATGGACGGAATGGGCGATCGCGATCCGCAGATCGGCTTGCGCCGTACATGCTTCTTTGCGCGATAACCGCCGTCTCGAAATCTTCAACGACGACTATTTTATCGACCAAAAGGGGAGCGTCGACGCGCAACTTGTCTTCGGGACTTCTTCGCAGTTTGTCAAGCATATCGATTTCTTTATCGGAGCGAGAAACAGCAGCGTATACGAACTTCTGATAGACAAAATCGCGCCCGATATGGTGTTGCAACTAATCTACCGCGATGAAGAAAAACGTCTTCTGACGGTGGAAAACCTGCCCGTTCTGTACGGCAGAAAACCGAATGACGACGCGAGTTATTTGCGGTGCGGACGGTATTCTTACGATTTGCGTGCGCTCGGCGAAGACGTCGCGGAAGAAAACGTGATGCCCGCGCGCTCGTACTTTGTGCCGTGCACGTCCGAAGCGGTGAGCGAATCGAGTCCGTCGTACAGCGAACAGAGAAAACACAGCGACCGCGTTTCTTGCCTCGCCGGACAATGGCAGTTTGCTTATCTGGGCGAGACTTTGCCCTCGTCTTTCGTGCCTATGGACAGAGAATGGGATACGATCGATTTGCCCTCTTCTTGGGAAGAAAAGGGGTACGAAACGCTCGCTTATCACGATAAATATCCGTTTGCGTTTGACAAAAAGACTTTCCGCCTCGCGCCCGACGCAAAAAATACGTTCGGCGTCTATCGCAAGGTCGTCAACGTGGTCGATCTTACTTACCGTTACGTTCTTTCTTTGGAGGGCGTTTCGGGCGGTTTGACAGTCTATGTCAACGGCAACTATGTGGGCGGTTCGTCCTGCCCGTCGGCACAATTCGATCTGACCGACTATGTCGTCGTTGGCGAAAACGAAATCGTCTTGCTGCTGCAAAAATGGACGAAAACCTCTTTGCTGTCGGGCAAAGGCTTTGCCGCGACGGGGCTTTTGGGCGAAATCGATTTTATCAAGCGCAGAAAAGAGTGCCTCTACGACTATTCTTATACCGTGGACAAAGCCGAAGACCGCTACTATGTCAATCTGAATCTGCAATTTGAAGAAAGCCCGGAAAACGTCCATATCGCTTTGAAACAAAACGGTCGGAAGTACTACGAAGATCTGAAAAAAGGCGCGAAGAACGTGGATTTCCACTTTTCGGGAAAATTCGAGGCGAGCAGCACCGAAAATCCCGTCATGTACGACGTGCTTGTCAAGGTTTTCGATCGCGGCGGTTTTGTCATCGAATGTACCGATCTGAAATTGGATATCCGTTCGACAAGAACGGAAAGCGGCGCTTTGTGCCTGAACGATATTCCGGTGAAAGTCCGCGGCGTCGTCTATAATCCCGTCTACAACGCGTACGGCGGTCTGATGGGACGGGAAGAACGGAAAAACGACGTTGACTTAATCAAACGCTACGGCTTTAACGCGATTTATCCGACGTTTGAACCTTCGTGCGAATTTCTTCGTATCTGCGCGGAAAAAGGCTTATATGTCATCTACCGTATTCCGCTCGATTTTTCCTGCTATCGGAAAGCGGACGAAAGGGGAGAAAACGCATTGCTTGCCGATCCGGACATGCAAGAACGCGTCCGCGCGATTATTGACGGCACCGTCGAGAGAACGAAAGCGTTTCATAATATTCTTATGTACGTCGTCGACGTCGGAAAGAACGAGTTTATCGGGCAAGTCGTTAAAGAGTGCCGTCAAAAGACGGTATCTTACGTTGCGTCTTTCGGCGATAATCAAGACGTCGTACTGCTTCGCAAACCGAGCATAAAGGACCTTTTGGACGCAATTAACGAAAATATGAACAAAAAGCCCGTCTTCATGACGGAGTTCGGCACGCAGGCGGGCGTCGGCAACACGGATATTCCGCAGTATGACAGCCTTATTGCCGAGAGCGCGTGCTGTATGGGCGGATGTATCGAACAGTTTGTCGACGAAGCGACAAACGACATGCTGATAAACGACAACGGTTTGTTCTCCAAGGCGCGTACCGCCTGTGCCGGAGCCGAAAGCGTCATGTATTGCTATCGCCCCATCCGCGCCGACCTTGTCGAAAGCAAACGGCTCCGCATCACCAATAAACACAGTTATATCAATACGTCCGATTATGCGATCTTTATCGCGTTGCAACGGAACGGGAAGATTTTGTCCCGCACCGAACTGACGACGGTTATTCCGCCGATGAGCGACCGCGATTTCGACATTTTCGTCGATCATCCGTCGGGCGATATGTTTATCAACGCGGAAGTCTGCGACAGAAAGACAAAGCGGATACTGTACGTCGAACAAATCCGTCTTTCGGAGCAGTTACAGACGATCAACCAGACCGAACCGAGAGGGGCGTTTATTCGTACCAACGATATGCCCGACTACCTCGATATCGCGTTCGACGGCGGCACGATGCGGTTCGATAAGCGTATCGGCAGTCTGACAAGATACGTCGTCATGGGTAAAGAAATACTGAAAGCGGACAGCCTTGCGAAAGGATTTAACGCTTTCCGTACCGAAATATATCGTCCGTTTATGCGCAATATTTTGCGCGGCGGCGATCCGTTCACGACGGAAATCCGCGACTTTTCGTGGGAAAAAGAGGATGACAAAATCAGCGTCCTGATCGAAAATACCATTTATTGGCAGAATAAAGAAAGTTATGTCGTGCAGGATAAATATCTGATTGCCGCAAACGGCGAAATCGAAGTTTTCAGCGTCATCAATCCGATGCGGCGTAATCTGCCTATGCTCGACTGCTTCGGGAAGCGTCTCCGTTTGCATAATTCTTTCGGCAACGTCACCTACTACGGGTACGGAGACATCGACAACTACGTCGATATGAATAATCACACCCGTATCGGTCAATTCGGACTCAACGTGGATAAAGTGTTCGATTCCGTTACGTTGAAGCAGGAATGCGGCAACAGACAGGGCGTCCATTACGTCATCGCTCTGGACGGAGAAGGGGACGGAATCGTCTGCGCGGCAAAGCAGGATCCGTTCTGCTTGCGCGTCAGTCCCTTGTCCGATAAAGAAATCGAGACGTGCGTGCGCGAGCGTTGCGATAAAAAGCAGAGCGGCGTATATCTCGACATAGACGCTTTTGTCAGCGGTATCGGCACGAGTAATCAAGGCTATCCTCTCGGACAATACATGTATCCGCCCAAGCAGTACAGCCTGCATTTCTCGATTATACCCGTATATAAGAGCAAATAAGACATGGCATACGTTTCTTTATACAGGCGTTTTCGCCCGAGTACTTTTGACGGCGTAATCGGGCAGAATCATATCACGCGGACCTTGATAAACCAAATCAAGTCGGGCAATATCGGACACGCATACTTGTTTACCGGTACGAGAGGAACGGGAAAAACGACTTGCGCGAAAATTTTTGCGCGCGCGGTCAACTGTCTTTCGCCGAAAAACGGTTCTCCTTGCGGAGAATGCGAAGTATGCGTCGCGTTAAAGAATCAAAACAGCATCGACGTACTGGAAATAGACGCCGCGTCCAATAACGGCGTGGAAGAGATACGCACGCTGAAAGAAAACGTCTATTACCGTCCGACCGTCGGCAGATACAAAGTATATATTATCGACGAAGTGCACATGCTGTCGACTTCGGCGTTCAACGCCCTTTTGAAAACGCTCGAAGAGCCGCCCGAACACGTCGTGTTTATTTTGGCGACGACCGAAGTCCACAAGATACCGCAGACCATTTTGTCCCGCTGTCTTCGCTTCGATTTTCGTCTTGTGGACGAAGAACGCTTGGTCGGTTTGCTGAAAAACATTTTTGACGAACTCGGCGTAGGCTATGAAGAAACGGCACTGTACCGCATAGCGGTAAGCGGCGAAGGAAGCGTGCGCGATACGCTCAGCGTAGCCGATATGTGTATGTCGTATTGCGACGGAAAAATAACGAAAAAAGAAGTTTTGGAGATATTGTGCGCGACCGATTTTTCCGATTTGGACGAATTGGGCGGAGCCATTCTGAACGGAGACTGTCGGACGGCGTTGGACGTTTTGGGACGGCTGATAAAAAACGGCAGAACGACCGTCTATAAAGACCTGGCGAAGTATTTTTCCGATTTGCTTGCGGTAAAAAACGTCCCCGACTACAAGCCGTCGTCTCTGTCGGAAACGGAATTTTGTATGCTGAAAAAGCGGTGCGACGTCGAGAACTATCGCATTTCGCGCGCGATGGATATTCTGACGGAGTCGGAAACGAAAATAAGATATTCTTCCCAACCGCGTATCGTATTGGAAGCGGCGGTTGTGCGCGCCTGCGAGATGTCCACGGACATCGGCGCGGAAGCGGTTTTTGTACGGATGAACGAAATGGAAAACAAACTGAAAGACCTGACGGAAAGGGGAATAACCGTCGCCGCCGTTTCGCCCGCCCCCCCGCCCCCGAAAGAGGACGCGGCTACGCCGCAGAAAGAAGAGCCGAAGCCGAAAGAAGATATAACGAGCAGGCTGGAAGAAGTGGCGAAACCCGTTGACGGAGAGATGCCCTTTGACGAAAACGCGGCGCAGTCGGCGGGAGACGAGGACAAAAACGCGTGGTTTCGGATAATCGGTTTGCTCGAAGAGATGAAAGAAACGATGCTTTGTTTTGCGGCAAAAGACATTAAGGTGCAGGATATTTCGAGAATGGGCGACGACTATATCGTCGAGACGGCGGATAACGCCGTATTGGAAGTTTTTGAAAGAAGCAACAATAAAAAGACCGTTCAATCGCTGCTACGAAAGGAATTGGACGACGACAAACTTGTTTTCGTATGCCGTGCCAAGAAAAAAGAGGTTTTTATTTCGGAGGCGGATCAGTTGACTTTGAATCGGTTGTTCGACGGTTCTCTCCGATTCAAAAAAGAGTAAGGTTATTTGTAAAAAATGAAAAAGAAGACGAAAGACTTGGTATTATTTGCCATTCTGACGGCGATTTTGGTGCTGATGGCGTTTACACCGATCGGCTATTTGCGTGTGGGCGTGGTGGAAATCACCTTTATGATGATACCCGTCATTATCGGTGCGGCGGCATGCGGTCCGCTTGTGGGCGCCGGGCTGGGACTTGTGTTCGGTGTGACGAGTTTTGCGCAGTGTTTCGGGATCAGCGCGTTCGGTACGTTGCTTTTTTCCTTGCAGCCGTATTTTACGGCGATTTTGTGTATCGTCCCCCGCGTTTTGTTCGGTTTGATTGCCGGATTTCTGTATAAAGGTTTTCGTCTCATTAAAAAAATGCCCGTGGCGGTCTGCGACGGCCTGACGATGCTTTTGGGCGCGATCATTCACACCGCGTTGTTTGTCGTTTTGTTTTATTTCTTTTTCGGCAAAGCGGACGCGTTCGCCGCGTACGGAAACGACTTTTTTACCATTGTTTGGGCGCTCGTAGGAGTTAACGGTATTGTGGAATGGTGCGTATGCCTGTTTATCGGCACGGCGATTCTGAATGCAGTGCGGTTTTTTTTCGACAGAAAGCCCGTCAAGAAAAATAAGCACTATAAATAAGGTATCAATAATATAGTCCCTGTTTTGGAAGAAAAAATGGAGCAAGAAAAAATCGAATCCGTGCTCGCCGCTTTGCAAAAATCGGATTTTCGCAGAAAGTTTGTTTTGAAAGAAAAAGACAGGCAGTATGTCGAGCAAAAAGGGGAGGAGACGATCCGTAATCACGCGTACGACTTTATCCGCGCGCGCCTTGCGCCGGCTTTCCCGAAAAACGACGGAAAGCAAACGCCTATGCGCGGACACCCGGTGTTTGTCGCACAACACGCGACCGCGACTTGCTGTCGCTCTTGCCTGTATAAGTGGCATAAAATACCGCAGGGCAGGGCACTTTCGGAAGAGGAAACAGACTATATAGTCAACGTCATTATGACGTATATATTGACGGGTGAAAAAAAATGACTATTTTGTATTTTTTTGCTTGACAATGTTTTTTTACAAAAGTATAATACAAAAAGGTGGATTAAGATGAAACAGAAAGTTCCGACAAGTTCCAAAATCACTGTTCAAAGCGAGGGCGGCTCGGTGTTTCTCTTTTCCGGATTTTTCTTTTCAAAAAAATAAATGCTTTCTTTTTCGGGAAAGCATTTTTTTTTATAAAAAAAACGCCGAAAGGCAAAACAGGAGGAAAAAATGTCTAAAAACCCTAACCTTGTGTACGACGTCGAAGACCGTCCGTCACTGTCGAAAATATTTATTTTCGGCTTCCAACAGTTGCTGGCTATCATTGCCGCGACGATTGCCGTCCCGACGATCATCGGCTTGCCCGCTCAAATCCCCGCGGCGATTCTCGGTGCCGGTATCGGTACGTTCGTTTATTTGCTTTTCACCAAGTTCAAGAGCCCCGTCTTTCTCGGAAGTTCGTTCGCATTCCTGAACTCCCTGTTTGTTGCGCTTTCGTACGGATACTGCGGTATTATTGTCGGTTCCGTCTTCGCAGGCCTCGTGTACGTCGTTATCGCGCTCGTAATCAAATTCGCCGGTACGGCTTGGATCGCCAAATTGATGCCCCCCGTCGTTATCGGACCTACGGTCGCTTTGATCGGTCTTTCTTTGGCAGGTAGCGCGATGGGCGATATCGTCAAGGCTTCCGGCTCTCTCGCGTATGCAAACGGCGCCGCGACCAACCCCTTTATGGGCTACAACCTCGTCGGTCTTTTCTGCGGACTCGTGACCTTCTTTACCGTCGTTATTTGCTCTTCCCAAAAGAGATTCAAGATGATGAAACTGATCCCCTTTGTGATCGGTATCGGAGCCGGCTACGTCGTCGCTTCCATCTTTACGGCTATCGGTTATGCGGCAAAATGCGATTATCTTATGATCGTCAACTGGCAACCGCTCGTCGATAACTTCACCAACGTTACCGTCGAATCTTTCCTTACCTATCCGCGCTTTGCTTTGATCGAAGGCATCAAAGAAATCCAGAACGGCACGTTCAACCTTGACGGCGCGGGCGTCGCGACCGTAGCGATCGCTTTCCTGCCCGTTGCGTTCGTCGTCTTCGCCGAACACATCGCCGATCACAAGAACCTCGGTTCCGTTATCAACCGTGACCTTGTCGGCGGCGAACCCGGACTTACCCGCACCCTTCTCGGCGACGGCGTCGGCTCTATCGCCGGTACGATCTTCGGTATCTGCCCGAACACCACCTACGGCGAATCGGTCGGTTGCGTCGCTATCACGAAGAACGCGTCCATCGTCTCCATCATCATGGCGGCTTCTATGTGTATCGTTCTTTCTTTCCTCAGCCCCGTTATGTGCCTGCTCCAAACCATTCCTTCCTGCGTAATGGGCGGCGTATGCCTTACCCTGTACGGCTTTATCGCTGTCAGCGGTTTGAGAATGTTCAAGGACATTAACCTCGACGACAACCACAACCTGTTCGTTGTGTCCGCGATCCTTGTAGCCGGTATCGGCGGTCTTGCTATCAATATTCCTTATGCCGCTTCGGCTCAGGGCATCGAAAAGGTCATCACCATCACGCCTATCGCTACCGCGCTCATCCTCGGTATCATCACGAACGTCGTCCTGAACGCGATCGAAAAGAGCAAACTCGGCAAAGAAACGGCGGAAGCCGCCGCGGAAACGGAAACCTCCGAAGCGGAAACGCTCGACGACGCCGATAATCAATAATCGATATAAACCAAGCATTTGTCCGTTTTCCGCACGGGAAACGGACAAATATTATTTTTAAGGAGAATAAAAATGAAAAATTATTCCAACGTTACGATTTTTAATCATCCGCTGATCAATCATAAAGTAGCGATTCTGCGCAACGAGAAGACGGCGATGAAAGAATTTCGTGAACTGATCGAAGAAATCACGATGGTTATGTCGTACGAAGCGTTCAAGGACGTCCCGACGACCACCGTCAAAGTACAAACTCCCCTTGAACTGTGCGAACAAAAAATGATCGCCGACAACAGTATCGCGATCGTCCCGATTCTTCGCGCCGGACTCGGTATGGTCAACGGCGTCCACACGATTTTCCCCGGTGCAAAAGTCGGTCATATCGGTATGTACCGTGACGAAGAAACGGCTCTTCCGCACGAATACTATTGCAAACTGCCCGACGGTATCGAAAATATGTACACCATTCTGCTCGATCCGATGCTGGCTACCGGCGGATCGGCTTGCGACGCGATCGCCGCATTGAAGAACCGCGGCGTCAAGAATATCAAGTTTATGGCGATTATCGGCGCGCCCGAGGGCGTGACCAAAGTCGCGGAAACATACCCCGACGTCGATATCTATGTCTCGACGCTCGACCGTCAACTGAATGAAAACTTCTACATTCTCCCCGGTCTCGGCGACGCAGGCGACCGACTCTTCGGCACGAAATAAGATATCGTAAAAAATCTTTTATAAAAAAAGAACCCGGAATAATCGGAGTATCCATAGGGATTTTCAGTAAGCTAATTCAAGGATCAAGCGTGGCAATAGTCTGTCACGCTTATTCTTTTGTCTGTGGATAAACCCCGCCGCCTACGCAACCAAAAGTATTTTGGTGTAGTAGGCTACACTTTTTTGTTAGAATTTTTTTGCCCAAATAAGGAATAGTCTTTTCTCTTGTCGAACTAATTGTCACAAGGGAGGTAAATGCTATGAATTTAGCGGAAGCAAGTAACGTTGCAAAAAAGACGTTAAGTAATCAATGGGTGAAATGGATACACAAAGGTTCTGCGCCGGCGAACACAGCCACAGAAAAGAAAATGAACGTAATAAATAGTACCATAAACCCGAAACACTGTGCAAGCTGTCTGAATATGAACGGGTGCTACTTTGTCAAGGATAAAAGCCCGGATAATCCTTTACACGAACATTGTCACTGCTATTACGAAGATATTGGGATACCGGATATCCGAACTAAAAGTGCAATAGAGAAATATGTCAACTATATTTTCAATAAAGGAAAAGACAAAGGTAAAAACAAATTGTTCGAGCAATGGGGATATACTGTTCATGATTCAGATGCATTAAAGAAAGAAATAGAAAAACAGGCATTATTGGCTTATCTGACCGGAGAATATGAATTGGGAAAAAGGGATGGATATGGACAAAGAATAAATACTGTGATACACTTGAAAAGGAAAGATACGGGAGCAGATGTGTCTTTTGTGGCAGGTTGGATGTCTTACCCTAATGGAGAACTTGTTTTAACAACACCATATGGAGGATGAAATGAAAGTATTGGATAGAGTAGAACTAATAAAGGACAGAGCCGAATATAAGGAAGCGGGCGTTAAGGTCGGAGATACCGGTATTATTATGGGCGAAGAGCGGTATGGCGGATACGTTCTCGTTTATTTTGATGGAGAAATATATCAAGACAATGCAGGTGTGTATCGCACAACGGAAAAAGATGTTGGAGTGCGAAAGGAAGATTTAAAGGTTATACCGGATAATAACTGATTTTTACGAAAGGGACAAAAAAGCCCCTTTCTTTCATAATCCCTATCGGCATTCACCATAAATCGGGTTCTTTTTTATTTGCGGGCAAGTTGTTTGGTTAAGTTCAGAATCGCGATCCGCTCGTTATCCGATAATTCCCGAAAGTCGCTTATTAAAAGTTTTTCTTCAATAGTATATTCCCGATTTATATTTTCTTCTTCAAAGAATTCGGAAAGGGTAATGCCGAATGCGTCACAAATGTTTGATAAAGTAGTTATGGACGGAAGTGTTTTTCGGCTGAACATGTTGGAAAGAGCCGACTGCGACAAACCCGCTTCGTTTGCTAATTTATACTGTGTCCAATTCTTTTCTGCCAATAATTTATATATTTTATTTAATATATCCATTTTATCACCACCTATACAATAATTCACATTTATGAAATAATTAAAACACAAATGTGTTGACAATGATTCACATATGTGATACAATGAAGAAAAAGGAGAAAAAAGGAGAAAAACAATGGATACAGTAAATGTAAACGATCAAAAAGGGTATCAAAAATATCTGAATCAATTTAAGAAAATCAATATAAAAGAGATAGTTACGGCAGTCTTGTCTATCTCTATTGTTATTTTGATAATTTTTTTACCGATTTTTAAATTCGATGGAAATGTAAAAGTGCCGATAAGAACTCTTGAGGATTTCGATAATGATTATTTATTGTATACTGTATATTCGTTGACATTAACAGAAGAAGATTTAGAACGCGGATATACTATTGAGTCGCAAACAGGGAAATTTTCGCTGTTTGATGAATGGAAAATGTCATTGAGCGATATTAAAGATATAATGGACACATCTGATTTTGGAGTATCTTCAATATTCTCGTTTGCTGAAATTATTTATACGATTATTCTTATTGCATTAAGTGGAAAAAAACTTTTTAACGGAATAGGAAACTGCCGTTCTTTTGAAAATTATGCAATAACATTGTATACAGAGATCAAGAAAAACGGTTCAAAGAAAGAACGTTCAAACACTTTTAAAAATCAATCTGTGGCTGCGTTTGTCTCTTTTGTAATTATACATTGTGTTTATGCTAAATTTATAGGAAAATTGTTAGCCGATATATCCGGAAACGGTGCTATAGGGTATATGGCAAATATAAGCGGTATAACCGGTTGGTGTTATTTGGCAATAGCGGCATCGATAATTGCTATTACCATGTCTTTTATAACAAAAAAAGATATAAAAAATGTAAATTTGTTAATTGCAAAGGAGGACTTATAATCCGACTAATATAAATGAATACTAATTAGTGTTTTCTTAAAAATTTATTTTATAAAAAAGCCGAATCAAACTGTAAAAAGGGTTCGGCTTTTTTATTTCATGGCTATTTTGAAAGATCGATTTCAAAGAGGTGGGCTTTCCCGATAATAAAAAAGGTTCGGAAATAATCCGAACCTTTTTTTATATTGACGATACGAAAAATTATTTTTTGAATCTTTCGATAATGGACGCGGCGGCTTTTTTGCCGGCACCCATGGCGAGAATAACGGTAGCGGCACCCGAGACGGCGTCGCCGCCGGCATAGACGGCAGGGATACTTGTTTCGGCTTCTTCGCTGATGACGATCGTGCCGCGTTTGGATACTTCGAGTTTGTCGCAGGACTTTCGGAGCAGGGGATTCGGGCTGGTGCCGATGGCGATGATAACCTGGTCGCATTCGATATCGTATTCGCTGCCCGGTACGGGTACGGGCGACTTTCTGCCCCGTTCGTCGGGTTCGCCGAGTACCATTTTAATCACGCGCATACCGCTTACTTTTTTGTCGCCGAGGATTTCCACGGGGTTGTTTAGCAGGACGAATTCGATGCCTTCTTCCTGTGCGTGGTGGACTTCTTCTTTACGCGCGGGCAATTCTTCCATCGAGCGGCGATAGACGATTTTGACCGATTCCGCACCCATACGGAGAGCCGTACGCGCGGCGTCCATAGCGACGTTGCCGCCGCCGACGACGATGACGTTCTTGCCGGTAACAATGGGGGTGGAGGAGTCTTTTTCGTAGGCTTTCATCAGGTTTACGCGCGTGAGATACTCGTTCGCGGCATATACGCCGGCGAGATTTTCGCCTTTGATTTTCATAAAAGAGGGGAGACCGGCACCCGTGCCGAGGAACAGCGCGTCGTACGTTTCGGTCAGTTCTTCCAGCGTATAGGTTCTGCCGACGACGACGTTCAGATGGAATTGTACGCCGAGTTCTTTCAGGGTGTCTATTTCCGCTTGCACGAGGGTTTTCGGCAGACGGAATTCGGGTATGCCGTAGACGAGCACGCCGCCCGCTTTATGGAACGCCTCGAAGACGTGGACTTCAAATCCCGCTTTGGCAAGTTCCGCCGCGCAGGACAGTCCCGCGGGACCGCTTCCGACAATGGCGACGCGAAGGCCGTTCGTTTTTTCGGGTTTTTGCGGTTTCAGACCGTTTTGCAGGGCATAATCGGCGCAAAAACGTTCGAGCGCGCCGATAGCGACGGGACCGCCGAGTTTTTGGCGGACGCAGTTTTTTTCGCATTGTTCTTCTTGCGGACAAACGCGACCGCAGATAGACGGCAGGTTGTTGGTACCCTTGATGATTTTCGCCGCTTCGGCAAATTCGCCTTTGGCGCATTTTGCGATAAAATCGGGAATATGCACGTTGACGGGGCAACCTTCGACGCATTTCGGGTTTTTGCAGTTCAGACAACGGCTTGCTTCGGCTATCGCCATTTCGGCGGTATAACCTTGGTTTACCTCGTCAAAATTATGACTTCTTACTTGCGGATCCTGTTCGATAGGCAGGGTACGTTTTGCGTCTTTATCCATTATTTGTTTCCTCCTTCGATCTTTCCGCGTAAGTTGCAATAGTGGGCTTGTTCCTGTTCTTTGTAGAACGCGCCGCGCGCAAGGGCTTCGTCAAAATCGACGAGGTGTCCGTCGAATTCCGGACCGTCCACGCAGGCGTACTTTGTTTCGCCGCCGACGGTAACGCGACAGCAACCGCACATGCCCGTCCCGTCTACCATGACGCTGTTCATCGAGACGATCGTATGGACGCCGTATTCTTTTGTCACGTTGCAGACGGCGCGCATCATCATCATCGGACCGACCGCCATAACGGCGTCGATTTTTTCGGAATCGAGCAGTTCTTTCAGTTTTTGCGTGCCGAATCCTTTTTCTCCGTAAGAGCCGTCGTCGGTCATGACGAAAAGCCGTCCGGCGTACGAAGATAACTCGTCGGTGTACATCAGCAGGTCTTTCGTTCTTGCTCCGACGATGACGGTGGCTTTTTTGCCGATCGAGGCGAGGTATTTTGCTTGCGGATAAATGACCGCGTTTCCGATGCCGCCGGCAATCAATACGACGTTTTCATAGGCGGAAAGGTCGGTCGGATTACCGAGAGGACCGACAAAGTCGGTTATGGAATCGCCCGCGTTTTTCAGAGATAAAAGATAGGTCGTGGATCCGACCGTCTGTACAAGAATGGTAACCGTACCGGCGCTTTTATCGATGTCGCAAATGGTAAAAGGCACCCGTTCGCCGTCTTCGTCGACGCGCAGGATAATAAACTGTCCGGGGTGTGCGTTTTTTGCGACTTGCGGTGCGTCGATCGTGTATTCGTTTACGTTCGGCGCAAGTGTTCTTTTTGCAATAATTTTATACATTTTTTTATCCTTTTTATATAGAATATAAAAAAATAATAGCACAAATGTCTTTTGCTTGCAAACGTTTGCGGCAGAAAAACTTTTTTTTCGTCGAATAAAGTTTTTTTGCGAAAATAGTCTTGAAACTTGTTTTGAAATATTGTATGATAATAATATCAAAATATTTTTTTGGAGGAAAGAAAAAATGGGAGAATATAGCAAATATATTTCCGACACAAGACGTGCCGTTCCGACGCCGAAAGATATGGTAAAGGACGGAAAAGCCGTTTTCGGGACGTTTGATAAAGAATTTGAAACGATGGAACTTTTGAAAATCAAAAAACCGACCGCCGTTCCGAATTGTTTTAACCGTCTCAAACTGACGCTTTGGGAAGCGACCGAAGTACATCTGAAAAACGGCGTTCTGCTTGCCGTCGTTTGCGATATGGGTATTTTCGGAAAGACGATGAACGTCTTTTACGATAAAAGAACGAAAGAAGTGTTCTGCTGGGACACCAACCTCGACAGCAAGAAGACGATCATTGCGCCGAACCTTATCAACGGTGCCGTTGCCGAAGCGTATACCGACGTCAGTTTTGTCAAGTATATCAATAATTTTCAAGACGGAAAATGCGACCTCAGCGGTAAGCACGAAGGCAAGTGCCTGATCACCAAAGGAAGAAGCGATAAGACGGCTGTCGCCGCGATCAAAGAAAACTACGGCGAAGCGACCATCGAATACCACTTTGAACTGACCAGACTCAGCAAGCCCTGCGTCGTCAGCATTCCTTTCTCGACAAAATACAACCGTCCTTTGTACAGCCAAAAAGACTTCTTCAAAGCCGAAGGAAGACTCGTACTCAACGGTGAAGAAATGCTCTCCGACGAAGAAACCGTCGCCGTCGTCGACGATCACAGAGGGTACTATCCGCGCAGAGCCCACTACGACTGGGTTACCACGATGGGCAAATGCGAAATCAACGGCAAGAAAGAATGGCTCGCGTTCAACCTCACCCGCAACCAGTCGATCGACCAGGATCAATATAACGAAAACCTGATTTGGTTCGAAGGAAGAACCAGCCTGCTTCCGCCCGTTACCTTTACCCGTACGCCCGAAACCAAGGACTTCAAGGACTACGCCGAATGGATCGTCAAAGACGAACACGACATGGTGAATCTTAAATTCAAAGTCTACGGCCTCAACCCGATGATTATGCACGCGGTCGTCGTCAATATCGACTACTATATCACCTTCGGCGAACTCGAAGGATATCTCCGCGACGAAGACGGTAACAAGATCGTTTTGGACGGCATGCTCGGCATGGGCGAAGACAAAACTTTGCTTCTGTAAGCGGATTTTGATAAGAAGTACAAAAAAAAAAGGGACTTCCGAGCGAAGTCCCTTTTTTATGTAAGTTTTTTTAGAACTTATAGGTGCTTTTTGCGTTATCGGCGTCGTTCGAGACGGCGACGTCCTGTTCCGCGACCTGCTTTTCTTCGATATCGGCGCCGGCTTCTTTCAAAAGAGAAACCAGTCCGTTGTATTGCCACAAGAAGACCTGTTTGGTCGAAACCGTCTTATAGTAAGGAATATTTTTCGCTTTATCGATGAGGCGGAACGCCTTAAAGTACTTGCTCATAAACAGGGGAGCGAACGGTATAAAGTACACGGGCGCTTTCATGAGAGAGTATTTGAGGGTGTGCGGTTCGAGCGTCATAAATCCTTCGTAGCCGCGCTTGACGAGTTCGGACAGAATATAAGGATAATTGCCCTTGCCCGTGCCGACGGGGACTTCGACTTTGTATTCAGAGCAGTCCTTGATGTGGTAGTAGACGACGTAGTCTTTCAGCATATCGAAAGCCACGGTAGGATCGCAGTCGCACTGGATATAGTTGCTCGCGTCGTAGCAGAGGACAAAGTTTTCGGGATCGTCGATGGCTTTGTAGAGTTTGAGCACTCTGTCCGCCACGTCGCCGTAGATCGCCTTTTCGTTTTCGTGGAGCAGTTTTACGCCGCTACCTTTGACGATTTCCACAAACTCTTTCATGCGTTCGACGACTTTATCGAAAATCGATTCGGGATCTTTTTTGCCGTAGAAGAACGAAAAAATGCGGATATACTTCGTGCCCGTCATTTGGCAGATCTTGACCAGTTCGGCGAGTTTCTTTTTTTGCTTTTGGAAGCCGTCCTCGTCGTCGATGCCGACTTTTCCAATAGGCGAACCGATCGATGAAAAGTGAATGTCTTCTTTTTCAAGTACGGGTAAAATCTTTTCCCTGAATTCTTCCGCCGTGTAGTCGGCGATGTTTTTTCCGTTTACGGTACGGGGGCAAATGTACTTTTCGCCCAAGGACTTTGCGAGTTTGATTTGTTCGTTCAGGTTCCCGGTTACTTCGTCATAGAAACCCGAAATGATAAATTTAGCCATTGTTTCAGTCTCCTTCCTTTAATAGATTCGTTGCTTCGCGGCACAGTTTTTCGATTTCTTCCGGTGTTCCTTTAACCATCCAACTGCCGCCGACCGCCGCGATAAACTTTTGGGATAAAAAGTCTTTCATATTGCTTGCGTCTACCCCGCCCGTCGGTAAAAAGCGTATGCCGGGGAAAGCCGACGACATCGCTTTCATCGCCTTGATTCCGCCGAATACGCCGGCAGGGAAGAATTTCAGGACGGTCAGTCCGTGCGCGATCGCGTTCATGATTTCGGTCGGCGTTACGACGCCGGCAAGATAGGGTACGCCGTATTTTTCGCAAACGTCAAATACGCCTTGATCAAAACCGGGCGAGACGATGAACTTCGCTCCCGCCCCGATCGCCGCGTTGCATTGGTCGGCGTTGATCACGGTGCCGGCACCGATCAGCATATCTTTGCATTCGGCGCAGGCAAGTTTAATTGCTTCCGCCGCGCACGCGGTGCGGAAAGTAATCTCCGCCACGTCGATACCGCCGTTTTTCATGGCGCGTAGGGTGGGCAGGGTGTCTTCGAGTTTGTTCAGGACCACGACGGGTACGATTTTGTGACTGTCTAAAAAAGAATAGTCCATATTTATTTACACTCCGCAATAAGCATGGAAGCCGCCGTCTACCGGCAGTACGACGCCCGTGATAAATCCGGCGTTTTCTTGACTGAGAAGCAGTTTGACCGCGCCGAACAGTTCGTCGATTTCTCCGAAACGTCCCATCGGCGTCGCCGCGAGGATTTTTCCCGTGCGCGCGGTAGGCGTGCCGTCCTCGTTAAAGAGCAGTCCTCTGTTCTGCTTGCCGACAAAGAAGCCGGGCGCGATGGCGTTTACGCGGATTCCGCACGGCGCAAAGTGTACGGCAAGCCATTCGGTAAAATTGCTGATAGCCGCTTTTGCCGCGCTGTATGCCGGGATTTTCGTCAGCGGCGTAAAGGCGTTCATTGAGGATATATTAAGGATGCTGCATCCGTCTTTTCCGATCATTTCTTTGGCAAAAACCTGCGTCGGTAAGAACGCGCCGAGGAAGTTCAGATCGAACACGAACCGAACGCCGCTGTCTTCGAGAGAGAAGAAGTCTTTATCGTAGGTTTTTCCCGGTTCGCACGTCTCGTTGTCGGTCGTCGCTCTCGGATTATTTCCGCCCGCGCCGTTGATGAGAATATCGCAGGTGCCGAAGTCTTTTTTGATTTGTTCGTTTACTTCTTCGAGAGAGGGACGTTCGAGGACGTTCGCTTTATAGGCTTTTGCCGTGCCGCCCTTTGCTTTGATGGCGTCTTCGATCGCTTTCGCCGCGTCGAGATTCAGATCAAGTAAAGCGAATTTGGCTCCCGAAGTAGCCAGTTCGGTTGCCAGTCCGCCGCAAATGACGCCACCTGCGCCCGTCACGACGACGACTTTGTTTTTCAAATCGAGTTCAAATTTAGCCATAATAAAAACACTCCTTATTTGTTCAGAAATCTGTTTGCCGTCTCCCATACGCCGTTGATAAAGCAGGCGCCGAGCGCGCGGTCATAAAGTCCGTAGCCGGGTTTTCCCGTTTCGCCCCAGATCATTCTGCCATGGTCGGGACGGCAGTATCCGTCGAAGTCGTTTTCGGCGAGTACTTTGATGATACCGATGATGTCCATTGAGCCGTACGTCTGATCGTGCGCGGTTTCTTCAAAGCCGTTTTCGACCAAGCGGATGTTCCGTATATGCATAAAGTGTATACGTCCCATTTTGACGTACTTTTCCACCATGTGGACGAGATCGTTGTTTTTATCCGCGCCGAGAGAGCCGACGCAGAAAGTGAGTCCGTTATTGGGACTGTCCACGAGTTTTAAGAAGCGGTCGATGTTCTTTTCGTTCGTGATGATGCGCGGCAGTCCGAAAATCGGCCACGGCGGATCGTCCGGATGTATCGCCATGTTGACGCCGTATTCCTCCGCGACGGGAATAATCGCTTCCAAGAAGTATTTCAGATTATCGAAAAGTTTTTCTTCGTCAACTTTCGCATACTGTTCAAAGAGTTTTTTCAAGTCCTCTTTTTTATAACTCGAATCCCAACCGGGCAAAGACAAACTGCCGTCGAGGGGGTTCATTTGTTTGATCTGATCGGCATAATAGACGAGCGAATTGCTGCCGTCGAAGCCGACTTTGTCCAGTTGCGTCCGCGTCCAGTCGAACACGGGCATGAAGTTATAGCAAATGCACTTGACGCCCGCTTTTCCGAGTCGGCGGATGTTTTCTTTGTACGCTTCGATGTACTTGTCGCGCGTCGGCAAACCGAGTTTGATATCTTCGTGTACCGGTACGCTTTCGATAACTTCCATCTTCAAACCTTTTTCTTCGCAAAGTTTTTTCAGACGGGCGATGTTTTCTTCGGGCCAGACTTCGCCGACGGGTACGTCGTAGACGGCGGTGACCACACTGTACATGTTGGGGATCTGACGGATTCTTTCCAAACCGATCGAGTCGTTCTCCCCGTACCAACGGAAGGTCATTTTCATAAATAATTTACCTCACAAAATAGTTTTTCGCATTATAATAGGCAATATTGCCTGCTATTTGAATCAAGTCGTCAAGGTCTGACGGGTACTCTCCGTCGTCCGCCCATTTTGCCAGAACCGAACAAAGTATGCGGCGGAAATAATCGTGACGGGCATAACTGACGAAACTTCTCGAATCGGTCAGCATACCGTTGAAAAGTCCGAGTCCGGACGTGTCGGAAAAGATATGCAGTTGTTCTTTTATCCCGTCCCGATGATCCATAAACCACCACGCCGCGCCCAGTTGCATTTTCCCCGGAGCCGAACCGGCAAAGTCGCCTATCATCGTGGCGAGAGGATAGTAAGAATTGGGGTTCAGCGTGTAAACGATGACTTTCGGCAGGCCGCACGACTTTTCGATTTCGTCAAAAAGTTTGCCTCCCGCTTCAATATCGAGCGCGTTTCCGACGCTGTCAATGCCGCAGTCGGGACCGACGGCGGCAAAACGCGCCGTATTCTGATTACGGAGTACGCCGGTATGTATTTGCATGACCATGTGAAAACGGGAGAACATCTTTCCGAGTTCGACAAGCAGCAGATACTTGTATTCGTTCTGTTCTTCTTCGGTCGGTTTTTCGCTGCGCAGACTCTTGCGTAAAGCCGTCTCCGCCATCTCTTTGTTGCCCGTCGCTTTCGGGAAATTGACAAACGAACAGTCGGTCGCCACACAGCCGTGGTCGATAAAGTAAACGAGGCGGTTTTTCAGAGCGTTTACCACGTCGTCAAAAGTAAGTATAATGCATCCGCTTGCCTGCGCCAAAGCGGCTATATAGGTGGCAAAACCGTCTTTTTCGATATTTATGGCGTTATCGGGGCGGAAAGAGGGCAGGACCGAGAAGGGCAGTCTCTCGTTTTTCAGTTGTTCGTGACAGGCAAGATCGCTCGTCGGATCGTCGGTCGTTACGACGGTATCGACGTTGCTTTTTTTGATCAGATTGCGTGCCGAATACGAGCCGTCCGACATCATCGCCGACGTCTTAAACCAAATTTCCTTGGCGGTTTTTGCCGAAAGGGGAGTGGTGATACCGAAATATTTTTTCAGTTCGAGATGCGCCCAATGATAGACCGGATTGTTCGGAAAAGAGGGCAGACAGGTCGCAAATGCCAAAAACTTTTCATACGCCGGCGCGGAACCCGTTACGAGACTTTCATCGCAACCGCAGTTGCGCATGACGCGCCACTTGTAGTGATCGCCCAAAAGCCACAGTTCGGTCAGATTAAAAAACTTTTTATCTTCCAGAATCTCTTCGGGGCTCAAATGACAGTGGTAGTCAAAGATGGGTAAATCCTTGACGCCGTTATAAATTTTTTCGGCTGTTTCGCTTTCCAACAGGAAAGAATCGGACATAAATTTTTTCATGGTTTCCTCCATTTTATCCTTATATACTATACCATATACGGTAAAGTTTTGCAATAAAAGGAAAGGAGTTTTGCCGTTGACTTTTGAATCGCCGCGATGATATACTTTTTCAAAAAGGAGAGGATATGAAACTGCTTTACAATAAGAAAAAAGATATCAGTCGGGATTTGTACGGCATATTTTTGGAAGACATCAATTTTTCGGTGGACGGCGGGTTGAATAACAATCAATTATGTAATCCGTTTTTTAAGACCGTTTCCTTTTTGCCCGAAAAAAATTTCGCTTATTACAAGTGGCGGTTTTTCGGCGGCAGTCGGAAAGACGTGACTTTATCCGAAAAAGAGTTGCCCCTGTACGGCTGGCGTTGCGACGGCGATTACACGGCGACTTTCGGCGCGGTCAAACTGTCTTCACGCGATAAAGTCTCTCTCATAAACGACGGTTTCGTTCCCGAAAAAAGCAAAAACAAAAAAGGCGAAAAATACGGAATCGGCGTCAAAAAAGGACATCGCTACGAGGTAAAATTCCGCTTAAAAAGCGAAGACTTCGTCGGAAAAATCATCGTGTGTTGCGTCGATAAAACGGGCGAAAAGGTGACCGAGTCGGCAGGGACGGTTTTCTCGCGCGATAAGGCGGAATACGCTCTTTACCTTGACGGTACGGCGGACAGCAACGCACGGTTTGTTTTCAGTGTAATCGGAAAAGGAACGGTTATGGTATCCGAATTTTATTTTGGGGATACCGATTGTATTGATTTTCACGGAAAGAATCGGTATGGCGGCAGGATGCGGAAAGACCTTGTCGAGGCTTTGAAAAGACTTTGTCCGCGTTTTGTGCGCTTCCCGGGCGGTTGCCTTACCGAGGGATATTCGGTAAAAAACGCTTACTGTTGGAAAGACACGGTCGGCATCATTTCGGAAAGAAAACCGAAGCCGAACGTTTGGGGAGAGGAACAAAAAGACGGCGTCTATATGCAGTCGTACGAAATCGGTTTTTACGAGTATTTTTTGCTGTGTGAAGAATTGGGCGCAAAGCCTCTTCCGATCGTTTACGCAGGACTTGCCTGCCAAGCAAGAAGCCGCGA
The DNA here is from genome assembly GCA_045601385.1 of Clostridia bacterium. Taxonomy (GTDB): domain Bacteria; phylum Bacillota; class Clostridia; order Christensenellales; family DTU072; genus CAG-1782. Next base: position 22,196 of record JAZRZM010000016.1, on the reverse strand, counting down.
AACGCTGGACGCCGGCAGTTTGGAAAAACTGCGCTTGGATATTCTCGATTTGATAGCGTATGCGAACGGAACGGACGAAAATAATGTTTGGACGCGTCTTCGTATCCGTTCGGGACACCCGGAGCCGTTCGGGCTGACCGTAATCGGAATCGGCAATGAAAACTTCGGGAAAACGTACGAAAACAATTTTTCATTTCTCGCAAGCGCCGTCAAAAAGGAGTACCCCGATATCGATATCGTTTATTCCGCAGGATTTCATTGCTACGGAAGCGGCGAAAGAGATTATGAAGCCAATCGGGCGTTTTTCGACCGCCGTTTTCCCGATTGCATTTGCGACGACCACTTTTACCGTTCGCCCGAATGGGTAAAAAATCATGTGGATTTATATGACGACTATCCGCGTACGCGATCCCGTGTTTTTCTCGGAGAATACGCCGCAAACGGCAGTACGGGCGGGAAGAAAATCGTCAATACCTACCTTTCCGCTTTGTCCGAAGCCGCCTTTATGACGGGTTTGGAGAGAAACGCCGACATTGTGTGCATGTCGTCCTACGCACCTCTTTTTTCGCGCGTCGGTTTTGAACAATGGAAACACAATATGATCAATTTTAGCAGCCTTCACGTTCTTCCGACGGCAAACTATTTTGTGCAGGAAATGTTCTCGGCAAACGTCGGCGATACCTTTATTCCCGTGGACAAAACGCCGCATGGCGTCTTTGTTACCGTCACCGAAAAGGGTGGTACGCTCTATATAAAATCGGTCAATATGAACAGGGAGCCGCGCGCGTTTTTGTTGGAAACGCAAAAGGGGCGCAGTTTTGTGCGACGCGTTTGTATGTCGTGTGCAGACGATTTTTGCCGTAACGACCTGACCGCCGAGGGCGAGCCGATCGTGCGCGTTTTTCCGAAAGAAAGTCGGCTTATAACGGACGGAACGATCGATACCGTGTTGGAAGCGCGTTCGGTTACGCTGTTTGTAACGGAATAGTTTTTTTCAAAAAATAAAGGCGGAAAGAAAAATCCTTCCGCCTTTTTTGTTTGGCTATTTGTGCCTTATTTGGCTCTCTTTTTCTTCTCTTCTTCGATGATTTTGTCAACCATGTTGGAAGGTACTTCGTCATAACGCGCAAATTCGGTCGAGAAAGAACCTCTTCCCTGCGTCATACTGCGGAGGTCGATAGCATATTTGGACATTTCGCACTGCGGCACTTCGCCCGTTACGACGACTTTGTCTTTGACGTTTTCGGTGCCGAAGAGTTTGCCTCTTCTCTTGGTGATGTCGCCCATGACCGCGCCCATAAAGTCGGACGGAACGACGACTCTGATGTTCATGATCGGTTCGAGCAGGACGGGGTTTGCTTTCGGAATACCGTCTTTGAAAGCGATCTTTGCCGCTTCGATAAACGCCGCTTCCTTGCTGTCAACCGGGTGATAAGAACCGAAGTAAAGCACCGCGCGGAAACCGACCATTTTGCAGCCGGCAAGCACGCCCGTTTCTTTGATTTCGCGCAGACCTTTTTCGACCGCGGGGAAGTACTGCTTCGGGACGGAGCCGCCGACGATTTCTTCGGCGAATTCAAAATCGACCTCGGGAGCCGGTTCAAAACGGATATATACGTCGCCGTACAGACCGCTACCGCCGTTTTGCTTTTTGCATTTACCTTGCTGTTCGACTTTTTTCTTGATCGTTTCGCGGTAAGCGACTTTCGGCTCGGCAAGTTGCGCTTCGACTTTATATTTGTTCTTGACTTTCTTGCACAAAACGTCGATTTGCGTTTCGCCCATACCGGAAAGAATGGTTTCCGAAGTCTCGGAATTCTTTTCGACTTTGAAAGTCGGATCTTCGTCCATCAGTTTGCGAAGACCGTCGATGACTTTGTCGGAGCCGCCTTTTTCATCCGCGACAAGCGCGAGGGACAAAACGGGCTTCGGAAAATCGATCGGATCGAACGTCGCGTTGAATCCGGGGGCGGTGAGGGTGTCTCCGGTCGCGGTAAACGTCATCTTGGCAAAAGCGCCGATGTCGCCCGCAAGCAGTTTTTCGGCGCCGTCCTGGTTCTTGCCGCGCAGGGTGTAGAGCGCGCTGACTTTTTCGGTTTCTTCACGGCGTGCATTGTACAGTTGATCGCCGCTTTTGACCGAACCGCTGTATACCTTGAACAGGTTCAGTTTACCCACGAACGGGTCGATAATGGTTTTGAATACGCGGATAACGCAAGGTTTGTTCTCGTCAAAATCGAGTTCGACCGCGTTGTCTCCGTCTTTGGCGACAGCCGCGCCCGTTTCTCCGGCGTAGGGGATGAGGTTAATGATGTTGTCGAGCAGGTCGCAAAGGACGGGTTTTCCGACCGCTACGCCCGCGACGGCAGGAATGCAGTCGCCTTGGGCGACCATCTTTTTAATGCCGTTTAGTTTGTCTTCTTTGGAAAGAGTGCCTTCGTCGAAGAACTTCATCATCAGTTCTTCGTCGCCTTCCGCCGCGACTTCGGTCAAAGCGTTGGACAATGCGGCGGCTTCTCCGGCAAGAGAATCGGGGATAGCGATTTCTTTTCCGCCGTTGTCGAATGCGCAACCGCCGAGGACGTTGACAAAGCCCGTCATATCGGTGCCGTTTACGATCGGTAATTCGATCGCGCTTACCTTGGCGTATTTTGCCTTGATAGCTTCGATCGTCTTTTGATAGTTACTGTTTTCTTTATTGATACCGTTGACGAAAAGAATAGCGGGGATTTTGTTTTCGAGGCAATATCCGATTGCTTTTTCTGCTCCGACGGAAAGGTTTCCGGACGCTTGGGTGACGATAACGGCGCCGTCGGCTGCGGTAAGAGCCGCGACCATTTCGCCTTCAAAGTCAAAAAATCCGGGTGTATCTATAATATTGATTTTATAGTCTTTGTATGTAAAGTTACAAACACTGAGCGAAATACTCATTTTGCGTGCGATTTCTTCGGAATCGTAGTCGCATACGGTATTCCCGTCGTCTACTTTCCCAAGCCTGTCAATGGCCTTAACCGAATACAAAATGGCTTCCGCGAGAGAAGTTTTGCCTTCGCCACCATGACCGATGAGGGCAATGTTTCTGATTTTTTCTTTGCTGAATACTGCCATTTTTTGAGTCTCCTTTTTAATATTCCTTCTACAAGGACTATTTTAGTATAACATAAAGGCACATATTCCACAAGGGCTTTTTTTTAATTCGTCGGTTATTATCGCATAAAAAAAAGCAAATAAAAAAAATGCCGCAAAAAATGCGACAAACACAACAACCCGACCGGATTTCGGTCGGGTACGTATTCGGAAATAATGTGTAAAAAAAGGAAAGACTTACGCTTCTTTCGAGGCTTTCACAGCCTGATCGTACATTTTGGTCAGTCTGGCTTTTTTACGGGAAACGGTATTGATGTGATAGACGCCTTTGCTTTTTGCTTCGTCGATGACCGAGATAGCGTTTTTCAGCAATTCGGCTGCGTCGTCAAGACGGTTTTCCGCGATGGAAAGTTCATACTTTTTAACGGCGTTTTTCACTTCGCTGCGGATGCTGTTGTTACGGGCATTCTCTTCTTTCGTGATAAGTACGCGTTTTTTTTGCGATTTGATAATGGGCATATTTTACTCCTTGTGAGACTTATTTTTCAATGCTGAAATATTTTAGCATAAGGACGGGAAAAATGCAACAAAATTATGCTTAAAAATATATATTCCCGATTTTTTCGTTTTCGGGGAGACTATTTTTTGCCGTAAAGGCAATAAAAGGAAGTATGTCGAGAGTTTTCAGAGAGATGGCGGACGAAACGGCTTTGTGTCAAGACGCGACGGAATACGATTCGGTCGAAGAAAAAAAATACTTTGGCAAAATCGTTATTTCGCGTTCGGACGGCAAAAATAACGGCAATACCTATTTTACTTTGCGCACGGGTGAAAATCTGTTCGGGAACGACGACGCAAAAAACCGTCTGTCGGCGGAAATCGGCAAGGTGCTTCATAAGTATTTTCGGAAGTATTCTGTCGGTACCCGTTCAAAAGTGCTTGTGGTCGGCTTGGGCAACGAGAAAGTGACCGTCGATAGGCTGGGGAGTGCCGCTTGTGAAAAACTGTTCGTCACGTCCCATGTTTGCGACGGCGATTTTTCGGGCGGAGCGTACGGAAATCTGTGCTACCTGAAAGCGAATGTCGGCGGCGTGACGGGCATAGAGAGTTTCGACCTTATTTCGGGTGCGGTCAAGACGGTCAGACCGGATTTCGTTATCGTCGTGGACACGCTTGCCTGCTCTTCTTTGTCACGCCTCGGTTGCTGCGTGCAACTGTCGGACGGCGGTATCGAACCGGGCGGCGGCGTGGGCAATGCAAAACGCGTTTTGTCGGAAAAGACTTTGCACGTTCCGATTCTCGCAATCGGCGTTCCGCTTGTCATATACGTCGGAAAGATCCTCGCCGAATGCTGCGAAAAGCCGAATAAAAAAGCCGTCGGATATTCCGATATGGTCGTATCCGCACGCGATACGGACTTTTTGATCGAGGACTACGCGTATGTTATTTCCAAGGCGATCAACAGCGTCGTTCATCGGGAGAAAGAAATCTTTTTTTAGTATTTTTGTTATTTTTTGTCAATATCCGTCATAGAGTAATAGCAAAAAATTGAGAGGTATTGCTATGAAAAAAATAATTCCGATTATGCTGTCGGTTTTGATTTTGTGCGGCGTGATCGCGCTTGTCGCATGCACAAAAAAGGACGAAACGCCCGCAGAAAAGATAGAATACGATATGCGGCTTGACTTGCGGGAAGACAACTTGCTTGAAGCAAGCCAGACGGTGCGGTTTGTCAACGTGTATCGGGACGGGCTGAACGAAGCGGTGTTTCATCTGTATCCGAATTGCTATGCCGAAGACGCTTGCGATAAAGCGTATAACGGTTTTCTCGATTCTTACGGCGGTATCGAAGTACAAAAAGTAACGGTCGGCGGCGCAGAAACGACTTTTTCGTCGGATGAAAACAAAGAGTATCTGACCGTACCACTGTCGAACGTGGCAAAAGGCGACTCGGTTACGATCGGTTTTGAATACACGGTGACCATTCCCGAATCGCGCCTGCGTTTCGGCTGTTATAACGGCGTGTATGCTTTGACGTCGTTCTATCCTCAACTTGCGGTGTACTCCGAAGACGGATTTTTGAAAGACGCGTTTACGACGGTCGGCGATCCGATGTATTCGTCGGCGGCTTGCTATCATGTGGAACTGACCTGTCCGAGTAACCTCGTCGTGGCTTCTTCGGCAAAAATAAGCAACCGCGAAATCGGCGAAGAAACGTCCGTTTATACCTGCGACGGCAATTATATCCGCGACTTTGCCTTTGTCGCCTGCGGTGATTTTCAGGTTTTGACCGACACCGTTTGCGATACGGAAATCTCCTATTTTTACTTGGACGACGTGCAGGCGGAACAGAATTTTTCGACGGTGAAAGCGGCGTTCGAGGCATTCGACGGCGCGTTCGGCTCGGCGGAACTCGATTCCTATTCGGTGGTGTGCATCCCTTTTGATTACAGTGGGATGGAATACAGCGGTCTTGTTCTCGTTTCGCAGTCGGCGGGCAGTGAAACGACCGACGTTCTTTTGCACGAAACGGCTCATCAATGGTGGTATAACCTGGTCGGCAACGACAGCGTTCGGCAAAGCGCGCTCGACGAGGGACTCGCTTCTTTTTGCACCGCTTATTATTACGACTTAATCGGCGATACGGAGACGTTTGAAACAAAAATGACCGCGATCAAAAAGACTTATACGCGGTATGAAACCTTGCAAAAACGCCGTCAAACGGGCTTAAAACTCAACTTGGACGGTTCGTTGTACGATTATACATCTTACCAGTATACCATGTTGATGTATTATAAGTCCTGCATGATGTTCGATAGCCTGTACGAACTGTACGGAAAAGAAAAGACGAATCAATGTCTTGCGACTTTTGCCAAAGAATATGCGCATAAGACGGCGACCATGTCCGACTTTGTCAATGTGTGTAACAAATGCCTGAAAACGGACGTCGGAGGTCTGATTTCCGGTTGGATGGGAGAGGGGACGACGGCGACGACATTTGCCGAAACGATCCTGACCGAAGAATAAAAAAAGGGCTGTTAAAAAACAGCCCCCTTTTTATTTGCTTCGAAAACTCAGTGTCTGTATTTTTCGAGAATGGATTGTGCGTTGCCGGCAAGAACTTTACGCGCGTCAGCGATATATTCGCTTTCTTGACGGGGTTTCTTGGGCGCTTTGGGCATTTTCTTCGTGGTGGGAGCGGCATAACCTTCTCTGAGGCAAGCGGGATCGACCGCGATGAAGCCGGAGAAAGCTTCCGAATACGCACCCTCGCGCACGCCGATTTCGATGACGTCTTTTCCGCCCTTTTTCAGTTCGGTGACGATCGGCAGGATGTCGCCTTCACCTACTGCGAAAGCTACTGCGTCGACGGTGGAATTCATGCTGATTTTTGTTCCGTCGATGATTTGGCGACTATCCAATTTGTTTCTTCTGCGACTTGCTACGGGCGTAACTGCGTCGTATCCTTTTGCCGCGATAAATTCGTTGAAATCGCGGTTACGTTTCGCTACGTAGCTATAAAACTTAACAAAAGCGATTTCGTAGGTTTTTTCGATTTCTGCCGCGAGTTTTTTGTATCCGTCGCAGGAGATTCTCAAACTACCCAAGTCAATCAATAAAGCAATTTTCGGTTTCATGATATATCCTCCGTTTTTTTTTTCTTTCTTACATAAAACGCAAGTGTTTGTGTCTTTCACTTGCGTTCATTATAACATGTGTCGGTCGGTTTTGCAATAGGGAAAAACATATTTTTTCAAAAAAGGCAAAATAATGTGCATAAAAATATGTTTTTCGGTTCCCGTAAACCTTTGATTTTGCGAAATTACGTTTTTGATACCTTATTATTCGGCGTAAACGCTGACTTGTTTGTATCTCTTATCGCGTGTTCCTGCTTCTTCAAAACGAACGACGCCGTCGATTAAAGCGAAGAGGGTATCGTCTTTGCCGATCCCGACGTTGACGCCCGCATGGAACTTCGTGCCGCGTTGACGGACGAGTATATTCCCTGCGAGGCATTTTTGTCCATCGCTTCTCTTCGGTCCGAGTCTTTTGGACTCGCTGTCACGACCGTTTCTTGTGCTACCCATACCTTTTTTATGGGCAAACATCTGAATATTGAAAAACATGTCTTATTCCTCCATTTTTACATAGGCTTGATAGCCTGACTGAACATCCCGCAACCCGAGTATCATCGTTTCCAGTATGGCTTCCGTCCGTATCTTTTCTTCTTCCGTTTCCGCAACGGGTACGGAGAAACGAAGGTAGCCGTCTTCTTTGATATACTCGACCTTTCGGGTGGAAAACCGAATCAATCCGAGTAGGGCGGTGCACGCTATACTGCTGACGGCGCTGCATACGATGTCTTTACCGTATTTGGCGTATCCCGCGTGCCCCTTTATCTCTACCGAACGGATTTTGTCTCCGTCTTTTGTCAATACGATGCGAATCATACCCAAAAAAAATTACTTAACGATAGCGGTAATTTTTACTTCGGTATACGGTTGACGATGACCTTGACGCTTGCGTTCGTTTTTCTTCGATTTATACTTGAAGATGTCGATTTTCGGACCTTTGCCGGAACGGACGACGACGGCTTCGGCATAGGCGTTTTCCACTTCTTTGCCGGCTGCGACGACTCCGTTATCGCTGATCATGAGGACCTTGAAACGAACGGCCGCGTTATCATCTTGTGCCAAGTATTCTACTTTCAAAACGGAATCCTGTTCCACTTTGTACTGTTTGCCACCGGCTTCGATAATTGCGTACATAAAAACATAACCTCCTTCAGAAGACTCGCTATCGGGGTGGCAAAACGCGCTTGAATTTACCCTTTCTATGCGGCTAACGCATACTTTACCATATAATCTTTAATTTAGCAAGCGTTTTTGCATAATTTGTTCGTTTTTGGCTTTTTTACCGTTCGTCTGCGAGGGGTTCGATATGAGTTTGGAACAGTTTTTCGACAGTCCGTTGTTTCGGCGGGAGAATGTGAAAGAATAAAAAGGTAACCGGAAGGCAACTTCTCATAAGGATGTTATGAAAAGAGCCGATTGAGAGTGCCGAAAAAGCGCACAGAATTCAGAAATGAGTTCTGTGCGCTTTTTTGGGTAATATTGAAGATTTTGAATAATATAGGGGTGTGTTCCGATCCATAACACTGTAATCGTATAAACCTGATGGTAGCGTCCCCTCGGTGAAAGCCCCTCGAGTCCTGTTTATTTTTCTATGCACAGTATAGCATAAAGCTGGCAAGAAGTCAAGATAACAGAGTATAATTTTAGATTACCCTGCGTATGATAGGAAGTTATTTATCTTCTGAATTCTCTACCTTATCAAGCTTTGATAAAAACATATTGAGTTTTTCAAATTTGGCAAATGTATACTTTCGAACATCTATTTTGCCTTTTTGCAAGTAAGTTTGAATCAGTAACGGATACGAAGTATAATCAAAATCTGATCCGAGTAATGTAACCTGTCGAAAGCGGTCTTCTCTCAAATGATCTTTTTCGTCAGAGTAAAAATTATATGGCTTAAGTAGATTTATAAGTTCCGCTTTACTCATTTGCTGAATTACCTCTGGTTTCAAATAACCAAAATTCATCCTTGGTGAAATGACATCAGAAATAGTTTTTTTCTGCGACTCACTTTTTATTGCTTCTTCAACACGTTTTTTGAACTCTGACAGATCTAAACATGGTTCGATATTGTAAAACATTGCGTAGGTAAGAATCTGCTTGGGCTTCCGTATATATAAATCTGGAATAGTACGGTCAATTTTTTGAAGTAGCTGAAGATAAGACTCTTGTATAGCCACGGTATTTTTCCATGTGTCGGATAAAAGGACATAATACTGAAACGTATTAAACAGATCCACATAACACCAAAGATTTTTACCTTGGCTGAACAAAATCAAATTATGGTACAGAGTCACTTCCGTGCCTAATTCTATATGTTCGTCAAGTTGGTTTAGAGGAACAAAAGGAATAATGGTATACTTAAAGGAGATTTTTGTGATTTCATTGTTTTCTACGGTTAACAGTAATCCTTTCTTTAAATCGTTAACGTCAATTCCTTTTTCAAGAGCATAATTAAATGCAATTTTACAAATGCCATTAAAAAATGACGTATTGTCAATTGGAAAATCATATCCAACTATTTCTAACGGAAGTTTTGAAATGTCGCATTTTAATTTTTTACTCAGTAATGGGCAGGCAACAATTTTTCCATTTTTGATTGTAACATCATATAATGAACCTTGATATAATGCTTTTCCGGTGCAAATAGGATGAGATTTTTTATTGTTGGTTTTTGTCAAGTTTTCAATACGAGTAATAATCGGGTTAAAAGTTTTGACGAAAGGAACATCAATCGATTTGCTGATAAGATTGTTACATTTGGGGCAACAAATATCTTCAGATTCATACAACCCGCCCAAAGCATTTTGAATAATATGCTCACGGCTTCGAGTCGTGATTATTTTTCCGCAATAAACACATTTTGTTCTACGCCCCATAAATGCTTTCTCCCTCTCATTCGTGAAAAATGAAAAAACTATCTATTTGTTGCAAAAAATTCTGTTCGTTGATCAATCAAGTGGCATCACTGGTGGTGTCACGAGTGCATCGCTTTTATTCATTCCAAAAACCAATTTGCGGTTTATCAAATGTCCCTGTGATCATACCTCTATCCAGAAATGCATTACGCTCTTCACAACAGGTTTCGGGAAGCAAGGCGCAAGCGTGGCAGGCTGCCAAATTAAGAGAGTCTCGTCCCTGGCCGTGACTCATAATACATACCGGATCATTTGAACAGGTTTTTGCTGATAGAATGGCCTTTTTGAAAATTCTCGGGAAAGCATCAGGGAGCCCTTGACGCACAAGACCTCCAAGTGTACCTTCCGAATCTCCGCTGGCAGTATAAATCAATATTCCTGCCATCTGCTTTCCGTCCGATTCTTCGGAACAGTATAGGCGCTCACTTAATGAAGCGACGCTATAGCCGCATTCAAAACTTAGTTGGGTAATCAACAGGTGTGACAGAGTGTGTAACATTATAAACTTGGGAGTAATTTTTCGGGGATGGTTTTTCCCGATGAAAGACTCACGATAGTTTGTAGCGAGCCGTTCTGCTCTCTCAAGAACAACCGGATTATTCCGAATCCAATCGTCAATGTCTTTCTGTTCAAACTCAATGAAAATGCCCTCTCCGCGCACTTCATATGCAGGATACCAGTTGGTTCCGGAATCTTTTACAGAGACAAATCCGGCATCATCTTTATTCATTGCGGGAGTAATTCTCGAAAAGCCAACCAACGCATTTACTACACGAACTTTATCGACTAAAGAAATGGTTTTGATATGTGGGAGACCGTATTCGCTTATATCGGGTTCTTCTCTCGAAAAATCACCCAGTGATCCCTTAGGCGTCGATATTTCTCCGGTTAACGCCATATATTCTTCGAATCGATATTTCACACTGGTAACATCCACGATATCTTCGGACGGTTGTAACCACTTTTCCTCCAATATCTTTTCGACATCCGCTTTCAAAGCACCTATTTCCAATGCGATTCGTTCTGCCCATTTTGAGAGGCGCTTTGAAATCAACACGTTTTTTTCTTCTTGGGTTTCCTCGTCACTAATTATTCCGATGCATGTCTCGTATTCATTACTTTGCTCGATTTTCGTGTTTAGTTTATCGGCATATGGAGGAATAACAAGAGAACTGTGTGTAACCGGAAAATAAACGGACGATGCTCCTCGCTGGACCGTTCTTGGATATAATCCGCATCCCGCTTTCGTGTGTTTAAAAGGATGATTGCCCTCGCATTTGAACCCCGGTGTATTTTCTTTTTTATCCAAGTCTTCGAAAATGTCCTTGTTGAAGGCATCCTTCAATGTTGTTTTTGCTCCGCAAGAGCATTCTATTGATAGTCCCTCCAAACCTTCGGAGCCGGATGCTCCTGTTTTGAATTTCAATGTCGGATTTCCGCATATAGGCTTTGAACCACTTACGTTTCGCGCATGAACCCATTTGACCCATGGAAAATCATTTAAATGACCGCATGCACATACTGTAACGATACGAGCTACCACCAAATCCTGATGGCATTGCTGGCACTGCAAATGCATAACCATATTACCGTCATACTCGAGTGTTTTTGGTTTTGCTTTTCTTTTATATTCCGATATCCACTGTTTCAATGGCTTAAAATCACGACATTTGGGGCAAAAATACCATTCCGGAAAGCGTGTATACGAAATTGCCGTCGGCATTGCAAAATAATCAACGCCAAGAGCTTTAGCGAAACGATCATCATAAATCCGAGCGATTCCGCTCCAATATTCCGGAGCAGCGGTAACCAATGTCTGGTCGGGAAAGTCCACCATTGCTCCGACGCCGTATTGAAGAACCGCCTGTGCAGCTCTCACGGAATGAGTAACATGATTCAATTCTACTTTTTCTTTTATCTGCTCAGACATCATTCAACCTCCCAAATAATAACGCTTCCCGTAACGGAAGAATCAACATTTCTCATCGAAGTCAAAGTGTTTTTGGCATCATCTTTCCCGGAAGAGCCATACATTTTTAAGAGCCTGTGTTCGCCGGAAGCGGGGGGAACAACCATATGTTTTCTTCCGAAACACAAAGGCGTATCTCCCTCTTCTTGCGATCTGTTAACGGCTTCTTGCCAATACTCGATAAACTCAGACATTTCGCCTTCCACATCCGCAATATCGTCTTTGAGTTGAGCAGCATCTCTTGCATTGATCTCACGGATTCTACCTGTAATAAAATTCCTAATCTCATTGAGAGTGTCCTCAAAGGCATCTTTGTCGAAATATACGGCAGAGCGGTCATCTGACAAAGCTTCTTTTTGCCTAATCAAAGCAGTCATAACTGCATGAAGCGCTCTTTCTCTTGCCGGCTTAGAAAAAGGAGTAGCACCTGTCGGTTCAACAAATCTGTAAAACGAATCGTGATATGCTCTGAAACGCTCATAATGAGAACGATCTCTGCTCTTTGTCGCGTCATACTGTACGAATGCTACTCCCGGGAACGATCTTCCGACACGGCTGGATGCCTGAATGTATTCGCTCGTCAATTTGGGCTGTCCCACCATCAACATAACGTTCAACCGCGCGACGTCAATGCCAACCGAAATCATGTTGGTAGCCAAAAGGACATTGGAGGCGTAACGCCTTGCATCCATATTGGCTTTGGAATATTCGATTTTTTCCAACTTGTCAAGAGTCTCATTCAGTTCGGTCGTCGAAACACGGCTTGTCAGTTCATCGGAATTTACGATAAGGCGGCGCGAAGTGAACATTCTGTTTGCGGTTCGGATGATAAAATCTTTTACGTCATCGTCAACCAGCGTGGAAGCCTTTCCCAAATCTTTCAGACTATTGAAATATACCGTCAGCGTCCACAATTTATCTTTAACTTCATCCGGGAGATCCATAGTGTAGGCTTTTTGCAAAAGAGCCGCCATTGCTCTGATCTCCGTCATTGCTTTCGTTTTCCCGGACGGCATTATACCCACATATTTTCTGCCGTATTTTCCTTTTGAGTAATCAATTACATCTTCTTTAGCAAAGAAAGAGTCTTCGGCATCCAACCCAGGGGCTGGGAACTGAACGATTTCACGATTATACAGAACAGAACATTGTTCCTTTGCACGGCGGATGGTTGCGGTGGAGGCAATTACCTTCGGTTTTACACCTTTCATACCGGACAACCCATCAATAGCTGTTTCATATAATCCAACCATTGTTCCCAACGCACCGGAAATCAGATGAAGTTCGTCTTGAATAATCAGTTCCGGTGATCTGTTGGATGAATTGATTCCGAAAAATGCCCCGATTCTTCCGTCCCAAGCCATCATAGCAAACTTATCTACGGTGCCGAATAAAAGTGTTGGCGGCGCTGAATATAATTCTTCGTCGATAATCTGTATCGGCAGTCGCTTGGTAAAATTACAATCTTCATGCGGGCAAAACATAAAGAAATGTTTGCCGTTCATTGCATAACCCCATTGACCGACAAGTTTTCCGTTTTTGTCATCTTTGACGAGCTTTGTTCCGCACCACGGACATTTTAGCACCTGAAACTTATTATGCCTTTCTTTTTCGCTTTTGACATATCCGGCGCTTCCGACCTTCAAAAGTTTATCCAAATGCTCTTCTGCGCTGTTCTTTCCGGTATTGTTATTCGGAATATGGCTTCCTCCGATCCAAAGTCCGATTGTAATCGGGGTCTTCCCAAGTGAATATGCAGGATATTTGTGCTTTTTCAGAAGGCAGTCTTGTCGTATATATTCACAGGCGCAGATTAGGGTTGCGGCACGTGTAAATTGTTGTGCCGCTAACAATCTAAGAGTATACCGCATCATTACAGTGGTGCCATTGGATTGTTCGGGATGTGCGAGCTTGCGATAGAAAATCGTAAACGCGGTAAGTCCGAGATAGGCTTCTGTTTTTCCGCCGCCGGTAGGAAACCAAATCAAGTCAACAATCGATCTATCCGCAGAATCGTCAAATACAATCGAGTTGATATCCATAAGCAAAAATGCGATTTGGAAAGGTCTCCATCTACTGTCCGAATCATCTTCGGATGCGTAATCAAGGTTATTGAGCCACTCGGATATTTCTTCGTCTTCAGGGTATCGATCCGAATTGGCTTTTGACATTTGTCCCTGCTTTTGAATATGAATTCTTTGCATGAACATTGCTCTGTTTGCAAGGAGAAACGCATTGTATGCTTTTTCATTGCTATTGAGAGTTTCAATACCCGCATACATTCTTGTTGCGGCACGTTCGCATTCTTCAATATTTTTACGGGCAGCAGAAACATATTTGGCATCGAGAATTTTGGCGGTTTCTTTCAAACCTGCAATCCATTCGGAATAAAGATCAACCAATTTTTTCATAGATTCCAATTTGATTTCTTTTTCTGCGGAATCAAGATCGGAAAGATATTTCATTGATAATTCTTCGTTGCGAATGATATCATTTTGGGGGAGAGAGAAACTCATAGACGGGATCTCTCTTACAGGGAAAAAGTCTGTCCATATGGAACCTTTGCCGACTTCATCAACATCCCAGTCTGCAGAGACTCCTAAACCGGTGGCAAAAATCTTTTTATGACGATAGAGAAGTTCAAGCGATTTTTCTTCGTCATCCATAGCATCCGAATCGGAATTGGGGACGCTTTCGGCAAAGCAAAAACCGTTTTCACAAGAATTGATGATTATTTGAGACTGGAAAAGGCAATCTTTGGCTTTTGCTTCCGCTGTAAGATCGTTAACAAGCATTACCGTCACAGAATAGACATCGTCTGAAATACGGGAGCGCAACGCAACAATCTTTGCGGTTGTTCCGTCCAAAGATGAATTGCCCGGGTTGTCGGCATAATCCGCATCCGAAAAATCGATTTCAACGTTTTTTAAGGTATGGGGAACTCTTACAAAACCGGTTGCCAAAAAGTCATTCAGACGGTATATTATGTTTCTGAGAAACATAAATTCAGATTCCGGTATTGTGTCGCGTTCAAAAATATCCCGGATTTCTTTGGGCGTTGTCTTCCTCAAAAGCTTAAAGCAATGATTTTCCGCATCATATTGCATAATCGATTCCAATTCGGGTGGGACCGTATAGGTGTCAGCATTCTCCGGAATATAAGGAATAACACAATCCGGTACCAAAGCACTTCTGTAAGTTGCGAATGAGACATCACAGTGAATCCGGTTGCATTCACCACGCAACAAAAAAGTCATACCCATCGAGGATGGCTTATATTGTGACGCCATACCGATTTCCTCATCCAAATTCTCGGACGCTGTTTCGTCAAACTCATAAACATCGGTATGCTTTTTTTCGGTGACTTCTTTTTCTTCTTTTATTTCCGATATTTCCGAGGTTGAATCGGAACAATTTTCATCGGGTTCGTCTTCAACGGAAACGGTTTCATCATTATCCTGTTCTACCTTATTGCCTTGCGGAAACAGAATGCCGACAGAATATCTGCTGAGCGGATTACTGGAAATCAGTTCATGATCGGTATCCGGGTAAGAAAACTCCGACCCCGGTCCCATCAATTCCGCTTTTATCAAATTTATGTATTCATCACGGGCAGAAATTAAGTTTTCTCTGATTTCGTTCCCTGTCATAATAACACCTCATTTTCCGAAATAGGCCTGTTGACCATACTATTGATTACATTGGCGGTTACATCAAGTTCATATATGTTTTCCAATTCCATTGTTTCCGATAATTTTTCAACATTTTCAAACACCACCTCAAAAGCACTACCGGGAGTAGGTTCTTTGTTACTGAGCTTGTCATTGATTGCCTTTGCAATAAGCGACAAAATCTCTCTTCGATAATGTCTGACAATACCGCAAGCTTCAAAATATCCTTGAGGGTCACTCAGCAGATATGGATCGCGGGTCAGATTGGCTACCGCCTTCATTGCTTCAACCTTTTGCGGACCGACAATATGACTTTCTTCCATAAGCCATTGTCGAATGGTAACTTCCTGAAGATTGCTGCCAAGCATTTTCAGTTCTTTTGCAATCGACCGATATGTAAGGTCATGTTTTTCTTTGTATTCTCTTAGTATTTCTTTCCAGTAATATGCCTTTTCTGCAGCGTCCTGTACATCGGATGTCAATTTTTTCTCCGATATTAACTGGTCAAAAATTTGGTCAACAATATTTTTGGTGTAATCGGTCTTTTTTGTAAATACGAGAATATCCCCCGGCAAAAGTTTTTCCGGACTTTTTTCGGTTATTTCCTCATTGTTTTGGTCAAAAACAACAGCCGAATAAAACTTTGAGAATAATATTTTTTCTCCGGTTGTAAAAGCACCGACATATTTAACCTCCGATGTTGTATTGTACGCGCCGTTTCCCGCCCCAATAGATGCAAAACGCCGAATATCAAACATACCGATAGAGTTTACAAAATCGTCCAAGTCTGAGAATTCACGGATGGTTTCTTCTTGGATGTCATCCGATTCATCGGTTTCAATCGCAGCGCGATATTCTTCTGCCGAAAGACCTTTAATCTTTGCATTGATTTTTCGTTCTGTTTTTTCGGATTTCTTTTTTCTATGGGAAAAGACTTTAGATTCGAATCCGTAAAGAAGCATTTGAATTTTTGAAGACGAAAAGCATTGAAGAGCGTCGAATCGTTTCCCGATAATGTCACCGACTACAACAATCAGGTCATATTCCTGAAGATAATCAAAACGATTCGCCGTAACGCACACAATATCGGAATTGTCATTTTCACATAAGGACATTCGGTTGAAAATGTCTACATGGTATGCTTTGGAAACGACTATGGCAATCTTTTTTCCGGGATTGTCAGAGATGATTTTTCGGAGCATTTCTTCTTTGGGTGAAGAATCAAATATCAATGTGTAAAAATCAATAAGTCCGGCAACGATTGAAGAACATTGTTCTTTTAGAATATCGTTTTCTATTACAATGTTTTGCAATTCGGAAAGACGTTTTTCGGGCGAAACGACCGCAGAGTTAATACTGCCTTCTTTTATCGCGCTTTCCATAACACTCATACTGAAAAATGACGTTGAAAACAAATTCAGTAGTGCCAAAGACGATAAAAGGAAACTGTCCCGTTCTTCGCCCGTCCAGTTTGAGTGCTTTACCGCATAAATTTTGCTTTTCAGATCTTTGTATTTTTCCCACGGAAAATCCAAATCAATTTCGGTTGTGGTTATTGATTTGAAAATGACATTATTGATTTGTTGGTGAAGTTCATCCGTCAACTTGTTTCGGACGATTACGTCATGATTTAAAGAAGACAACTGTTCTTTAGTGGAAGCAAAAATGTTTGCCGTTTCGTACTGCTCCATTGCATAATCGCAGGATTCATTGTTGAATGGAGCAACGTAATAAGCAAATTTCAATGATTTCCTACGAAAAATATCATTCAACTCGGAAACATCAGCCGAATGTGAACGAAAGTTCAAGATTAGAATACCGATGACACTGTTTCCGCTTTTATCGAGAACCAAATCTCTTGCTACGGAAGCGCTGCCAGTAACTTTGATTACAGCTTCGGCTTTGGATTGGTTTCTTCCTATCTGGAACTGTTCACCGGAATTTGTGTAGTAAGAAACAGGAATAATATCGGTTACTTCAACATAATTCTCCTGTTTATAGCGGAATTTCAGATGTTTGCAAATATCAATAAACTCATTTTTATCGGCAATAACCACAACCGAAACATCCAATGAAACAGGAACTTCTCCCTGAGGGATGTCCAAAATATAAGAAAGAAAATCCGTTCTGGCACCGGTTTCTTTCCTAATGCCTCTTCCATCGGTCTTTGTTGAACCGCCATAATACGGTTTGATCAGGTGTTTGTTTTTTTCATAAAGGATCCAGTCGGTTGACGGACCATTTTTTCCTTTTCCGTCTTGCTTCAGAACAATGTATTCCTGTTCTTCAAGTCCCCATTTTTTCTTTTCTATTCCCAGCCAATGATAACGTTTTTTTTTATAAAGAACCAAATCTCCCAGATTCAATTCGGCTAAAATTTCTTCGTTCGAGGAAAATTCAAATGCCAAGCATCCTATAATTGCGGCAGCTACAGATACGATATCAAAGCATACAGATCCTGTATGAAAGGAAAAATTCACACTTTTTTCTTCAGGATTAATATGATCGGCAAAAAAATGCAGATACTGTTTCATAATGTTTTCCGATGAAATCAAAGCATCATCGTAAAAGATATCGCATTTTTCGGTTATCATCCGAACTATCTGATCTTTTTCCATAGTGCTCTCCTTGGTTTTGTTATCTAAGCGAGTCAATACATTCAAGCATAAAATCTGCCATAGCTTTGATAGCGGGAATAGTTACGGAGTTGCCAAACTGTTTATACTTTTGTGCATTCGGCATTCCTTCCGGAAAGGAAAATTCATCAATCCCATCTTCGTTAATAAAAGCATAGTTGATGAATCCCTGAAGTTTCCCCCATTCCGTAGGCGTCATAATTCTTACGCCTTTATCATTTAACGGTGATTTCTTTCCCTTGACGGAAAGCCCAGCAATACCTTCTTTGGGATCATAAATAAGATTTCTTTCTTTGCCGGAGCCGCCTGTCGCAAGAAGTGCGTTAGCCACAGGATGAGCAACGGATGGATCATTGACTATCCGATATCCGAAGCCGTATCCTTTTCCTTCCTGTCTCGCCCTGTGTCTAACCAATGTATCAAAATAACCGGAAGCCATAAAGTATTTTGGTTCAACATCTTTTTCCAACAGATCATTCAGATCCGTATACATCTTTTCAATTGAGCATACCGGAATGGTTGACGGAAGCCGCGACAATTTGTCATGGTCAAATCGTTCGCTGT
Organism: Clostridia bacterium; assembly: GCA_045601385.1. GTDB lineage: Bacteria > Bacillota > Clostridia > Christensenellales > DTU072 > CAG-1782. The sequence goes on along the minus strand of JAZRZM010000016.1, from coordinate 3,716 downwards.
CAAATCCGATAATATATGTGCGGGGGCGATTTTGCGGAACACCAAAATCCCTTGAATTACGGACAAAGGACTTGGGACTATAAACCAATTCCCCCTGTTCATCCCGCGCAACGCCTACTACACAGTATCCGAGTTTGTTCACCAAAATATCAATTATCGTTTTAAAAGTTTTCCCATCATCATGTGTAACAAGGCGGTCAACATTCTCAAGGAAAAAAGCCATCGGACGTGTGGATCTCAGTATTTCTTCGATATGAAAGAAAATCTGTCCTTTTGTCTGATCATCAAACCCTTCTTCTTTGCCGACTCTGCTGAAGGTCTGACAAGGGAACCCGGCAAGGAGAATTTCATAAGGCGTGTTTATCGCTTTCGTTTTGAAATCTTTTGAGGTGAGGTCGTTCATCGGATTGTCGCCGAACAAATGCTCATAGGTTTTGCAAGCATACTTATCTATTTCGGCAGAGAGGACGTTCCTGAAACTTCCCGTCATTTCAAACCCTTTTCTTATTCCTCCTATTCCGGCGTACAAATCTATCGTTCGGAACGGTCTATTGGGTAGTGCTCTTATGGATTTTGCGACTTGATCTACGCATCGGGATGCGTTTTTCTTTATTTCGTGCCCCCAAAATCTAAATACAGTCCACCCTTCATCGTGAAGCAACCGTGTTATTCTGTTGTCTCTTGCAATATTGCTCTCGATTTTGGGAATCCAAAAATCTCTATTACTATGTATCTGCTGCTTACTTTCTTCCCAATTGTAGCCGTGCCAAAAATCACCATCGCAGAATACGGCAATTTTCCTTGCAACGAAGGCAAAATCCGGTTTCCCGGGGGGGATTCCTTTCGGGCATTTTTCAAATGAAAAAAAACCTCTTGCCGTCAATTCGTTTTCCATCAACTGCTCAATCGTTGTGTTTTTATTCTTGACTCGGCTCATATTATAGGAAATCTGATCCGAAGTTTTATTATGAGCCATAATATGCTCCTTTTTATTTTTGGTCAAATATTTTTTCGCACTTTAATAGCACGCCTTTATCACATAGAAATTCAGTTATTGATGTCCCAATCCAACCATTTTTCTTCGATTTGTTCAAAGGCGATGTTGTGCGAAAGACAGAAATCTTTCAGATTTTTCATTGCCGCAAGATTCGGCTTTGTCTTGCCGCTCTCCCAACGGTTCACGGTAGAAAACGATACGTTCAATTCTTTCGCAAATGCCTCTTGTGACAAAAATGTGCGCTGACGGACGCGTTTCAATTCTTCGGAAAAACTCATCGTGTATCTCCTTCGCAAATTCTGTGCATTATTATAGCATTATTATAGCATGGATTATTTAAAAAATCCATACTTCAACGAAAAATTTGATTTAAAATGTCGAAAATTTTATGTTGTGTTACTTGTTGATTTTCAAGCCAAACAACCATTTGGAGGGGGAGTATTTTCCGAGAAGTTCATTTTATATACTATACTTCTCATTCATCGGAACCACACGCAACCGGATGGGGCGAGATAGCCGTTTTCAGCACGTCTGGCGAGATCGCCGATCACGGCGTTTGCGTAGATCCGGCTCTTGCAGGTATCAAGCTCGGCGGGACGAGTAACGGTCCACTTCCAGCCACCCTCGGACTTGGTGCCGGTAATCGTTCCGCCGGTGATCGGTTGTCCGTAGTTTTCGGTGCTTTTCTTTTCCCGGACACCCTCCGGGAAATACGTAACCGTTCGCTCTGTTTCCGTCATGCTGACGGTGCGGTAGGTTACTTTTCGCGGGAATTCCGGTACGGCGTTTTCGGGTGTGACGTTCGGAATACTCTCGATCCGGATGCCGAACGCCTTATGCTTGATGTAGACCTTCCAGGCGACCTCCGGCGCAGTATCGTTTTCAAGGAGTTGGTATTCTTTCGCCTGCATTTTTGCAACGATCTTTGCCGTCTGCTCGGCAAAAACGCCGGTCATGTCCATTTCGGCAAGTTTCAGGACGGTGAACGCGTCACGGGCAGGATGACGCAGGTCAAATTCGATCTCCCCGGGTTCGCCGAGAAAATCCGGTTGATACCGATAGCGGATCACGCGCTTTTTCGGCGTGTCGCCCGCTTTGTCGAGTGTGACGGCGTGACAGTAGTCCTCATCGACAAGTCCCCGCAAAAGCGCCTCAAACGCCCGCACAAAGGCTTTTTCCGCGCCTTCCTCCGTAGTGAACTGATACTTATCGGCAAGGTCGTCATAGGAGAGCGTTTCCTTGTTTTGAAAACAGGTCGCGCAAAAGCCGAACCGACCTTCGATCAGATCGAGTTCCCGCCGTGAAAGCCCGGAAAGTGCCTTGTCGATCTTGTCTCCTTCGATCAGACGCGGGACGAGAATATCTGGTGTCAGTCCGTGATCGACGGTCACGTCCTCGCCCGTAAAGTCTTCGTCGTCCTCTTCGTCCACGCGGTAAAAGTCCACGAAATGATTCCGCGCTTCGATCTCCTCAAGATACCGCACGACCGTTTTTTCGGTCAGTTTCAAATCCTCCGCGGTCTCACGGATAAACGCTTCTGTACTTTGCTCTCCGCGATTCTGATACCGATAGGCGATCTTACGCAGACGGTAATATCCGGTCAGACTTTTGGAGGTGAAACCGCCGCCGACCGTGCGGGCGAGTTCGTGCATCGCGTCGCGCACGTCCCGCGCGCAGAAGGTCAGAAACGGCACGCCGGAAGAAGCGTCGTAAACCAGGAACGATTTCCATAATTCCGCAACGACCGTCATTTTCAGATCGGCAAAATACGGCGTCAGATCATAACGCTCCGCAAATTTAGCCGCACGTGTATTCAAAACAGATTCGTAGTAATGGAGAAAATGCAGAAAGAAGGACATGTCCCGCCGCTCTTTTGCAAGAACGATATTGTTCTGCCAATCGGATAGTTTCGGCGGCGGTTGCCGGAGCGCAAACATGGCGCGGTCGTCTGGATCGCGGTAAGACGGATGCGGAAACGTGTATTCCCGCAGGGCTTTGATCGGCTCTTCCAGGCGGATCCGAAGTGTCAGGACGTCGTCGTAGATCTCCCATAATTGCAACATGTTACGGTCAGAGGCGGAACGCCATGCTCTGACCTTTTTCATATCTTCTTCCGAAAGGCGCAGACGGGCGATTTTTCGATCGGCGATCTTCCAATACTCCGCGTCGGACAGTTCTTCATACATGGCGTTCACCTCCTTTTTATTTCAACAACTCCTTTGTTTCGGCGTAAATCGCCGACTGTTTCATCTCGTTCTCGTATCGCGTCAGAAAATATTCGTTGTCCTGAATGGCACGATCGAGTTTATCCCTTGCAAGCTCTTTGACCTTTAAGGCAAAGGGCTTTTCTATTTTGCCGTCCCGCAGATGATGATCAACGGTGTTGCAGCGGGTAGTGTAGATCTTCTTGGCGGGATGGTCTTTGGCGTTCTCACGCATCTCCCGCGCAATACGGCAACCGACGGTTCGGCAGGTGCGCCCCTTGGGATCGATCGGAGCGATCCCGTCGCAGTACTTCTGATGCCTGCCGTCCTTCATCAAAAAGTAGCGGTGGCAAATCTCACATTGCTTCGGCGAATGCCCGGCGTGGATGCCTTCGTGCAGATCGGTCACAAGAAAATCCATCAGCCGACCGAAATACATCCGACGCGCGAGGGTAACTGCATTTTTCTTCTGCGGGACCTTGACGGGCAGGTATTGCAACCGGACACGCGGGCAG
>JAZRZM010000015.1:0-1105 GCA_045601385.1 Clostridia bacterium | reverse complement strand
TTACTGTTGCCGGAATTATTGCTCGACGGCTTATTGTTTACCGGAATACTCGTCTCTTTGGGTTGAAATCGGTTCGCCGTGTCCTTAATGGCTTTAATAGCCGTGCCTTCGTAATAATCGGCAGATTTATCGGGACGATACAAACCGCTCGTCGCAAAAATACGAAGCATCTGTTCTTTGTCGCCGTTGCACCAGAATGCAAGTCTGTTCATAAGCGACATATCCGAGTTGGAGTGATTGTTTTGCAGGTCTTGTCCACTGTATAGAGCCTTAAACGTTTCGCCGTGTTTAGAAGAAATTGCCTTTTCCACTACGTCTCTATCCGACATTTTGGAAAGCCCTTCTACACCTTTACCTTCGCCCGTCCACTCCGTTCTTCTTTCGCACTTACTACGAAGCAAAGACGAGATTTCCAAATTATCGAAATCCTTTAATTCCGCTTCGCTCTTCGTATCTCCGGTCATCGCAATGAAATGTGCTTTTTGGTAAAATTCCAAGTCTCCGTCTTTTGAGAACGCACGAATATTCATACCGTCCGTCTTTCCAAAGAAGTGAACTCCTTTACCGCTTAACGAACGCTCCATATATGTACCGTCCGTTTTTTGCATAATACTATCAACGAGTGGCGTATATTCGCCTTTTTCGTTTAAGCAGTGATCCACGTCGATGCAACAGATTTTATCTTTGCCGTCAAGTGCATACGCAAGAGCAACTCCACCGTTTTCCTTTGCATACTTCTTCGCTTCGTCGTAACTCGTCCAAGTTGACGGATCGTCGGATTTAGCAAACTTTCCGGTATGGCAATCTATCAAATATTTTTCAAGTCTGCCAGTTTCTTCGTTTTCGCTTGTTCTGACAATAACCCAATTAGGTTTCGCTTTCATTTCTTCGGGAACGTATTTATCGAGCCTTTCTTCCACTGCATCGAATTTACTCCCCTTGCTTTCGCTCGGCTTTGAATAACGTTCATAATCGTTTGCCGTTTTACCTTTTACTTCCGCAATAAACGCTTCCGCATTGAAATCAATCTTCTGATTATCTTCGGCTTGCTTATTCGATACCGTTACGACAAACTTTTCAGGCAAGCTTACACGATACGTCCCTT
>JAZRZM010000014.1:0-1305 GCA_045601385.1 Clostridia bacterium | reverse complement strand
CGTCCGAAGTCGCCGAAGCAACCTTATGGAGCTAAGCGCCGAAGACGAGCTTTGCAATTGGGACTAAGTCGTAACAAGGTAGCCGTAGGGGAACCTGCGGCTGGATCACCTCCTTTCTAAGGATATTAGAAACTCGGCTCGTAAGGGTCGTTTTAAAAGGGTTGATTAAATTGGTTTATACTGTTGATTTGACTTTACTTTGATATATTAAAAGCCGCTGATCGAGAGATTGGCGGCTTTTTTTGTTTCTTGCGCGAATTTGTTTCTTGTACGAACGAAAGCGAGCGTCCGAGGTCGCCGAAGCGCCCTTATGGAGTTAAGCGCCGAAGACGAGCTTTGTAATTTGGACTAAGACGGTAACAAGAGCCGTAGGGGAGCCTTCGGCTTGAGCGCCTCCTTTCTAAGGATATTAGAAACTCGACTCTTTTGGGTCGTTTTAAAAGGTTGATCAAATTGGTTCATACTGTTGATTTGGCTTTACTTTGATATATTAAAAGCCGTCAATCGAAAGATCGACGGCTTTTTTTTTCTTGCGCGAATTTGTTTCTTGCGTTCGTTGATTTTAGAATAGACGTTGCGTGAGAATCCCCGCGTCGCAAGACGCGGGCGTGGAAGCCGCCGATTACATATCGGCGGATGGCGTCGGTTCGCAAAACGTTGATCTCACGCCGTCGGAAAATTTAAAAACGTTTTAATGGTTTATTTAAAATCGAAGTTTTTTTTGTAATGAAGGCGTCCTTCCACGCCCGCCTAACGGCGGGGTTCCACTCCAAACTTTATTCTAAAACCGGCGGACGGCGTCGGTTCGCAAAACGTTGATCGTGCGGCGAGGGAAAATTAAAAACGTTTCAACGAACGCGTGAAAAAGGTATTCCGACGTTCGTTAAAATCGAAGTTTTTTGTTTGTGAAGGCGTCCGCCGATATGTAATCGGCGGCTTCCACGCCCGCCTAACGGCGGGGATTTTTTCGCGCCGTCTTGTTTTTCTCCGATTTTTGCTTATGATTAACGTCGACGTAGTGTTCCTAAGGCGCGCTTGCAAAAAAAAGGAGAAAAAGCCCGTGGAAAAATTACCGCAAGAATCGGTCGATCTTGTCGCGCAAAACGTTCGAAAACTGCAGGAACTCTTTCCCGAATGCGTTACTGAAGCGCGCGACGACGACGGGCGCTTGAAGCAAGTCGTCGATTTCGAACGGCTCAAGCAGGCGTTGACCGGCGAAGTTTCCTACGATCCCGAAGCGTATCAGTTCACTTGGGTCGGCAAAAAGGACGCCTACGCCGACGCGTTTCGTTCCACGCGCAAAAT
>JAZRZM010000013.1:0-68631 GCA_045601385.1 Clostridia bacterium | reverse complement strand
ATGCTTCCTGCAAAAAAGGATTACTGAAAATCACGCTGTTGCCGTGTTCATCAAACGTTTTTTCTTGGGAGAGACTCGTTTGCTCTTGTCGGTCTACTATGGCAATATCGGGGAAAAGGTATTTTGAATATGACATTTTTTTCCTATAATAATTGATTTCGGGATTAAAAACAGTATAAGTTATTTTTTACGACATGTCAAACAAGGAGTGAGGAATTCACCCCTTGTTTGAGCCGATTCATTCTTTCCCACTGCATTTTTACCTTGAAATAATGGTTCCGTCTTCATGGAATGCACAGCCACAACATTTACATTCGAATTCACCGTCATAGTCTTCTTCTACTTCGCGGTGGCAAATCGGACAAATCGCGTACCTCATTTTTTACCTCCTTTTATTTTGTTCTATAATAACGGCAGTCTCTATCGTCCAGCTCGTAGATTGATTGTAAAAAGATTTCACAATACTGATCTTTGCAACAAGCGCAAGTCTCACAATTTTTCATTTTGTTTACCTCCTTTTGCCAAACCGTTTTTCTATTGTTTGGTTCCTGGCTAATAATAGCATATCGGCTGACACCGAAGAATCGAGAGTACCAAAAACTATCAGGTTTCTTCTTTTATGCGAAAACCATCATAGGTTTCTATTACGTTTTTATCCGATTCATAGTAAAACAAAATATTAATTTGTTTCTCTTTTCCCGCTTGTCTTTCGATTTCTGCGTTAAATGCGTAAAACATTTCGTCTATATTGGCATACTTTGTTTTACAAAAGAGCTTCGCTTTTAACTGAAGATTATTACTTTCGTCAAATTCGGCTCGAAGATGCTTGGGTTTGTCGTCAAATTTTTCATTTTCCCATATTTTTTTCGTGTACGCGCATCGAAGCGTATCCGACAAAACTTTTTTGTTCAGGAGAATACCTCTTTCGCCGGGAACAGCAAAAACGACCGACGCATGCGTTTTTGTCTCTCCGTTTGCCCGATTGACACGGAAATAGCGATTGCTTAATTCCTCCAAAAAAGACACATCGAGATCGGCGCCGATATATAGAGTTTTCTCCATATATTTTGCGAATAAGCAAATTCTGCCTACTTCGAATTGGGAAGCGATCGACGCGATATAGCTTTTGATTCTTTTTAAGTGGTCTTCATTTTGCGGAATAACAATCTCACGAAAGTCGGCTTTTTTTGTGTTTGAAAAAACATATATGTCCGATGTGTTTACCATTTTCTTGCCTCCTGATTCAGTTCGGACGCGATAAAATCGTGACAGACTTTTCTTTCGTTGTTTTTCCGCCCGAATGCAAAATTCCCGAACCAACCGGAAAATCCGCTATCGCGCTCTTGGCAATCGGCACGTTTAATGTAAGAGACGAGGATATCGAGAAGGGGGTATCCTAAATTACTTTGCCATTTCGCATCGCCTTTCAATGCCGCGACCGAATCAATAAAATAAACGCGAGGACGAAACGCGACATCAATATCGCGATACAAGTCGGCAATCCAAGATTCCAAAGCTTTTTTGGCTTCGGGGATTCCGGATACTTCTTCTCCAGATTCGTCGACACAATGGTTAATTGCGATTGCTATCGGCATATTTACAGCTTGCCGCAAAGATTTCAAAAAGGCGTATATTTTATTTCTGGTAAGATATTTATTTTTGCCGGTTACCTTTGTTAAAGGTTGTGCGGAAAATTGGCGCATATCAAATAAAACAAGAATAGCATTGATTGTGTTTTCTTCATGCGGCAACAGCGACGCGATAAAAGAGGAATCCGGGATAAAATTGTCATCCTGGAGGCAATCAAATCGGCCTCCCCTATCGTCGTGGATGGAAAGCCCACCTACATTTTGATGCCATAAGTACGCAGAACTCTTGAAATTCAAATTGTAGTCGTAATCGATTTCGGTCCGCGTGGGCCGTTGGATGGTCCGGCCTTTGATAATATCTTTCGCGACCTGTTTTAGGAGCCAATCCTGGGTACATCCAGTTATTCTAAGCTTACCGTTGCAATTTTTAACAAGAGATTTTTGACCGATTTTATTTACGGCTGCGATATACGTGGTTTTGCCGGCGCCCTGATATGCGAACATAGCAACACGAACATTCGATTTCAAAATTTTTGTCATGAAAATATCTCCTTTTTTTCTTGTTTTTCGACAGTAATACTGTAGCACAAAAAAAATCAGTGGCTTATTTGTTATACCAAAACCTCTTTTGCGGTTTGAAAACATTAGTCTTCTCGCATTTCTTTGAGCATTCTATTGATGTCTTCCATGGCGGGATCGCCTACTCCAATATGGAATATGTTTTTTACCAAGGTATGGATATACCTATATTTTACAAGCTCTGTCACCTGTCTTCTCAAAATACTTGTCGGGTATAGGTTTTCGATCGCTTGACGCAGATACAGAAACAGCTCATTTTTATTTTTTTCGCGGAAATAGACGATTTCCGTTTGGTAACTCATAATGGGTATTTGGTATTCTGCCCGAGCGTTCGAAGCATTCGGGAAAAAAGAAAGTAGTAGCAGCACGGTCGTTTCATAGCTTAAATGCTGTTGATTGTAATTTTTTTCGATCGAAATCACTTCCGCCTTGTTCTTATCTATTGCCTTTAATGTACTTACAAGCTCGGCAATAATACTTTGGTCTTCATATTTCTCGCTCACATATTTGAAGACTTCATCGGGAAGAAACGGACTTTCCCGAGTGGGATTTTGCTCGCATAAAACCGTTTTGCTCGTTGTTTGGCTATCGGTTTCGGGTTTCGGTTGTTGGTTGGATAAAAGTTCTATTGTATCCTGCGTACAAGTACAATAAAAGAATTTGACGCCGCGGCCGTACAATCTTATATCGGCAAACGAGACGGAATATTCTTTTCCTTGATATCTTGCGTAAAATCCCATGTCAGAAACGGCGAAGTTAACTCCGCAATATTCACGCGTCTCAATTCCGGGAACAGGGAAAGGCGAAAGAGCGCTTATGTCTTCTGAAAAATCGTCTTTTTCGCCAAAAACAGCTTTACAAAAATCCAGCGGATATGCGTAGAACTCGTCATGTTCTCTGCAATCCGTTTTCCCGCAAATCATGCAAACTTTTTTCATAAAAAATTATCCTCCTATCCGTTCTTTTTTCCGAATTTCGTTTTCCAAGCGCTCCTGATCATTTCTGAATATAAGAGTAGGCTCGATATCGCAAATCGGGGCCTCGCTCTCATCCGAAAAACGATGCCGACAGCAATGGGCAGACTCAAATTCGGAAATCAAAGAAGAAATCGTCCGGACTGTCTCTTGGATGTCCTCTGCGGTCATCACAGTTTCGTCATCGTTATCAGGGTCATACTTCTCCTGCCGTATTGCATGAACAAGAGCAAGACCTTGCTCTTCCATGAGCATAATTTGATCTTTTACCTTTATAAATTTTTGCACTGCCTCTTTTTTCTTTTTCCCATCCAATTTGTAAACGTCTATCCGTTTCAATTCGGAAAGGCTGTCAAGAAGTTCAGGATCAAAAAATTGGTCCAGACCGATTTCGACGTCCTGTTGGATAGACTCGAGCATTGACGATATATCATTTTCAAGTTGTTCGGCTGGGATATCGTCGCTCAAAATGGGCCGGCAGTGATTTTTCTGCACGTTAAGATAGTTTATTGTACGACAATCCAGTACGCTGTTGATCTTCTTAAGATATTCGGCAGAAAGGTTTTCCCGATTGGCTTTGTGTTCCTCTAACATTCTCTGAATTGCGTCCAAGAACCCATTGTAAAGAGTTTTAATGGCACGCAATCCGATATTCAGATGCTCCTTGAGCGTTTCCCTTGTTTTTTCAACTGTTTTTTCAACAAGTTTCTCCGTAATGTTTTTCATTTGATTAATGGCATAATCATAGCTGGACATAAGTATTCCTCCTTAAAAATCTTTTTGAGAATATTGTACATGTTTGCAAAGAACATTATCGAGATAAAAACCAAAATCAGTTTTTTCCGTTAATCCATAACCGCATTTTATCTACGTCTGTCGTTTTCACCGTACTATGGACTCTTTTCAGTGCCGACTCAAAGTCAGCCATCTGCAAACCTGTTACTTTGCGTTTCCCGTTGACTTTTTCTTTTATCGCATGGATCCCTGCTTCATCGTAAAGAGCAGCGATATCGGCTCCGCTAAAGCCGTCTGTTTTTTCAACAAGAGAATTATAATCGATATCATTCGAACCGTTTTGCCCGACCAGTTTTCTAAGCATTTGTTCTCTGTTTTGCCTGTCCGGCAGAGGAACGTGCACTTGATTCCCAAATCTACCATTTCTCAAAATCGCGCTGTCAATGGACCACGGTCTATTGGTAGCGGCAACGATAAGTACGGATCCCGACACACAATTGATTTGCGTCAAAAGTTCGGCGATAACGCGATTCATATTTTGAGATTCGCTGTCGCGTGCGGATGTGAGAGCGTCGATTTCATCCAGGAATATCAGAGATCTTTCTTGACGATTTGCCTCGTCGAAAATCTGCCTTATTTTTTGTTCGGTTTCCCCAAACCATTTTGACAAAACATCGCTCATCTTAACAGGGAAAAATGTTGCCCCTAAACTATTTGCGATAGCTTGCGCGCAAAGCGTTTTCCCGGTGCCCGGGAGTCCGAATAAGAGCAACGTGTTTTTTGCTTTTATCCCCAATTGTTCGAAAAATTCGGCATGTTCGGCACGCAATATTACCCGATCGTAAATCAACTTTTTGGCGTCCTCCAAACCGACTACATCATCCAGTTTTACATCGGATTCCGCTACTGCGTAAACGGTTTCCCGTTTCAAACTGTTCATTTTCTCTTGAGTAAGTTGTCCCTGCTTGAAAACAGACAGGATATTCTTTATTTCCCTTTGGTATCTTCCGTGCGACCAACGGGCTATCATATCAATTTGCGTTTGGTCGGCTGCCCCTCTAAGATTGTCTTGGACATATTGTTGTATATACATGGAAGACGGCTTGCCAACTTCGATCGTTTCTATCCCGGAAGCCGCATTATCGAGCCATTCCAAATCCTCTTGGTTGCCGATAATAATGAGTTTGTTCTTTTGCAAGCAATTTCCAAAAAGCTTCGGTATTTGTCGGAAAAAACTCTCGCGCGCCCGGTCTTGTCCAAAACAAGTTAAGTCGATTATGATGCATTTCGGCTTTTGGCTTTGCCGATCGAGCTCCGATAGTTCGCGTGCGAGTTCTTCGATATTTACGCAGCATTCGTCAACCGAACGGAATCTATACTGGCCTGCGTGGATGATTTTTTCATTTTTTGCCGGATTGGGGGGGTAATTGTATGATGCGTCGAAGTACTCCACAATGTAGTCGTCTTTGAAAGTATCGACAATAATTTTTCTCAGCGTCGAGTCGTTTTCGTCATAAAGGTCCGCCGTGTTGCCGTACAAGTGAATGAACGACTGAAAAGTGTCTTTCAGCTTTCTTTTCAAAGAATTTTCCATTTTTTTTCTCCTTGTCATTTTATAATTTCGGTTTAATACCGACATAAACAAATCTCTTTAACGTTTCGTTCCATTCAATAGAATGCTTTCTCCCCTGTAATTCGTATTTTTGATATCGCTCATTCAATGCCGGATTCAGGATAATGAGCCTTTGATTTTTACTCCCCCGAAGAGCCGTTTTGCCGTCGTTTTGGTCTTCGATATATTCTCCGTCAACAACTGCGGAGATGTAGGACAAAATTGATTTTCCCAATCCCATTTGACGTATTTCTTCGATTTTATATCCCGTGTAAATCATTATATCAGGCGTAGATATCCCCATTGATTTCAAGATACCAAAAATCCTTTTTACCAGCCACAATAAAGCCTGCGGTTGTAAAAATGGTTCTCCACCCGAAATAACGACGCGCGATACCTGATTTTCCCGGATTTTTTTAAAAATCTCATCGGCAATGGGTTCCGCATCCGTTTTGGGCAGCAATGAGCGAAAAGAAGGGCTTTCGCAGCCCGGGCATTGCTTTTTACAGCCTTGGAACCAAATGGCCATGCAAGCGTCTTCTCCGAACGTATAAACCGGGCATTGATACATCGCTAAACTTATTTTCATAAGAAAAACTCCTTATTGTCCAACGTGTATACTTTTTGCACCGCACCAAGCGTCAAAAAGTCCAACTTTCGAAATTCGTTTTTGCTGTCGCAATAATTGTTTCGATAGAACTCGGTATTCAGTTCTTTTTTAATTTTTGCAGAAGGGAACGAAATTCTTGAAGTGACATCGAAAAAAAGCCACTGCTTTTTTACCGAATCGTATATGGCATTCCACATATGCGGTAGATCCGCATACATATCGTCCGGGTTCAGGAAAGCGGAAAAAGCTTTTCTGATTGCTCCGTTGACGCAGACGCACGGTACACCTACTTTATCGCATATATACTTTGTCGCTCGCGAAAAACCTACGCAGTAGCCGGAATGATATTGCAGAATATCAAATAATGATTCGCCCACCCCGTTGTTTGTCAGTCGATAACATGAATTTTCATAAAATTTTTTGGCAAGGTAATTGAGAAAATATCGATATTGCGGATCGCATTTGTTCTCAAAAGCGTCTTTTATGTATTGATCGGCAATCAAGTCGCATTGTGCGATTTTTTCGGCAGTTGCAGTTTGCTTATATCTGCTATCTATGCTCAGTTCCTCTACTTCTCCCTTTCTTGCTTTATACAGCATGAATTTAGGTGGCGGCAACCACAAAAAGGGTCTATCCAAATAAAGTGCAGAGTATGCTTTTTGAACAGCATCGGCCGAGAAACTACCGGGAAAGGCAAGCGGATATTGCCGCTCTGCCGTCAAATACTCGACGAGAGCCATATAGGCTTTTTGCCCTTCAAGGTTGAGATGGTCGTGATAAAAATTGATTGTGTCCATTATTGCTCCTTCCGCGATTATTATACTTTTTCCTTTTTGAATGTCTTTGGGACGTTACCAAAAACAGAGCAGTATAAGCATGCTTTGACCACTCCTATTAAAAAAGCCGGTGATTCATGGCAACGACCACAAAACATCGGCTCTCTCAAAAATTCTGTAAAAGTCTTTTATTTGTTTATTTTTCTTCCGGTAAGATTAATTTTTCTATAAGTTTTCCCGTTTCGACTATTTTATTATCAAAATTTTGAGCAGAAAAGGCAATAACATCTTGCAAAGAACAAAATCCTGCGTCTTTAAGCAAATAATCAAATTCTTCAAATTTCTTATTTGCACTGCTATTTGGGCTATCTGTCAAGTTTATTATTTCTTTTATTCTTGACGACAAATCTTTGCAAGTCGGAAATTCTTCTATTTGATAATTATTGATCCAAGCCGGTTTAAAAAGGCTGAATATTTTTTGATATAAATTATAATTGGCAAAAGATGCTGCTACGTCGTCCGGTACAAAATTTTTAAATGAGATGGTTTGAAGAATATTTTTCCCTTCAAAATGGAAAAGATCATTTTCTTTATCGTCAGTTTGCAAGCCAAGCATATTGTAAAGCATGATTAAAAATGCCTTAATATCCAAGCTTTTTAAGCCATTAAGCTTACTCTCTTGGCCAATAACGTTATCTTCGGCATAACATCTAAAAATAGCCCGTTCGATATCGCCGTAGGCATAATACTTTGGGGTGCTTATAAAATATGGGCAAAATTCCTTAATATAATTGGATTTAAAATTAGGTTCATATTTATTATTGACATCCCCTTTAAGGTATGCTGTAACTAATTCCGCTACAGTTATAGTTTCCTCTGTATCGTTTTTCTCTGCTTCCTCTGCATAGTTTTTCTCTGCTTCCTCTTTTTTCGTTTTGATTTTATCTAAAAAAGCAACCAAATTAATACTGTTGCCGAAGTCCAACGCTCGCACGATGGTGTTGGGGGGATCTTGACTTAAATTAATTTTCCAAAGATTATCCTGCTTTATATCTCCATTCAGAACACCGCATGAATGAAACATTTCTAAATCATCTAATACCTGCTTGGCTTCCTTAAAAATCGTATTTAACTGTTCCCGCAAATTCTCTTTTTTAACTAACTTAGTCCCTGTAAACTTTTCACCACCATACAATGGCGAAATGACGCATAAACCAAGCGATGTGTCCCAAAGTTCTTGCGATATTTGTATCACATTGTTTTCTTGGTATTGCTCATAAACTTTTTTGACAGATTCAAAAGAACGCAAAAAAGAATCAAGTCTTTGTCTGAATTTGTCTTTTATATTTTCATAGTTGCGATCTGTTGACTCCGGCAAATGCAAATGATGATGATTAGGTTCCGTAAACACCATCTCCGGCCAAAAAAACTTGAAGATTTTTGGAGAAGTCGTGTTCTTGTCTATAAGGAAAGCTCTGCACGTTGTTCCTTTGCCTATTTCCTCTGCCGACTCCGGCTTCAACGAATACTCTACTCTTTTATCGGTAGGTGTTTCGGGCGTAATCTCATACGTTTCGGCATACCGGTTGACCAAATTATTCGTACTTTGCTCATTGTTTGTTGTTAAATATGTAATCAATATAACTTTTCCCGGATAAAAGTCCGTATAGTTTTGAAACATTATCTTGCCCTCCCTGTAGATTCCAACCATTTATTGATATACCAGTCGAATGGAATGGTACCCGGATGGAAGCCAATAAATCCGCACTCGTCCAAACGTTCCTTTATTGTCTGTTTGTTGCAACCCAAATTCGCAAATTCTGCCATTGCCAAAGCTCGAACATTTTTCAAATCTATTGGATCTGTTGCTGACCTATCAAGTGTTAAAACGGTTCCATCGCCTTCCAGCGCCGGAATTGAGCTTAAGTCCCCGTCGCAACCCAGTTCTTTTATTATTTCTCTCCATAAATCACGATCAATAGGATTTCCATTTAGTTGATTATTAGCGTTTCTATAAAAAGAACTTACAAGAATGTCTTGCGCTTCATGCACTAAATCGCTTGTTTCATTCGATTCTCGCACCAATTTATAATCTTTCTTTTCAGGTTTGTCCAAAAGTATGTTTTTGCCCCACAATTCGTTTATTATTCCCCTTTTTAAATAAATTGCACGCAATGCAGAAATAATATTATCCACCCAAACAAACACATGACCACTCTTATCCAGAATCACATACATAAGAACCGTAAAGCCCAAATTGCTATTGAGGGCGAACGGAAATATAAATGAATCATTTTTGGTATAGAAACAACCATTTTCAAGTGCTTTATTCGCGCGGTCTGGATTGTTTATATTTTTTTTATACTCGGCGTAAGTGGTGCTAAGGACGTCAGCCAAACGCACAAAGTCGTTCTTCTTACAAAAACCAAACAGATTGGCTATGACACTTTGAAAATCGACTTGCCCTAATTTTGCGTCGTCTCCAAAGATAATCTTGCATGGTACATTTATACCTATCACCGCACTATTGGTGGGATCTTCGTCACTCACGCCATAAAACGTCATAGCCTGATTGTAAAATAAGGTATAGTTATTCCTATCCTCGTTGCTAATAGGCGAGATGTCTGAGGAAACACCTGGTTGTTGTGCTGGAATGTTCTCCATAAATGTGTTAAACGATTCGCTAAGGGAATTAAAAAACTCATATAATTCTTCTTGTGCCGTCACCGTTGCGTGCCCGGGAAGCTCTTGAATCCTTCCAAAATCACCTTTAATCACGGCAAACGGATTGCAAGCGTCATATTTTACAGTAACAGCAGGCTCGCCGTTTATTGATATTTGGCGTTGTTGCCATATACCGCATTGGGACATAATCTCACTGGCAATCCTAATCTCATTTATACTTTTGCAAAATTGTATGTATGACACCGCCTTTGCAATACTGGTGATACGAATTCCATCCCTAAAAGCCTTAGGATTCTGCCGAATAGATTCTATTGTCCTGGCCAATTTGTCTTCCAAAGTTCCGGTGGTTCCTACTACGTCCCAAACATTTGTTGTTGTTAATTGTTGCTGACCAGAGCTGCTTTGACCAGTCGATACGTCTCTGATTTTTTTTAATTCGGCTACTTTTTGCCGATACCATGATCGCGTTTTGCACTCTACGATAGCGAAGTAAGCGCATATATCCTCTATTGACTTGAGATAAAGTTGGCATCGGTCCTCGCACCCGAGAGTATATTTTAATTCTGCTATTAAGATCAGTGCATTGTCCGGTGTAAATAATTTTTTTTCACAAGCCAAATTCAGCGCCGAGAATAAATCTATCCAGGTATCCTTTGTAAAATTTATTTCCCCCTGTCTCGTCCCCCAGTTAAAAACAGTTTGTCCTTCTCCGCTCCCATGAGAAAAATCGAAAGCGATGTCGTCAAGTTGATCCGGAAAGACTTTTTTCAGGTCCTTATATGTGATAGCATCAGTACGAGGGATCTTGGGAACTTCTAAGAGACTGTTTCCCTCATCAAAGAACTCATCAGGAAGATTTCCATAAAAAATCCGGCGCGCCAATTTATACTTGTTTATTTCAAAAGTCCTATCTTCTTTTTCCTCGAATCCATTATCCCTTAGCAAATTTTTAATTCTTGTTTCGTCTGTTGTGTCATTGGGAATCGTGTATTGTAAAGTTTCCTCCGTTTTGGTATCCCATTGTTTAAAGTATAAATCGGCAATGATGGTTAAAAAATAATGTCCCAAAGATATTTCTGTACCGCTCTGAAGTTTACCACAATTGTCATTATAGTTACGACGATTCTCATCCGTAGTCGGTTTTTTTTGAAATTCGGAGTATTTTTCGCAAAATTTACTAAAACTGTTTTTTATTTTTTGGTTAAAGCTACAAATATCAGAAACACTCCTTTTTGAATCGACAAGCTTTTTGACGGCATCCTGAGTTAAATCTTTATAAAACCTATTAAAAACATCTACATTAAAATTCATTTTTATAATCCCCATTTTATCAGAAAATATTATATAAAATATAATATCACACTTAAAATGGGATTGCAAATCAAACAGCGACTATTTCCTTATATAACAATAAATAAGTTTTGTCAAAAATATTCATTTTTTTATCTAAGTGTTGATGCCCACTGAAGTATGTTTTTACGGGAATTTTGTATTTTTCGAATAAGTTCGATATGCCGAAGCTGACCGGATTATTTTCATAGCTGTATTTGGGATTGCCGCAATAATAATCGGCAAAAGAATACGCATAAAGTCTTTTTACTACGCATGACAACGGAGCGTGCGTTATGACGTAATCTATTTTTTTATTGCATAATATTATGTTTTTTTCGGCTTCCTCATAATCCGCGTCGTCGGGTTCTTCTTCTTTCCACCAAGAAATATGCTCAGTACGACGCTCCTTATCTCTGCTTGTCGCGCCACCGAAGGTAAAGAAGGTTTTGCCTTCTATTTCAAACACCTGTCCTCGCATCAAGTGAATCAGATTTTCGCTTATTTTGTGCACTTTCCCACCATGCCACGTTTCTATCGGATATGAATTCAATATGTCAAAATTCTCGTGATTGCCGTCGACGAATAGTATATTGCACGGTATTTTTCTTATTTCGTCTATATTTGATTGTAGCGTATCGGATGCCCAGATTAATCCACAGTCGCCTGCGATTATCAAATAATCGTCTTTTGACAATTCTGCAGGCAACTGCGAGATTCTTTCCAGCACACCGTCGAGTCCATGTGTGTCGCCGGTTATATATATCATTTTTTAAATCTTCCTTTTTTCGATAACGACGTAGGTTATTGAATATAGCCTCCCTGGCTTCCTTGATTACCGTTTGCGCCGTATTGCCCGTCAGATCCGTAAAGGCCGAAATTAATTGGGCCACCTGTGTATCGCCCGGGATCACCGCCGGCACCTCCGGCACCTCCGAGCCCGGGCGTACCGTTTTCGCCGTGGACGAATTCAACTTCTGCCGAATCGGAAATATTCATTTTATCACCATTGATTGCGGCAAGTCCGCGTCTCGCATTGCCGCCGCTGCCGCCGCTGCCGCCGACGCCTCCGTCGCCTCCAACCGATTTCCAGCCCGAAACATTTGTGCCTGTTCCGCCTTTGCCGCCGACGCCGCCGACGCCTCCGTCGCCCCCTGCACCTGAAACAAAAGAGACTGAACCGGATTTTATCGTAATGGATATTATTTTTGTCATATCTATCGGAGTCGCCCCGCATCCTCCGTCGCCGCCTGCGCCGCCCGAAGTACCATGGTTACCGTTTGTGCCCCTCACTCCTGGAAGATAGTTTTCACTTTTCGACGGACCTTGTGATCCGGTATAGCCTGTCGCGCCTGTTCCTCCTTTGCCGCCCTTAACAATAAGCCGATTTACGTTTTTGACATACATTTCAAAGACGCTTATCGCACAACCGCCGGTGTATCCTGTCGCACCGCTAGATGATCCTGTCTGGCCTTGTCCACCGCATACATACAGACTACCGCCCTTCATATCGATGTTTAATTTTTCGCAATGTAAAGCATATTTGGGATTAGTTGTATAATGACTTCCGGCGGTCAATTTCAATGTCCCGGAACCGACAACATCCAATGCGTCCGCCGAAACAAGATCATAATTACCGTTGGATTGCGTAATTTCGACAGAGCCTTTGACTTCCAAAGTGTTATTGAGTGAAGTGAATTTAATAGCTTCGTATCCATTTGAGCCCATATTAATTTTGCAGTTAAACAAAATCAATTTGCTCTCTTCTCCAAAAATCGTTATTGCCGAAGAGAATGAAGAAATATTTAAAGTTATATTCCGTATTTCGGTTACAGCCGCGTTCGAAGATATATAAAAGTTGTTCATGATAGAATTTCCGCCGTCGATTGTTAAGCGATCGCGTTCCCCTTCATCCGAACACAGTTTGTTATTATGCTGATCGGGATTGACGGTAATAGAGACTTCATTGCGTGTTGTAATAATTTTCATGCTCGAATCCTGGATATCGTACAGTTTTTCTTCTGTCGACTTATTTTGCCGGCTTTTTTGCGGAACTACAATACATATCGGGATAATAATTGCGGCAAGAACTACCGCGATGATTGCTGCAAGAATGATTGCTGATCTTTTTTTCATGGTTTTTACCTCCGTTTTTTTCCATGATACACCACCCAAATATTTCGTAACTATTGCGTTACCCAAAACTAATAGCAGAGAATCGAGACCGAGAAACAAAAAGAGAATCGCCTTAAGAATTTAATTACATCTTATGCAAATAAAGTGGCGGAATAATTGTTGTTGTCGTGAAATGCGCCTAAAAATCTTGGTCTGGGATATTCGCCCAATGCGGTAATTTGATAAGTATTATGATAGTTTCTTGTGGCTGAAGAACGCAGGCGTCGTGCTTCCCACAAATGTGGTGGACGAACCGAAAGTGCCCCTCCTTCTTTCCAAGTCGCAGAACCTTTTTAAGCTGTTCTCCAACGACGTAGGATTACTCGCGGCACAATATGGTGGGGATTGTGCATTTGTAAATGATGTGAGACCAACTTATTAAAAAAATTTTGTTTGTCTCGTTATAGATTATTTCCAAACGACTGATATCCGAGTGCAATGTGCGTGGAGCGTAGCGGAGTCACGCTTGAAGCGAAGATATCAGTCGCGGCGGGCAGTTGCGGGAGCAATTCTTTCCTTACTTCTATCGTAGTTTTCCAACCCATAAATTATTGTTGGAACGCTTAAAGTGCGGATGCCTTTTGTAAACCTATATGTTTCGACAGAATGCATTTTTGTATTGATTTCGTATGGACAATATCTTTTAGTTGTGTTATACTCCATTTGAGTGATTCGACCTCCTTGAATTGTTTTTAGCTGATTCTATTCTAACACGAGGCAATCACTCTTCTTTTATTTTTTTTCAGTCTCACATCAATTGTAACTCTACAATTATGCCATTCCGGAACGAAACGCACTTATTGACTTTTTTGCGTCTTTTTTTTATAATATTTTCAAAAAGTTTGAAAGGGAAAAAATATGATATATTACATTATTGCTTTGCTGATCGGCGTCGCTTATTTTGCGGTGGTGCTGGCTCTGATTCTGAAATACGCGAAAAAAAGCGACGTAAGGTACTGCAACTTTCTCTTCTCCGTCGTGATTTTCGGATTTTATCTGCTTGACTTTATCGACAGCGCGATCGAACTGGGCGGCATGAATATCATAAACGTCTTTCCGTGGTCGAACGTCAGTCCGTTTACCTTTACGCTGTCTCTTCTTATGATTATTTTTCCGCAACGGCTAAAAAGGCATTTTTCGTTTTTGTTCGGACTTTTGTCGCTCGGCATGACGATCGCGGCGTTTTATACGGTCGGCTCGGGGATCGTCATGGGTTCCGTCTTCTTTTTCCCCTTTTCGTTCTTTGACTGTATGGCGCATTTTTCGGTCTGTCTGTACGGCATATACACCGTGGCGAGCGGGCAGAAAAAAGTCACGGTCAAAGGCTCGATCGGCAGCGCGTCCATCATATATCTTGCCGCGATCGGAGCGATCGTCGCAAACGTTTTTCTCGGGACGTCCTGCTTCGGACTCAGTTTTGACGAAACGCATAATATCTACCACGTATTGATTATCCCCAACGCCTATCTGTCCGCGGTCGTCTATTTTATCGGGCTGACCGGCGTCATTCTGGTCGGGTACCAAATTCTGAAAGGCGTCGAAAAAGCCTGCGCAAAAATCGAGGCGAAACAAAGTTGATTTTTTACGGGCGCGCGCACCGTCCCGGCGACATTGACTTTGTCGGGGAACAATGTTACAATATAAAAAAACAAAGGAGTTTTACTCTCATGGAAGAAGAAAAAGATATGCAAACGCAAGAAGTATCCGCCGAAAAGGTCTCCGCTTGGGCAGAACTGAAAACGGGGTGGAAGAACGCCGATAAAGGCTTGAAAAACAAGATTAGGTTTTTCGTTTCGTTTATGAACGAACACGAGAACCTGCGACAATTCGTCTTCTTTTCACTGTTCTCTTTCCTGTGCTTTTTTGCCGAAATGGCGTCTTTCTATTCCATTTATTATATATGCCAAGCGGCGCACTACGACGCGCCGTTTTGCTGGTTCTTGTTTGATTACAGCGCGGCGGAAAGCGGCGGCATCGGCGGTTTTATCGCATTTTTGATTTCGACTACGATTGCGCAGGCGCTTACTTTTATTCTCAACCGCAAAAAGACGTTTAACGCGAACAACAACGTCGTATTCGCGGCGATCATGTACGCGTGTATGGTCGTGGTCGTCATTGTGCTGAACACCGCCGTCTGCGGCGTGACGAAAGACGCGATTGCCGTGGCGATGCTGAAAGGGAACTGCGGCGAAAGCGCGACCGATTTTGTCAGCGGCACGATCTCGAAACTCGTCGGCGGCGCGCTGGCATGGCTGATATCGTTCTTTATGAGCAAATTCGTCATCATGCGTAAAAAGAAGGAAAAAGAATGAGACTGGACAAATATCTGAAAGTCGCGCGTATCATCAAGCGGCGCACGGTGGCAAACGACGCCTGCTCCCGCGACCGCGTGACCGTCAACGGCAAAGACGCAAAACCGTCCAAAGAAGTCAAGCCCGGCGACGTCATCACCGTGGCTTTCGGCGAAAACAAACTGTGTTTCCGCGTACTTTCCGTCCCCGAAGGCAACGTCCCCAAAAACGACGGCGCGCTTTTATACGAAATCATCCATGAATAATAATCGGGAAAAATTCGACGTCGTCATCGTGGCAAACGGCGTCTCCGCACGCATGGGGTTTGACAAACTTGCTTTCAACCTCGGCGAAACAACCGTCCTGAACCGATCGATTCAGGCTTTTTCGTCTTTGATAGGCGTAGGGAAAATCATTGTTGTCTGCGATCGGGATGTGGACGCGGGCTCGGCTGTCAGAGTCGGTGGCGGCAAAACGCGTTCGGAATCGGTTGCCTGCGGTTTGGCGCAAGTCACAGCGCCGTATGTACTGATCCATGACGGCGCGCGGCCTTTCGTCACAAGAGAACTGATCGAACGGGTGGCACGCGACGTCATCGAGTACGGTTCCGCCGTCCCCGTGATCCCCGTCGTCGATACCGTTTTATGCGAAAATCAGCCCGTCAACCGCGAAAAATACCGTTTGGTACAAACGCCGCAAGGCTTTCGCACCGAAGATATAAAGCGCGCGTACGCCCTGTCAAACGGCGCGTCCGAAACGGACGACAGCACCCTTTATGCGCGGTTTATCGGGACGCCCCATTATACGGACGGCGAAACGCAGAACAAAAAAATCACGCGCCCGGAGGACCTGCTTGGAGCAAATTCTTTTGTCGGCACGGGTTTTGACGTACACAAACTCGTCTTCGGTCGTCCTTTGCGCCTTGGCGGCATAACCGTCCCGTGCGAATACGGCGAAGAAGCGCACAGCGACGGCGACGTCGTCATTCACGCTTTGATGGACGCGCTTTTGGCTGCTTGCGGTCTGCCCGATATCGGGCATCTTTTCCCTGAAAACGACGAAAAATACGAGAATGTCGACAGCACGATTCTGCTGCGCGAAGTCGCCGCAAAAGTCGCCGACAAAAACCGAAAATTGCTTTCGGCGGATATCGTCGTTTTGTTGCAAAAGCCGAAAATCGCGCCTTACCTTGCAAACATGCGCCGCACGCTTGCCGACGTCCTCGCCGTCTCCGTCGAAAAAATCAATCTCTCCGCCACGACGACCGAGACGATCGGACTGATCGGAAGAAACGAAGCCGTCGCCGCGCTCGCCGTTTGCAACCTTTTGTAAATTCAGCGTTTAATTCTCGTCGCGCACTTAATACGGAACAGCATATCCGTCAATTTGATAGACGTCGCCGAACACACGTTATTTTCGTTGTAGATACATTTGGCGTCGCACTGAACGATACTCGGCGCGTCGCTTAAAAATTCCTCGCTCGCTTCCATTTCTTTGAAAGTCTGTTCGAGCGCGCCGCCGTCGCGTTTCAGACGGCTGATACAGTCGGCTTTTTCGTTTATCGAAATCAAACCGGCGTCACAGTGCCCTTTGAGATTGTGTTTGCAGTTGTTGCAAGTGCATTTTAATTGCATCATTTTTTATTGTCTCCTTACCGAAAATCGGTAAACGTAGCATGTGCAAAGCGGCGTCGATTATACGCTTTTATCAGCGCACGCAAAAAACCGCCGAAGAGTCCCTTCGGGGACTGCTCCGCGGATTGACAGTCCGCAAAAAAAGCGGTATACTGAAAGTATAATCGGATAAAAAGGAGAAACGAAATGAAAGTCATACTTTTACAGGATATAAAACCGTTGGGGAAAAAAGGCGACCTCGTCACCGTCAACGACGGATATGCCGCCAACTTCCTCATCCCCAAAAAAATGGCGATGGAAGCGACGAAAAACGCGCAAAACGAACGGAACCAGTCGATAGCCAAAGAAGAAAAGCGTAAAGCCGAAGAAAAAGCCGCCGCGCTCGCGATGTACGAAAAAATAAACGGTTCGGTCGTGACCGTCCGCGTAAAGTGCTACGAAGGGCGCATGTACGGCAGCGTAACGACCGCCGACGTCGCCGACGGATTGAAAGCCATCGGTTTCGACGTGGATAAAAAGAAAATCACGGTGCCCACGGGCATCAAGAACGTCGGCAAGTACGACGCCGAGGTGCGTTGTTATAAAGAAACGGTTGCAAAAATCGTCATCGACGTCGTACCCATTCAACAATAAAAGTATTACGCCAACGCAAAAAGGGGCTGCGAATTATTCGCAGCCCCTTTCTCGTATACGAATGCGGTTTTATTTTTTCCGACGTTCTTTCTCTTGTTTACGCAAGTGATGATAATAAAAAGACAAAACCATCAGAATCGCCGTACCGAGCGCGCTCACCCAAGTAAGAGAAGTGCAATTCAGTTGGATTGCTTCCAACACGGCATTTGCCGTCGTCATATCGATAGATTCGCCCACTTTATCCAGAATACCCGTCTGCAAACCTTTCACAAGGAGATTGGGCAAGCCGACGAGGAAGACGTGCGGCATCCAACCGAAAATACGCGGAATCGACATAGAAACCGTTTTTCTTCTCGTAAAGAGTCGGACGAGCAGTTTCAAAAGCAGGTACGCCCACGTTGCCATAACGAAAAGAAGGAAATAGCCGATATATTTCAATACGTCGCATATCGTGGAAATGGTTTCGCCGTCGGCACTGCTCATAATTTGCTCGCTGATATACGCTTTGACATCGTCTATGCTCTTGATAGACACTTCCGAACTGCCTTCGCCCTCTTTGCCTTCAAACATCCCGGTTTCTTCCAGCATGACGACCATAGCCGTCTCCACGCTGAATTCCCCGTTCACGGAGTAGTGGTCGATCGTTTCGTCGTAACCTTTAATGATCTCATCTTTCAAAGCCGCCGCTTTTGCGTCGATTTCTTCGGGCGTAAACGTTTTATTCGGATCGCCGCTTTCCTCACGCAGAGCGTCTTCGGCACCGATTTTAACCAATTTTAACAAAACGTCCGAGTTTACCAGCACTTCTTTACCTTTTGCGGTGTCGCCGTCGAGGAGCGCGGACAGGGTATCGGTAAAGTCGTCGACAAAGCCGTCGAGGTCTTCTTCACTGATCCCGTATTCTTCCTCCATTTTTTGCATGACTTCCTCGTCGCTCGCGTCGGCTCCTTCCTGCATGCCTTTTTTCAGTTCTTCTTTAATTTCCTCTTTGGCTTCGGCAATCGGCACTTGCGCGATCGCTTTAATCGCCAGATTCAGAATCGATTCCAACGAAGCGGAAAGATTATCTACAAGAAGCCCGAGTTGTTTTTCGACCATGCCTTTGACCGTTGCGGTCACGTCCTGTCCGAAAGCCGCGCCCAAAAGCGTCTTTCCGTCCAGACTGATGTCCGCGCTGATTTCTACGTGGAAGTCGTCGTCTATGTATTGTAAAAAGTCTTCCGCCGAGAAGTCGTCCGGCGTTTCCGATTTCGTTTCGTCGCTGTCGGCGATCGCCATAATCCCGTCAACGGTGTCCTTTGTCAATACGATTTTTACCGTCGTACTCCAAAACGTGCCGAGCGCCAACGTAACGATAGACGCCACGCAGACAAGCGCAATAATGATATTGCAGACAAATACGGCTGTCTTATTGACCTCGCCGCCCATGCCGCCTTTTCTTCTCCCTTTTTTACTCATTTTTTCTTCTCCTTTTTACATTTTATTCTGCAATATCGCCCACACTATCGATAATAAAACGCGGACGGTACGGGAATACCTTTATATTTTCCGTCGTGGATACGCCGCTTAAAACAAGCACCGACGTAAGTCCCGTTTCGATACCGGCGATAATGTCGGTATCCATACGGTCGCCGATCATGACGGTATCGGCGGAGTGTACGTCCATGATATGCAAAGCCGTCCGCATCATCAGCGGATTGGGCTTACCCACATAATAGGCTTTCGCACCCGTCGTCAGTTCTATCGGGGACACAAGCGCGCGACAGGCGGGCACATTGCCCGTTTCGTCCGGATAGGTAAGATCGGTATTCGTCCCGATCAGCCTCGCGCCCTTTTCGACAAGGCGCATCGCCTTGCACATTGCGTCCAGATTATAGTTGTACGTCTCGCCGATCACGACGTAGTCGGGATCGTAGTCGTTCAGCATAATGCCGCTTTCGTACAAAGCGTGATACAGATACGGTTCGCCGATAACGTACGCGCTGCATCCGGGCGCCTGCGACTTCAAGAACCGCGCTGTCGCCTGCGCGCTCGTATAAAAATGCTCTTCGCCGACGGACAAGCCCATACGAAACAGTTTTTGTTGCAATTCTTTGGGCGATTTTCCGCTGTTATTTGTTAAAAACAAGTACTTTTTATTATTTTTTTCAAGCCACGAAAGGAAATCCGCGACGCCCGGCACAATTTCGTTACCATGATAAATCACGCCGTCCATATCGCATATAAACGCGCTTTTTTGCCGTACTTCGTTCAGGTTTTTGTCGTTATAAACCATTATTTTTTCTCCACAAAATAAACGGCTTTCATCCGTTGCGGCATAAGCGGTTTGTCGTTACGTCCCGTTTTCGTCATAGCGATTTCGTCCAGCGTACCGAAGCCCTCGACCATTTTCCCGAACGCGGCATAACTGCCGTCCAAAAACTTGGCGTCGGCGTGGCAGATAAAGAACTGACTCGACGCGCTGTTGGGCATATTCGTACGCGCCATGGAGATGACGCCTCTTTCATGCGACAAAGGATTATGCACGCCGTTCGCGGCAAACTCCCCTTTGATTTCGTCCGGGCTTCCGCCCATGCCCGTCCCTGTCGGATCTCCGCCCTGAATCATAAAGCCGGCGATGACGCGGTGAAAAATAAGCCCGTCGTAAAAGCCTTTTGAGACAAGCATACGGAAGTTTTTGACGGTAATCGGCGCGACCTGTTCGTCCAGTTCGATGACCATACTGCCGCCCTGTTCCATGTCGATTTTTACATAATTTGTTTCTTTTTGCGATTTAGTAAACATTTTTTCATTCTCTCCTTTATTAGATTTTTTGCATTAAAAGTGAAATAAGATACATTAAGATAAGATAGAGGCAAATAAAAACGACGATACCGAGACTTTTAAGAAGAAGACTCTTTTTTTTGCTTTTTTCGTCGCTTGTTTCCACACCGACGATCGCTTTTTCTTCCTCTTCCGTCGTCGGCACAAAGTCGCTCGGTTCTTTCCCGTCCGGGTAGGACAAGTAAAACGCAAGCGCCGTCGGGTGGTCGCCGATCAAAGTTTCTCCTTTGTATTTTGCCAGCGCAAACGCCGTCACAAGATCGCCCGCGCCACCGCCGGTCAGAATGCAAAACGGCGCAAGCAGAATGATACCGCCAAACGCCGTCGCAAAGATAAGGGGCAAAACGCCCGTAAGAACGACGGGCAGAATCAACGCGGCTTTATACGCGCCCACTTTCATCGGTTTGCGAAAATGGGTATACAAATTACCGCTTTTGATATCCAAACCGAACGAAACGTCTTTCCAACCGATTTTGCCGAGCAAAACGCCCGTCAAAGCATGCAAGACTTCGTGCAAAGCAAGTCCGACGACAAACGTACCGAATGCGATCAGACTGTCAAACCAAACGGAACCCGTGATAAGCACGGGCGTCCGTTTGTCAAACAGATTGATTAAAGCGCACGGCACGAACGTAGCGAAAAACAATATAATCGCGACGACGTCCGTCTTTTTCGTATTGAGCGCGACGAGTCTTCTTTTGTCCATTCCTATTGTGCGTTCGCAAGTATAAAACTGATTACCGCTCCGTCGTCAAACACCGATATGCGAATCGAATATTTACTCATGTCGATACCGGAAAAGACGGAAGCAACGAGTAGGTTCTGATCGTTAAAACAGGTATAATCGTCTACAAAGTATACTTCCATACTGACGTCGCCTTGTTGCGGAACTTTGGAAACAAGATACCGGAAAAACGCGTTCATCGACGTTTCGTCGCCGACAGCAAAAGTATAATCGGTTTCTTCGACGGTAAATCCGAAGTTTTCATAGTAATTATAAGCGGTTTTTGCTTCGGGCGTCGGCTTCGTCTCCGTATAGCGCGTTCCCATTTTTTCATCGGTAATCAAGAAGTTCGTGTGGGTGAGCATTTCCGCAGTTCCCAACGCCACGTCGCCCGACGTGCAATCCACGACGTACCAAGCCGCGGCTTTGTCGCCGACCTTGATATAGATCTTATTCCAAGCGTGTCCGGAGTTTCCGCTTACCGCCGTACCCTCGCACTGCAACGCGCGGATACCTTCGATACGGCACAGGAGCATATACGCCTTGCTGATACCGTCGCAAACGGCAAGTTTGTTATCGAGGATGCCTTCGAGATAAAAACTCTTGAAACCTCTCGACTCTTCCGCGGTGACGATGCCTTGCGTTACATCATCGAAAACGGCGTGGTCGTACTCGTTATTCAATATAATATAGTCGTAGATTGCGAGGGCTTTTTCTTCGTCGCTCATACCGTCGTCGATGATTTCGCGAAGAATGTCTTTGGCTTTTTTATACAGTCTTTCCGCCGCACTGCCGACCGTCGGCAAAGGACGGTAGCCGTGTTCAACGGCATAGACGAGTTGTTCACTGTCGGTTGCGACAAGGGTATCGAGGATGTGGTCGATAGCGAAGTCGCCGTATTCTTCGTCTCTGCCCGTCGCCGACGCATGCGGAGCGGCAAAATCGGTCTGAACGAAGCCGTTGGACCGCGAATCATCCTTGGCAAACGGAGAATACGTCATGGAAATCAGCGCCTTTGTCGGATCGCCTGTCTGCCAAACGCCGTCTTCGTCGGCTATCGCCATAACATAACTTGCCGTCACGTTTTCGATCCCATCGACGTCCACCGACGGATATACTTCCTTGAAGTAGTCGTCAAAGGCGTCCCCTTCGGTCGCGCCGGTCACCTTGATAAACGCCTCTTCGATACGGTTATAAATCATATACGTCAGGTAATCGACCAGTTTTTCTTTGGCGATCGTCGTCGAATCGAAAGCGGTGACGCTCTTTGCTTTCAGACTGTACACGGCGTACAAATCGATATCGCCCGTCGTGCCGAGGACGATTTTTTCATATTTATTCGCCATATTTTTGTCATACCAACCGTCGAATTTGTATTCGTCGGCATTCTTCGGCGTCGCTTGCGGCAAAGTAATCTCGTCTTCGACGGTATAAACCGCCGCCAATTCTTCCGCGCAAGTACCGTACCCGAGAGAATATGTGACGGCATACGTAATCGGAGCGAATTTTGCAATCAAGACGATATCTTCGGTCCCGACCGCGGTATCGAAGTCGAACGCGACGGTATCGTCGCTTTCTTCATACCAGCACTCGAAAGAATAACCCGTCGGTGCGGTCGGTTCGGCAGGCTCGGTCGCATGTTCGCCCGAAGTGACGACGTCGGTCTTATATTCCTGCGCTTTATCCTTTGCCAAATAGTAAGTAACGTTAATTTCTTTGGAAGTAAACTGTTTTACCGTCAAATCATACTCTTTGGTTTCCGTTTCGCTTTCGCTCGTAACGGTCAAAATATATTCGTGCGAAATCGGATCGTCCCCGCCGTTTTCCGCAAGCGTAACGGTATCGACCGTCGCGCCGCCCTTTTTCTTCAACGACCAAGTCGCACCCTCGCCGAAAGCAAGGAAGGTATCGAGATTGACTACGCCCCCACGGTAGGACGCAGGGACAGTAATCGCCTTTCCGTCGATAACGGCGGACGCGTTCTTCGCCGTGACGGATACCGACGCGCAAAGGAATTTTGCGTAGAAAGATTTTTCGCCCGATTCGCCCGTGGCGATTGCCGTATAAACCTTTCCTGCGAAAGAGGGATTATCATACCAGCCCATAAAGACATAACCGTCTTTTTCGCAGGCAGGCAAAGTAACCGAAGCAAAACGGGTATACGTCTCGGACGCCGCCGCCGTTTGTCCGCCGTTTGTATAATAATGAATAGCGTATCTGACTTCTTCCCACTTGGCATAAAGCGTAAACGCCTCGGTCACCTCGGTCTTTTCGTCGAACGCTTCGGTGCATTCTTTATCGGTAAACCAACCGATAAAACTGTAACCGGCGGCGACAGGATCGGGCAAAACGACTTTATTCAAATAATCGACTTCCTGTTCGGTCTCCGAAACCAATTTTTTATCGTCTTCAAAAGTGATAACGTAGGTGTTGATTTTCCAAAGAGGATAAATGTGCAAACTGGACGAAATCACTTTGCCGTATTCCAATTCGGTCGTGCAATCGGCGTCCGAACACCACTTGACGAAAGTGTAGCCGTCTTTGGTCGGGATTTTGGACGGCTCGACCAACTCGAACCGATCGTTATAAAAATCCTTCGCAGACAATTCGCCATCTTTGACGTCATGCAAAGAAATGGTATATTCTTTGGGAGCATTGTCGCCGGACTTGTTGTCCGAATTGTCGCCGAGAAGCGAACAAGCGCAAAAAAGCGTCGCCGTCAGGCATAGCACAAGTGCGATCAGTATGTACAAACTGCGTTTTTTCATAGGAAACCTCCTTTTATTTCGCTAAAAAAGCCATAAAGTCCCGAATACAGGTGATTTTTCTCAAATCATCGTCTTCAAAAGTAATGCCGAATTCGTTTTCGACGGCAATGATCATTTGCACCAAATCGAGACTGTCCGCGCGCAAATCCTCCTTAAACCGACTGTCTTCGGTAATTTCGCTCGCGTCAATGCCGAGGATATCGGCAAGCATTGCTTTCAGTTTTTCCGTTTCGACCATTTTTATTTACCCTCCTTATGTGCAAAAAAGGGGGAAGAGTCCCCCTTGTTTTGTTATTACAATAATGTTTCTTATTCTATCGTAAACGTCTGTTTGGACGCGGCGTAATCGATGACCTGTTCGTCCTTCTTGATACCGATAGCCGTCATCAGGACGGAGACAAGAAGCAGAACGGCGATGACGTAAACGCCGTAGCCGACATTGACTTTGGCAAAGAGCATACTGACGACGATCGCGGCGACCGTCAAAACAAGCGCGGCGATAACCCAGCCGTTGGCTTTGGCAAGGGGTTTCAGTTTGCCGATTTTTACAAGCGCGTTGATCATGGCGACGATCGAGCAAATCGTGACGAGCCCGTAGCAGGCGATGAGGACGACTTCAAAGATGGCGGTCTGATCGGCTTTTCCGTCTAAAAGCGAAGTCAGAACATCGGCTTCGACCAGGTGCAACGCACCGCTGACAAGAGAGTACTCTCCGAACAACGTAAAGAAGCACGCGATAATAATGACGAGAAGAGAAATAACGGATACGCCTGCGCTGATACCGACGAAGGGTTTGCGACGGTAAACCGGTTCGGGCGTGCGCGTCTCTTCCACCGGCGGGCGGTACGAAGGTTCGTATTGCACGAGAGGCTGATTCTGCGACGCGTACGGAACCAAGGATATCGGTTGCACGATCGGGGGCAACTGCACGATGGGCGACGGCGTGGGAATCGCGTTACACATATTTGCCGAAATGGGCGTCGGGCCCTTATCCTGCGCCGTGACCGGCACGTACGGATCGGCATAATAAATATTACCTTCGGTGTCTACGGTCGGTTTGTTCGGATCGGTACTGATGGCGTCGGGTATTTCCTCCGTGCTGACGGGTACCCAAGTGCCGCATTTGCCGCCGACAATGGCGCGTTGATTTTCATATACGGGGTTCAGTTTGCTCATGACCAGGTTTTCTCCCTAAATATTGTCTCTATGGTTGTTTTATTGATTCGTCGGCCCGAAACTGACGGGAACGTTAATCGCGGATGTCTGGATGACTACCGACGGCGCGGGCACCGGGACAGGTCCCGCTACCGGCAAGGGCTTATAGCATGTCGGCATCTCGAACACACGACCGTATTCGTCCGAAGAATAAAACTTCGGTATGCCCAACTGTTGCATCGCGTCGGTCGCGTAGCAAGAACGCATTTGCGTCGCCGCCTCCGGAGAGGAATAGCAAGGCGCTTTCGGCATAGGTAGTTTTTGGGCAAAATAATCGGCGGGAGTCGCTTGCTTTATTTTTGCCTGTTTTTCACGAATTTTATACGCACGATACTCAATGGCTCTTTCGTAGGCGTCCTTGGGACGTTTGTTGTCGCAGTTAGGACAACGTTTCGCTCCGAGCGGCACGATCGAGTGACATTTCGGGCAAAGATATTCCAGTTGGCAACTGTTCTCGTCCACACCCGTTCTCAATGCGATTTTTTTGATGTTTTTCATATCTACCTACCTTTTTTCGGTTTACTTGCCGATTATCGAGAGTATAAAGAGCAATATGCCGTCTCCGGCTATAATATAACTACCGATGCCGACGACGTCGAATCCGCCGTTTGCCCAGCAGACAAGTCCGACGAATATCAATGCGAACAGCATCACGTTAAACGCGTTCCACTTTACGAAAACGGACGTTTTTCTTGCCGCGATGGACAACAGACCGAAAACAAACTGCAAAGCGGCGAGCGCGGTCGCTATCGTCAAAGCAAAATCGGCGAGCCACACGATATCCCACGAGAAAACGAACGTATTATCCACGATGCTCATAATCATGGCATATACGGCGTCAAAGCCCTGCTTGCCGAGCGTCGTCAACTGAATATAGGTCTCAATAACCTCCGGTTTGAAGTACCAAAGTCCCATAACCGCCAAAAAGACGAGCGAAAGGAGCATTTGGAAAATAAACTTTCCTCTGACTTTTCTTTTGCCTTTGACTTCGGACTTTCTGTTCTTTTTACGTTTTGCCTTGCGCGGTTCTTCCTGCGGCATCATCATTTCCTGCTGCGGAACCGGTTGCGGCATAATCGGCGGCATAACCTGCGGTGCCACCGGCTGCTGCGGAGGCATCTGTTGTACGGGCGGCGGCGGAGGGTTAAAACCGGGATTCGGATACCCGCCGTAATTGTTCACATTCGGCGTTTGATACGGCGCGTTAGGATATCCGCCCACAGGGGGATAACCGCCGTTTTGTTGTGTCCCGCCAAATCCGTTATTATAATCGCCGTAAAAATTCGACATTTTTTCCTCCGTTATTTATTTTCTTTTCTTATCGATAATCGCAAGCAGGAAGACAAGGAGCGCCAGCCCCGCCGCGATATAGAACCCGATGGAAATCGCACCGATTCCCTTTGAAACGATCATCCACACAAGCGCCGCGGCGACCGCAACGAACAAAAGGACGTCGAGTATCTTGACAAAAAGGGGCGTCCGTTTGTGCTTGACTCCGATAAGAGCAAAGACGAACGTCAGAAGCGCAAGTACGCTCGCCGCCGACATCAGAATCGCCACGCACCCCGCGACATCGTCGAGCGAAAACGCGAACGTGCCGTCTATCAGCGAATTGACGAAGCCGTAAACCATTTGAAACCCGTTCAAATCGGTCAACGTCACATACGGGGCGATGAAAGCGATTTTGTCAACAAAATAGCCTATTCCCATGACAGCCACGAAAAGGAGAGCGAAGATAGCGACAAACACGTTCTTGACATTCGTCTTTTTCTTCTCTTTTTTCGGTTCTTCATAGTCAAAGTCCATTGCCATATCCATACCGTTCATCGCCGTCGGCATTCCGTTTGCGCCGTTTACGGGGGGCAACGGAGAATACGGGACCTGTCCCTGCATTTTTGCCGAATCGATATCTCCCGCCGGAAGAGTCCCGTCCGGATAATGGTATAGCGGTTGCGTCGGCGAAGAATAAGGCACCAGGACAAGGGGCTGAACCATCGGCGTCGACTGTTGCGCGCCGTATCCGGTCGGAGACATATTGTAGGTATTATACGTATTGTAATTGACGCTGCCGGAAGCACCGCTCCCCGCCGCACCGTTTTCGCCGTTTTGATTTACGGAGAAGCCGCCCGTCGCTTCCTGCGGAAAACGGGATCTTTTGTCGGCTTGGAACCAATTTATTTTTTTCTTTGCCATTTATTCTTCTCCTTATTTTTTCACCGCGCAAGCGCACACGAGCGCCGACGCATTCGGTATAACAAGCACACTCGAACCGAGCGCGGGAGCAAACCCATCCGCAAGGTCCAAAATAAGCGCGGCGACCAAAGCGACAGAGGCAATGACGCATTCCGCTTGCAACAGTCCGCACGGCTCCTTCTTCCGACTCAATACGCCCGTAAACAAAGCGAGCGTCTCCGCAAAAGCGAAAAGCAGGAAGCAAAGCACCGTCCACGTCCCGACGTCCGTCCAAGAAATCGCCGCCGAGCCGAACAGGTCGAAACACGCCTGTATGGCGTCCGTCCCGCGTATCATCGTGCAAAAACCGATTATGTACAGGCTTTTTTGCTCGATGAGGTAGGCGCAAAGGATACTCACAATGATCGCAAGAGCCGCTATGACTATCGCGACATGCGCCGCCGCCGAACTTTTCTTTTTGGCTGTCGGAGCCGCTTTTTCAGCCGTCTTTTCTTCTTTTGTTTCTCCGCCCGTTTCACGCGCGAGCAGTTTTTTATAATCGTCAAGCCCTACGAAAGGGATAGGATTATTTTCTCTTTTTTCCGCAATCTTCTTCGACATAGGATCTATCCTCAAAAGTCGAAGTCATCGAAATCTTCCCAACCGAGCACCTTGATATCGGCAGAGCGCTTCACGCCGTTTGCCATCGGATACACGGGCATACATACGCTGTTCAGGTAGATGTTCCCCTGTGCCGGAGCCGGCGCGGGAATCGGATCTCCGTTCGGCGTCACCAACGAAAAGTACGTCCGCGGTCTCGCCGGATAAGCGCAGGCAGCAGGAGCAGCCGATTGAGAACACTTCTTCATTTTTCTTTTTCTCATTTGTTCTTCTCCTTCTTCTTACCATACGCCCATGCCGATAAAATCATGGTCAGTATCGTCGCGCCCAATACGATATAGACACCGTAACCGGGATACAAAACGTATAAATCGCCACGCGGAATACCTGCGCCCGAGAACTCTTTCAGCAGGAACAGATTAGCGAGATCGCCGAAACCGACCTGTCCTTGCCCGAAAGCAAGACCGATGATTTCTGCCAGGAAGAAAATCAGCATGGCGACCGCCGTTCCGCCGAAATAGTGTTTGACATAATAACCGTCACTGCGTCTTCTCGAACAAATGGCGACGATGGAAATGATAACCTGCGCCACGCTGAAAACAAGAACAACGCACGAACAAATCGCAAACATCCAACTCATAACCCACGACAAAGTATCCGCATGGAGATCATAATTCAAAACCGTCTGCGAACTCGTCGTAATGAAGTGTTTGACCACTCCGATAAAGCCGTCGTAGAACGATACGACAAAAGAGCCGTTCGCGCTCTCCGCCGTAAACGCCGCGAAGTATTTGTTGAGCGGTTCGCCCAGCAACGAAGCGAGCGAAACGAGCAATGCCGCTATATTTATAATAAGGATAATAATAAGAGGGAAATATCTCTTCTTTGTATAGCCTTTTTTCTTGACGGAAACGGCTATACGCTGTTTTCTGCCGCGGAGCACTTCAATAGGCTCGATTTCGGCAACCGCCGGCGCGCGATAGATAACCTGTCGCAACTCCGCCGCGACCTCTTCCACCGCACCTTTATAAAGAACGTCCCCTTCACTGTTATAAACGGAAAAGCCTTTAAGAGGAGTAATGTTATAACGCGGAGCCTTGTCAAGGTCTGTCGACACGGGAACGCCGGATTCGTCCGGTATCTGAAGAGCGATAGGCTTCCTGCTGTTTGTTTCCATTCTTGTTTTCCTTACCTTAATTACTTTTTTCGATACAATTTATTGCTTTTACTTTATTCGACCGACCGATCAGAAATCGAAATCGTCGTCATCGTCGTCAAACCCGAAGTCGTCTCCCATAGAGCCTGCGCCCTGTCGATTGTCATACATAAGAAGGGGCTGATTTTGTGTAGAGTACGGAACCATCGCTATCGGCTGTACAATAGGAGTCAGCTGAATAAAACGGGAAGGTGCGGCAGCCGGGTTGACTCCGTTACTCATCGGGCCGTATTGCAAACCCGCATACGGATTCTGCGCCATACGTTGCATCTGCATCATACGCATCTGCTGTTCCATCTTTGCACGCGCTTCCGCTTCTTTCTTTTTCTTTCTGCTACACATAAAAGCCTCCGGTTTCTTTTTTCTGTATTGACTCAGTCAGGTTTTTTTATTTTTCTTTGTAGTGATACACGATAATCGGTTGCGAAATCTCTCTCCCTCTCAACTTCTTTTCGAGCAAGAAGAAAGAAAGGATAAAACCGACAACGGGAATCACCAACATAATCAGCAATCCGTACCCGGCGGTAAAACCGCCCGCACCCGTCAGCGCGCCGGTCAGAAAACCGACGATACCGCCGAAGTCGAGCGCACCGCTCACTTCCACGGTCGTCGCATAACAACCGAGCGCGATAATCAGACCGACGACGAGCATAAAGAAGTTTTCCAACCCCGTAAAGCGGAAAATTCTTCTGTCGCCGGACGCAAAACAAATCAGCGTCTGAACCATCAACGTCACCGCGAGCAACGCATAGAACAGAACGAACGGCGGGAAAGCGAGAATCAAAATCTTCGCGACCGTATCGGTCATGCCGACTTCGATCTTGGCAACCTGGGCGTCATACCAAGGAGACTCGCCGAGGTCAAGGCTGATATTCAGTTTGCCGGCGACGAATTTGATCCAACCGAAAATCGGATCGGCGACGCCGTAATAAGTCACGTCGCTTTCTTTCGCTTTTTCGGCAGTTTCTTCGCTGTCTTCCGCGTCTTCGTCGGACGGTTCTTCGCCGTCATCTTCGCCTTCGGTATAAATTTTACTTTGGAAAGCGGCGTTTTCCGCTCCCTCGTCTTCCGCGTCTTCGTCTTCATCGACGTTTTCGTCCGTTTCTTCCCCGTTTTCATCCGCCGCGACGGTCGCCGGCGCGTCCACGCACACGGACGTAAACTGTTCGAGACCGAGATCGGGCAAAACGATCGGAATAATCAGCAGGGCGATGCACGCCACGTACAAAAGCCACATAATAAAACCGACCGGCTTGCGGCAGAACTTCATTTTTTGCAAATCGGAAGCGAAGCGAGCGTCAACTTCGGAGTTCTCCATTTTACCGCCGACATATTGGTCGATGGTATGGGTATACTTCATCGTTTTCTTTTCGCGTTTCGTCAGATTGGCGGTGGACGCCGCGCGCGCTTTGCTGTTCTCCAAAGCGTACGTTTGACGAGAAGCCAAAACAGAACGTTTTTCGCGTTCACGTTTTTTCTGCAATTCTTCTTTGCTCAAGCGATCTCTCGACATTTTACCCACCTATTTTTTTCATAATACTACAAAATAATATTATTATAATACTATACGATAGTAGTTTACCATAAGTGTAAAAAAATTTCAAGAGTAAAATCAAAAAAAATATATTTTTTTATAAAAAAACAATGCGTCGTCTTTCCCCGTAAAAAAATAGGCGCAAAAAGGGCCTGCCAAAGTCGACAAGCCCTCTGAATACGTTTGAAAAAACGGCTGTTTTTACCGAATAACGGTAAATTCTTCCCGATCGCGGATAACGGGGACGATTTTTACTTTCTTTTTGTATGCGCCGAGCGAAAACAGCGTCGCGATCAAACCGAGACCGACCTGCCACAAGCAGCCGTACCCCACCGTCGCCATTCCGCAAACGGACAAAAAGAACGCCGCCGCAAACGCGCCGCAGAAAAACGCCATAAACGCAAAAAAGGTAAGCGGAAACTTCTTATGTATGCCGTTTTCGTCCTTTTTCTTCGCCAAAGAGACAATGGAAAAGACCAAAAGAAGCAGGTCGAAAAGGACGCCCGCAATGATAAGTCCCACCGTAATATAGCCGAAAATCGTCGTCATCTCACCGTCGAAAAGGGCATAAAAATCACCCTTTCCGAAGAGGCTTTTTACGATTTCGACAGTCGTCATCGTCGGACTGTTTTTCGTCCATCCGAACAGAAAATCGGGCAAATACGGCAAGAAAAGCGCAACCAACGAGGCAAGCGAAAGCAGCAAAGTCATAAGGACGGCAAACACGTTTCTTCCGAAAACGCCCGTCTTTACTTCACCGCGCACCGAGCGGCTCTTTTTCGGCGGATTTGCCACGCATGACGCCGTCGACACGTCGTACATATGGACGTCAACCATATCGTTCTTTTCGGCGCGGCCTTTCATGTAATCGTCATAATAGCCGAGCGAAAGACGTTCCATCGCCCGCACGAATTGATCGTCGGACATGTCCCGATAAGACATCAGGTTTTTCTTCGACTGCAAGTCGTTCATAACCAACCTCCGCAAGAAAAAACCGTCCTCTCTTGTGCGGAAAGAACGGTTTTGCTTTTTATATTATATGTTATTTTCTTCTATCCGCGTATCCAATATAGTGTATGAGCGCGAAAACAAGTATCAGGAACACCAAGCCGAGCAAATATACCATATCCAGAAACGCGAAGCCGTTTTCGCCGCGAGCGAATCCGATCACCGCGAACATACCGGCTATATCGGCAAACTGCAATACCGGCACAACCCAGCCGCCTTTTGCTCCGTTACCCTTGGCAAGCCAAACGATACACATAACAACGTACGCGACGGCAAGAACGGTCAGTACGGCAAGCATGATACCCTCGGTCGAGGTAACGGCAGTAAGACCGTCCGCAAGAATCTGTTTCAGAAAACTGTCTTTACCGGAGAAATTACGGAACACGGCAAAATACAGTAAACCGAGCGTGGCAAGCAAGGACAATATCGCCAAAACGCGTCCCGCCGCACCGGGCTTCTTCTTGGGAGCGGGCGTGAAGACGATTTCTTCTTCTTCCGGCTGTTCCACAATCGGATCGGGCACAAACTTATACAAACGGCGATTGGTTTGTTGCGGTTTGTATTGATACACCGGCTGTTTATCGTTCAGATAAGGCACGATGGCAAGAGGCTGAACGGTCGTCGGCTGTTGTTGCACATACGGATTTACCGTTTGCGGCACGGGCGCCGGCGGGAACTGTCCCCCGACCGTTTGCGGCGTAGCCGCACTGCCCAGTTGCGCCTCCATATATTCTCTTTCGGCTTTAATACGTTCTTCCACCGCTCTGCGTACGCCGTCGAGTTGCGCCTCGTATTTGGCGGCTTCATAGCGCGCCACTCTTTCCGACTCTTCCTTGATACGGTCGAACGCGCTGCGTTGCGACGCTTCTCTTTCGAGGCGGATGCGATCTTCGGCGCTCTGTTCGGAGGCGATGACCTTCATGGCGGCGCGGCGTGCCGCGTCGCGTTCCGCCACGTCTACGGCGGCGGCTATCGTACGATTGGCTTTCTTCTCGAATTCGGCGCGGGAAAGATTAATTCTTTCTTCGGCGGCTTGTTCGATACCGGCTCTCTCGGTGACGACTTTCTGCGCGGCGGCATAAAGCACTCTTTCGCGTTCGGCTTCGAGACGTTCTTCCGATTCTCTTTCGCGGCGTTGGATTTCTTCGGAGGCTTTCTTCTCCGCTTCCAGCACCCGCTCGACCGCGTCACGCGCCGTGTACTTTTTAATGACCTCGCGATCTTGTTCAAGTTTGACTTCCGCACGCGCTTCTATCTTGGCTTTTTCCTCGGCAACGCGTTCTTCGACCAAACGGACGAGTTCTTGTTCTCTGGCGGTTTTTTTCTCATCTTCGATTCTCGCCATTTCCTGTACGGTTTCTTCCCGAATGCTCGTCTGCTCCTTCGCTTTACTCATCACTTTGAGGTATTCGCTACGCGGACGTCTTTTACCGCAACGGAGACATTTCGCGGCGGCGATAGGATTGACCTTACCGCAGTATTCGCAGATATAGGACAGTTGTTCGGGCGCCGTCCCGAAGTCGATTTCTACGGAATTGGTTGTCTTTTCGTTATCTTTCATCCTTGTTTCTCCTTGAACGGATTTCGGGGCATAACATACCCCATTTAGTTTGCTTTATTATTATATATGCTATGCATTTTTTTTTCAAGGGTTTTTTTATATTTTTTCAAAAAAAAGGGGGAAAATTTCCTTTTCCCCCGTTTTTGTCCGTCGCAAGGCTTTCCGACTACTTGTTGTAAGCGTCTTTCAGACCGACTACGCGGTAAAAAAGCGGCTTTTCGCCCTCTTTGGAAGCGAGTTTATAATAAGCCGACCGCATAAACTGGAAGCAGTCGCCCTCGTTTTTCGTCAACGCCCACGGCTCGATCAGCGCGCCGTCGACAACCTGCAACGACGCCGGATTGATACGGTCGTCAAACTGTTTGTTGCCGTCCACCTCGTCGAGAAGAAGACTCTCGTACTTGTTAAGTCTAACGCCGATCGCGGACGACTTCGGTACCCATTGCACCACGCCTTTTACCTTCATCCCGGCATTGACGCCGCCCTCTTTGGAATCGGGGATAAGACGGCATCTGACAAGCGTCGCATTCCCGTTTCCGTCCTCTTCGTGCGAGACGTATTCGAGAATATACGCGCCTTTCAGCCGAACCGTTCCGCCCGGCACAAGACGCTTGTATTTGGGCGGCGGAACGATAGAAAAGTCGGCGCGTTCAATGTAAATTTCTTTTTCAAAATCAATGGTATGGGTATCCGAATTGTCGTTATTGGGATTATTTACAAGCGAAATCGTCTCCTTGTCGTCGCCCATATTTTCGATAACGACAAGCAAAGGATCTTCCACCGCCATCACTCTGTCGGCGTCCCGATTCAGCACGTCGCGCACGCAGTGTTCGAGCAAAGCCGGATCGACCTCGCTGTTTGCTTTTGCCACACCGACCGCCGCGCAAAAATCCCGGATCGCTTCCGCCGGATAACCGCGCTTTCTCATGCCGCTGAGCGTGGGCATACGAGGATCGTCCCACCCTTCTACCACGCCGGTGTCGACGAGTTTTTTCAAATAGCGTTTGCTCATAATGGTATTCTTGATATTGAGCCGCGCGAACTCGTACTGATGAGGAGGGTTCGCAAAACCGCAGTGTTCGGTTACCCAATCATACAAAGGACGGTGATCTTCAAATTCAAGCGTACATATAGAATGGGTGATACCTTCGAGCGCGTCTTCGATCGGATGGGCAAAATCGTACATCGGATAGATCAGCCATTCGTCGCCGGTATGGTGATGCGTCGCGCGCAAAATACGGTAGATAACGGGATCGCGCATATTGATATTGCTGCTCGCCATGTCGATTTTGGCGCGGAGCACC
The DNA here is from genome assembly GCA_045601385.1 of Clostridia bacterium. Taxonomy (GTDB): domain Bacteria; phylum Bacillota; class Clostridia; order Christensenellales; family DTU072; genus CAG-1782. The sequence continues at coordinate 34,063 of JAZRZM010000013.1, read as the reverse complement.
TTACTGCCGTCGGGATACTTGCCCTCTTTCATTTCGGTAAAGAGGCGAAGATTTTCTTCGATACTGCGATTACGGTAGGGACTTTCCTTTCCCGGCTCGGTGAGCGTGCCGCGCGTTTCTTTAATCTCGTCGGCGGACAAATCGCACACATAGGCATCACCTTGGCGAATCAGCCGCAGCGCAAGTTCGTACGTCTGCAAAAAATAGTCGCTCGCATAGCACTCCTTGTCCCAGTCGAAGCCGAGCCAGCGGATATCCTCGCGGATACTGTCCACGTATTCGACGTCCTCTTTCGTCGGGTTGGTATCGTCGTACCGCAGGTTGCACTTCCCTTGATATTTTTCTTTAATGCCGAAATTGATGCACAGGCTCTTGGCGTGACCGATATGCAGATACCCGTTCGGTTCGGGCGGAAAACGCGTCAATATACTTTTATGCACGCCGTTTTCAAGATCGCTTTCCACGATGTTCTCAATAAAATTGTTTGCCATAAAATATACCTCTTTACACTTTAAGCGGGGCTGTCGCATTCATTACGCGGCAGCCCCGTCTTTATTGTTTTTTTCAATTGTTTTTTTGCAAAAGTTATGCTCCGATTTTCTCGAAATACGTATCGGCAAGCGCACCGAGACACCCTTCGACCGATTCGATCAGTTCGACGTCCGAAAGACGGCTCTTCGCCACTTCGAGAAGTTGACCGAGGGTATCGAGGTCGGCAGGATCGACCGAATCGTCTTCCATCGCGTGCGTTGCGACAAGCAGAATAGCCGCCACCCATTCTGCGTCCGGTTTTTCGGGGACGGTCGCGGCAACCGCTTCGTCGATCAGTTCTTCTTCAAAATTGTAGACGGGAGTCGGCTCGACAACGGGCGCGGGCGCCGGTGCCGGTCTCAAAGACTCGGGAACGATGTCTTCCATCTTCTTCGGCTCAACCGCTTTGGGCGCCGCGATGACCTCGATAATTTCGTCGTCGCCGTACTGCGCCAGTATTTCTTCCACGCGTTTGTTGATTTCGGCAAGGTTGTTGCTGACAAATTCTTCTTCTTCCTTATCCGCGACGACCACGACTTCGTCGAGATTTTCGCAAAAACTCGTATACGCCATCGCCAGACGTTTTACCTTTTTATCAAACACGATACCGAGGCTCAAAAGGAAAATGATATAAAGCGCGATCGGGATTACCAAAAATTCAAGCGACATCAGAATTCCGGCAAAACTCAAACTGTTATCCACCAAAAACTTGGTGTCATACGAGAAGTAGTACATAAAGCCGATCGCCGCGACGGCAGCCCAAACGATAACGCCGAGAATGGCAAACAGCATTTTGCCGCCGGCATGTTTGCCCGAATAGGCGCGGTCGGAAAGCACTTCTTTCGCCGGGATATAGTCGGACGGGACGCCGATCCGATGATCGAGGAAGTTCGACCAGCCCATTTGCACGCGTTCGGGGTGCTGTTTCAGTTCGGCATACACGTCGTCGACGTTTTCGTCCGTCACGGACTGCAACGAAGCAAGTTTCGTCGAAGTGCGGATAAGCGTCTTTCTGTAACGGTCGATCTTGCTCGCCGAAGCGACGATAAGTCCGATGACAAAAAGTACGATCATCAGGACGCCGCCGATGATACCCAGTTTTAACGGGGTACTGATTGCCGGCAGAATCTCACTGCATTTTGCAAAAAACGAATTCAAAATTTCCATTGCAAATTAGTCCTCACTATGGATAGTATAGTACAATAAGTATAACATAAAAAAAAATTTTTGCAATATTTTTTTATAATTCTATTCTTTTTTTTGCAAAAAATGTCAGATTTTTACGCAATAACCCTTTTCAATGTTGCATAAATAGCGTTCCGTCACCTTTTTCCCGAGAATCGACTCGATTGCTTCGGAATACATAAGTATCTGTTTTTCGTACCGCAACTTTAATTTTTCGGCACCCAAAACGCTCATTTTATAGTCTACAAGCATCACCGTTCCGTCCGCGCACTCCGACATCAGGTCGATTACGCCTTGCACAAGGACTTTATCGGGCGCGCCTTCGTACGGGTAAACCGCGGTGACGAAAGCCCTTTCGCGGTAAATTTTTCCTTCGGTCGCCCGGCGCAGAACCGGCAAAGCCAAAACCGCCGCGATTTTCTTTTCGTCGGCATAAAACAGCGTCTCCTCGTCGATGATTCCCTCTTCTTTCAGCCGCCTCATTTCCAAAGCGACGGCTTCGGGAGACGGATTACTCATATCGATATACTGCAAAACGGCGTGCATCGCCGTGCCGCGCTTTTTCGCCTCTTCTCCGTCGGGCGCGCCGGGCACGACGCGTTCGCCCTCTTCGCCGACGCGTTCTTTCGTTTCCCCTTCCAGTAGCCCCGTAACGGTCGTCTTGGCGCACTGTTTCGTCATTTTGTCAAACGCATACTCTTCTTCAAGAAAAGAAAAATCCAAACTTTTCGGGTGGGCGGGCGGGCAGACGACAGCCGATTCTTCCACGGTCGGAAGCGGCGAAAAATACCTGCCGAAAGCGGCGTTCCTTTGCCGCGTATATTCCAGCCAGTCCATAATGCACGAGGCTTCGCGCGGAGACTTTTCAAACGTTTTTTTATCCCCCGTAACGACGAGTCTGTCTTTCGCCCGCGTAAAAGCGACGTACATCAGCCTTACTTCGCTTTCCTTGTCCTCTTCCTCGTTTTTCATCGTAAAAAGGCGCGTTGCGAAATTCTTTTTTACCTGCGAATTTTCTTCGTCGAAAAGGGCTATTCCCATACCGAGTTCGCGATCGCACGTCAGCACGTTCCTGTTTGCCCTCGCCCGCGGCGTTTCGCCCGTATACGGCACGAACACAATGGGAAATTCCAGTCCCTTACTCGCGTGAATCGTCATCACCGACACCGCGTCCGCCGGCGCGGGGGGCAGGTTGCCTTTGTACACGTTGTCGTAGTAGAACAAAAATTCGTTTACGCTCATCTTGTCCCCTTTCTTCTCCGCAAACAGAATAAACGCGTTCACCTGCGAAATAATTTCGCTCCCGAGCGAAAGCAGATAAGAGTCGAAACCGCTCGACAGAATCTCGCGCAGGATTTCGGCGACGGTCATATAAGACAGGCAAAAACGCCATTTTTCGATCAAGGCAAAAAAGTTCTCCGCTTTTTTACATAAACCGTCTTCGCCGCGATAAGCGCGCAACGCGTGCGAAAACGGGACTTTCGGATTGTCCTTCCTTATTTCGACCAACTCGGACGGCGTAAAATAAAACGGCGCGCCCGAAAGAACGTGCGCAAGCGGTATGTCGTCCTCGTCGTTGACAAGCACGCGCAAGACGTCTATCAGCGCCTCCCGTTCGGGCAAAACCGTCTTTTCCTCGCGCGCGATATAAAAAGGAATATTCTTTGCGCGCAATTTTTCGGCAACGGAAGAAATCTGTTTCCCCTTTCGGCAGAGCACGGCGAAGTCTCCGTACGTCGCCGCCCTTTTTTTGCCGGAGGATGTCGAGACGATTTCTTTTCCCAACCATTCGGCTGTCGTTTCGGCGATAAAAGCGGCTTCAACGTCGTCGTTCGCCGCTTTCGGAGCCGTTTTCACGCGATAAACGCTCCCGTCTTCGGCGACATTGTCTTCGATGTTTTTTTCATACGTATAAATACGGACGGAATCCTCGTCTCCCGGATTTTTGTCACCTCCGGTAAGACGCGCTTTCCTTTTATAATCGACTCCGCCGAACGACTCGGTCATCACCTGCGAGCAGACGTCGTTTGTAAAGTCAAGCACCGCTCCGCACGACCGATAATTGCCGTTCAGAAAGAGGCTTTCCCCATCGCCGTTTTCTTCGTAGTCTTTTCTGCGCTCGTTAAAAATTTTCGGTTCGGCATAGCGGAAGCGATAAATCGCCTGCTTTACGTCGCCGACGGCAAAAAGATTGTCTTTCCCCGTCACGCCGGCAAGCAACGCCTCCTGCAAATAATTGGTATCCTGATATTCGTCGATAAAAACGTAATCGTACGTCTTGCGGATTTCTTCAACGCATTTTTCGTCGGCAAGAACGGCGAGCGCGGCGCGTTCGGCGTCGTTAAAGTCGATCGCTCCCCGTTTTGCCTTACGGCTTTTGTATTCCTCTTCGCTCGCCTTATATACGCGCACGACGGCGGGCAGGACGAGGCTCGTCTTGTCATACTCCGTCTTTTGCGAATCGTAATAGTACCGCGCCGTATCGGCGATGTGCTTTTTATAATTCTTGATTTTCTCGACCGTCAAGCGCAAGAGGTCTTTCGCTTCCTCCGAGACCAAACCTCTGTCCACAGCCGTTTTCGAGATATTCCTCGGCAACTCCGTCTTTTCCGCTCGCGCAAAAAAAACTTCGACGGTTTCCGCCTCTCGCATCGCGTTCAAACCGATAAGAAGATCGGCAAGCGCGGTATCCGACTTGTCGTATTCCTCCGCCAAAAGGTACTCTTTCGCCCTTGCCACATCGTCAATGTAGTCGTCGATGTACTTTTTATAATAGTCGAGACAATAGGCGCAAAGGACGTCCGTATTGTCTTTTTCGGCTCCTTTCAGATATGATTCGGGATCCTCTTGCACCGACAGAAAAGAACGGAGAGACAAGATGACGTTTTTGAATCCGTCCGCCGTTCTGCCGTTCGAGAAGTACTCCATCGCCGCGAAAAAGTCCTTGCCGCCCTTTTCCGTTTCTTTTTCCAGCACTTTGTTCAGGCACTCGTCGAGCAATAATTTTTGTTCGTTTTCATCCAGCATCGTGACGAGCGGATCGATTTTCGCCGCGAGAAAATATTTTTTTATCAGAGAAAAACAAAAGCCGTTAATCGTCGAGATAGACGAAAAAGGGATGTGGTCAAGTTGCTCCCGAAGCATTTCGCCCTTTTCGTCCGGCGTCACGTTCCGGTATATTTTTTCGACAAGTTTTGACTTCATATCCTGCGCCGACGCCTTGCTGAACGTCATAACGAGAATACGCGACACGTCCTGCCCTTGCAAAAGCAGGCGGAATATTTTTTCGATCATCACGGTCGTTTTGCCGCTCCCCGCCGAAGCGGAAACAAGGGTGTTACCCGCCGAATCAAGAACCTGTTTTTGTTCGTCGCTCCAAGTAAAATCAGCCATTGTTTTCTTCCTCCGTTCGGGAAAAAGTCTTCGCCGTCACTTTCGGGCGCACGCGCTCACGGACGGTGCCGCACATAAGAACGTACGGGCAGTTTTCGCACGCGTCCTGCATGGGATTCTTTTCTATATCGCCGTCGGCTATATCGCAAAGCGCCGTCCCGACAAGGCGCATGACGTAATCGGTTATGTCGTAAAACGCTTTTTTCGCAACCAAACTTCCCTTTCCTCGCGCGAATTGAACGTCTCCGCCTGCACCGATATTGACGCCGACAGCGACGGTCGGACTGTCGTATTTTTCGGTAGCGTCCCGCACGCGGTCGTCCATCATCGCGTACGTCTCGACGGAATCGACCATCTGCCCTTTCATCGCATAGTTTCTGCCGCCCGACACGTACCCACGTTTCAACGGCAAATAAAAAACGCCCGACGGAGAATATCCCTTTTCGATATAGTGTTTCAGATAAGCGTACAACTGTATTTTTTCGCCGTCGTACACCTTGCAAAGACTTTCATCCGTTTCGCCCGTTTTGTAATCGACGATAACGATATCTTTATCGGCAAAATCGACGCGGTCCACAACGCCCACGAAAGAAAAGGTATGTCCCGCCGCATTCAGGACAAAGTCGCCATCTTCTTTGAAACGAACCTCGAATAAAGTCGGGACAAAAGAAGAATGCCGAACGTTTTCGGACAAAACGGTCAAAGCCGACCGACACTCTTTTTTCAGACGTTCCATTTCGTACGCCGCCGTCATATCGTCAAAAAAGCGTTCGTATTCGGGACGGGAAAAAACCTTTTCCACGCTATATTCTATTTCTTTTTCGTCACTGCTCCGCAAGGCGATACTTTGCGCGTTATTGCGGAAATAGTCTTCCAAAACAGCATGTATGAGAGCCCCTTTCTCGTTTGCTTGCATTTCTCCTTTTTCTTTTTGACGGAGTTTCAATACATCCGAAAGAAAATGCCGATAGGGACAGCGGAAATAGTTTTCCAATTTGCTGACCGACACCGAATAGCCTTTTTCCGTTTTTGTATACCCCACCAGCGGATTGCACTTTTGATCGAAAGTCGGATCACGAATGGTTTTCCCTTTGGCAAGCAAAAATTCTTTTACGCTCTCGGCATATTCGTCGGGCACACCGCCCGCCATGTATTCGTAATAGCAGTTTTCGACGGTGCCGAGACGATAAAGAAGTTTTTCTTCCTCCGTAAAATCGTAATAAGAATCAAGCGGCTTTTTTTCGGCGGAAAGGACGGAAAGAATTTCTTTTACCCCCTCGCCGGGAAGGAGCGGTTCGCCTTCGAGACCGTTTTCGGCGTAACTTACGTACAGTCTCTCCGCCTTTGTCGTCAAATCGACAAGAACGAACTTCTCAAAGACGTTCGATTCGGTCGGCGTCGGGAAAACGGGCAAACCGTTTTTCCTCATTATTTCGGTATCCATACAGCCGAGGACGACGGCGTCGCCTTTCTGCGACGGGAAAAAGCCGTCGCCCGCCCCGATAACGAACAGAATCTTTATGTCGGAGAAACGACTGTTTGCCGTATTGCCGATAAAAACGCAATCGCTCTTTTGGGGCAGCAGGCTCAAACTCATCCCCTCGACGCCGGCAAAGAACAACTCTCCGAACGCCTCCCGCGTCGTTTCTTCCGAGCCGCAAAGTTCGACGAGTTGATCGATTACCGATTGCACCTTATCCGTATCCGCATAGGCTTTCAGGTCCGTCTCTTCCCGCCTCGCACACTCCGCGCGTATTTCTTCCATTTCCGCAGAGTCCAGAACGTTTTGCAAAAAATCGCAAAAGTCGGAAACCTTTTTGCCGTCTTTCGGAACCCTTTCCACTATTTCAAACAGTTTTTTACGAACCGTTTCGGCGTCTTCCTCTCCTCCGACAAAAGTCCTGTCCTGCCGAAGATGATTGACGTTATAGGCGACGCAATGATTTTCAAAAGTCTGCCTTTGCTGTTGCGTGGCTTCGAAAAGGGGCTGAAAAAGAAGTTCTTTTGCCGTTTGCAACGAAAAGTCGGAAGAAATAAATGCGAAAAGAGCGGCGATATAGCGGACGAAAAAACCGCGGCTTACGTCAAACTTTTCATCGGTAAAGCAAGGAATCGCGAACCGCCCGAAGACTTCTTTCACGATATGGCAATAACTTTCGTCGTTACTTGCGACGGCGATATCCCGATAGCGAAAACCGTCCCGGAAAACGAGACTCCTTATTTCGGCGGCGACGCTTTTTACTTCGGCATACGGGTTGATCGCCGAAAAAACGCGAACCTTTTTCTTCTCTTGTGGGGAGACGGAACGGATTTTTTGCGAAAGTCCGAACATATTTTTATGTAACGTCAAAAACGGTTCGTTCAAAAAGCCGTCCGCCCGTTCGCGGCATACGGGGATACCCTCGCCCTCGCAGTAATCCAGCAAAATCGACCGCTGCGACGATGGGTACAGATAAGCGTTTTTCACACCGACGTCCGGGGTACAGAACGCAACGGAAACGGACGGACAAACGCGGAGCAGTTTTTTGATCAGGCGCATTTGCAATTCGGAATACACGTTAAAACCGAGAATATAGATGTGGCTCTCGGTGACGTAAGGAATCTGCGACGCCCGTTCGCAAAGCAATTCCACACGGGAAACGGTGTCGATATATTTTTCTTGCAGTTCTTTTTCGTATTCTTCGCAAATCAGCGCAAGATCGGATAGCTTGTCGGCGACGCTTCCTTCCATCGAAGGCAAAGTACCTCTTATCTTTTCGGGCGTGATCCCCCCCGAACGCAGGGACGCGATCGCGGCGAAAATTTCACGCGCGAAAGAAACGCTTTTTACCCCTTTGTAAAAAACGAGTTTGTCGCTCACGCGCTCGATGACGCGGCGCATCAAAAAGACGGTGCCCTCTTTGGTCAGGCACTTTTTGACTTGATTTTTAAGCGCTTTGGTAGCAAAACGGGTAAAACTGCACGTATCCACGTCAAAAGAACCGTTTTCAAAACATTTTTGACAAATTTCACGTTCGACGCTCAACGTAAAACGGTCGGGCACGATAAAAACGTGTCTCGAACCGCTTTTTGCGTTCAGACGGAGCCGCTCAAAAAGCGCGTCGTGTCCGGCAAGCGTGGTATTGGCGTCGATACAAAAAAATTTCATACATTCATTTTAACACGCCGAACGCGGTTAAAACAAGCGTTTTTTATATGGAAGTTATTTACATAGTATAAGTATTATATAATAAATAATTGACAAAATGTTTTTTTTTCATTATAATATCATAGCATAATTGTAAAAAACTTTTTAAGTGAGGAAATAAACGATGAAAAGAACTTATCAACCCAAGAAAAGACAAAGAAGCAAAGTGCATGGTTTTCGTGCGAGAATGGCGACCAAATCGGGCCGTAACGTCCTGAAAAGAAGAAGAGCGAAGGGCAGAGCGAAGATCAGCGCGTAAAAAAACCGTATGCAGAGAATATACCGTCTGACGCAACGGGGCAGTTTCGCTTATATTTATAAGCACGGCGTATGCCGATCCACTCCCCGTATCAGCGTATACAGCGTACCCGCTCACAATCTGAAAGCGGGCATCGTCGTCGGTAAAAAAGTCGGAAACAGCGTCGTTCGCAGTCGAGTCAAACGGCGTATCGGAGAACGTTTTCGTTTGCTTATTCCCGAGATAAACGGGAAAAATAATTTTGTTATCGTCGCAAGGACGCCTTGCGCCGAAGCAAGCAGCGAAGAGATCAATCGCGATCTTGTGTACGCTCTGCAAAAACTGGGGGCAATGGCGGCGCCGACCGAATGAAAAGATTTTGCTTTTTTTTATTGCGACTTTATAAAAAATTCATTTCGCCCGGATTGCCGTCCGCGTGCAAATACACGCCCACCTGCTCCATGTACATGTACGACGCCATCGAACAGTACGGCGTTTTGCGCGGAATCGCACTCGGCTCGTGGCGTATTCTGCGATGCAATCCGTTTTCCAAAGGCGGTTATGACCCCGTCAAAGAAAATTTAAGAGGAAATGCCAAATGGACTTTATAACAAGTTTAGTTTCCGCCGGCGCGCTCAGTAACGCGATCGGCGACCTCATCTACAAATATCTGTACGGATGGGTACAGACCTGGTCGAGCGACTGGACGACGATCGGCGCGTTCAGCGTGACGACGATTATGTTCACGATTTTTCTGAAAGTACTCGTATCCCCTTTGGATATCTGGCAAAAAGCCGTCATGCGCAAAAACAACAAAAAAATGGAAGAAATGCGCCCCGAGTTGGAAAAAATAACCAAACAATGCGGCAGCAATCGTGAACTTTTGGCGCAGAAACAGCGTGAACTGTACAAAAAACACAAGTATTCCATGTTCGGCTCCTGCTTGCCCATGCTTCTTACCATGGTCATCTTCTTTATCGTCTTCGGCGGCTTCAACAGCGCCGTCGCTACGCACAGCAAGGAGACCTATAACGCGCTCAGTCAAACCTTCCATACCGTGTACGAAGAAACGGTGCAAACGAGAGAAGCGGAAACGGGCTGGACGGACGGCAACGTCGAACTGACGAAACAGATCGACGCCGAAGCCACGCAAAAAGCCGGCGAAGCGGTCATCGCCCTGTACGACGCCGAATATAAAGAGTCGTTTTTCTGGGTGGACAATATCTTCGTCGCCGACAACTGGAACAGCCCCGTCATGAAAGCCGCGGACGCACAAAAGAATATCCCCAACCTGAGTCCGTCCGACTATAACCTCGTCATGAAAGCCCTGTCCGACAAATACAACACGGGCTGGAACGGCTATTTGATATTGCCTTTGATCGTTCTTCTTTTGAACGTAGCGTCCATTTTTATCAACAAGCCGATGATGCAACAACAGCAAGTCGCTCCGGGACAAACGGAAGAGCAAGCCAAAGCGCAACAGTCGCAGTCCAAAATGATGCAGTACATCATGCCTATTATGATGTTTGTATTCGCGCTCTTCTACTCGGCGGCATTTACCCTTTATATGGCGGTCAATATGATATTTACCATCATACTGAACCTTGCCTACACGCTGATTACCAAGAAAAAGGACGACGCCGAGCGCGAACGCATGCTCTCGACGACCGTCAAAAAATAAGATAAGGAGATACAGGTCAAATGGCACAGAGTTATGATTTCAAAGGATCTAACGTAGAAACCGCTACCCGTAACGGTTTAACCGAATTGGGACTCAACGCGGAAGACGTGGAAGTGGAAGTTATTTCCCGCGGCGGAATTTTTTCCAAAGCAGTCGTCCGTATTACCCCGAAAGAAAAAGAAATCACCGAAGAAGAAGTAAAAGAAGAACCGACCGAAACGGCGGAAGAAAAAATCGAGGAAACGGTCGAAAAAGAACCGTCAACGACCGAAGAAAAGAAATTCGATATGGATTTATATGTCGAAAAACAGGAAAGCGGATCGGCATTTTTGGCAGGTCTACTGAAACTGACGGGCAAAAAAGTCGGTTTTGAAAGCAAAATCAAAGCGAGAGAAGAAGAATTATGCTTCTATATTAACGGCGAAGATGCGGCAAGTTGCATCGGGTACAAGGGCGAAACGCTCGAATCGATTCAAATCCTTATCAGCCACTTTATCAACGACGGAAAAGACGACCACGTAAACGTAATCGTCGACGCCGACTTTTACCGTGAAAAACGCAAAAAGATTTTGATTGCTCTTGCGAAACGCACGGCGACGCAAGCCTACGATCAGCATAGAGAGATTGCGCTCGAACCGATGAACAGTTTTGAACGTCGCATTATTCACCAGACTTTACAAAATAGTTATGAAGCGGAAACGCGTTCGGAAGGCGAAGGACGCGACCGTCACGTCGTCATCGTACCGAAGAACGGCACCATGAGTTACGGCACGAACTCTTCTTTCAAAAGGAACGGTCCGTCGCGCATTAAGACGTACGGCGAAAAGAGAAAGTTCTTTTAATGAGTGACACCATCGTCGCCGTCGCCACCTCTCTTGCGACGGCATCTGCCATCAATATTGTAAAAATCAGCGGACAAGACGCATTTGCCATCGTGCAAAGCGTCTTTTCTTCTACCGCGCTCCCTGCCGAAATCGAACCGAATCGTATGTACCTCGGCAAAGTCGTCGGAGAAAACTTTTCCGAACGCGCCTTTTGCGTCTTTTTCAAAGGACCGCGTTCTTATACGGGCGAAGACGTCGCGGAAATACACTGTCACGGTGGACTCGCCGTTACACAAGCGGTCGTGCGCCTGATTCGGGAAAAAGGCGCGCGCCCCGCCCAAGCAGGCGAGTTCACTAAACGCGCTTTCCTCAATAACAAACTTTCTCTCGGCGAAGCCGAAGGACTGCTCGACGTCATTCACGCCGAAAGCGAAAGCGCCGTTCGGAACGCATATCGTCTCGCCGAAGGCAACCTTCTGAAAGGTTTGTATACCGCCGAAAAACGATTGCTTGACGCTACCGCGCTCATGGAAGTCAAACTCGACTACCCGGAAGAGATGGAAGAAGAGACCTTTCCGCAAGCCAAAGAGGCGCTTACGTTCGCCCTCGGTGAAGCGGACAAACTGCTTTCTTCCACGACGTATGCAAAAACCGTCCGCCTCGGCGCGGACATCGCCATTATCGGCTTGCCTAACGTCGGCAAAAGCACCCTTCTGAATGCCCTCGTTCACTCTGACCGCGCCATCGTCAGCGATATCGCCGGCACAACGCGCGACGTACTCGTCGAAAGCGTCGAAATAAAAGGTATCAAACTTAATTTTTTAGACACCGCCGGCATACGCGAAGGCGGCGACGTCATCGAAAAAATCGGCGTCGAACGCTCCCGTAAAGCCATCGAAAGCGCCGACGTCGTTTTGTTTCTTGTCGATTTATCCAGCCCGGAAACGACGGACGAACAAGAACTCTTTTCTCTCGTCCGCGATAAAAAATTCATACTTGTCGGCAACAAAGCCGATCAAAAACGGTTTCCACGGCAAAATGCAGTGGAAATCTCGGCGCAAAACGGCGACGGCGTCGAGACTCTCGTCGAACGGCTCCTGTCTCTGCTCGACTTCGACGCCGTCTATTCCCAAGGTATCCTGACCAACGAACGGCATATCGCCGCCCTCTCCGACTGTCGCACTTCTTTGCAAAAAGCCCTCTCGGATTTCGATTTTGTTCCCACCGAATGCGCACTTGCCGACATCCGCGCCGCCCTCGACTCCCTCGGGCTCATTACCGGCACCAACGTCAGCGACTCCCTCGTAGATAATATTTTCAGTAACTTCTGCGTCGGCAAATAATCGTCGTTCTTTCAGCCCGACGCTGTACAAAAGTACTGCGAGCGGTGAAAAACGGCGCAAAAACAGGAATGTTTTTGGGTTCTGCACCCTATTAAAACGGGTAGAAAAGGAATGCAGAAAAAGAGGCAGAATCGTCGTTCTTTCTGCCCGACGCTGTACAAGAGTATTGCAAGCGGTGAAAAACGGCGCAAAAACAGGAATGTTTTTGGGTTCTGCGCCCTATTAAAACGGGTAAAAGGAATGCAGAAAAAGAGGCAGAATCGTCGTTCTTTCAACCCGACGCTGTACAAAAGTACTGCGAGCAGTGAAAAACGGCGCAAAAACAGGAATGTTTTTGGGTTCTGCACCCTATTAAAACGGGTAGAAAAGGGATGCAGAAAAAGAGGCAGAATCGTCGTTCTTTCAACCCGACGCTGTACAGAAGTACTGCGAGCGGTGAAAAACGGCGATAAAAAAAGCAGATTCGCACGGAATCTGCTTTTTTGTTCTGCGCTTTTTATGCGTTCCTTTTACTTCAGTTCGACTTCGGCACCGGCAGCCTTCAGTTTTTCTTCCATTTCGGTAGCCGCTTCTTTCGATTGAGCTTCTTTTACGGTCTTCGGAGCGCCGTCAACGATAGCTTTTGCTTCAACCAAGCCAAGTCCGGTGAGTTCACGAACAACTTTGATAACAGCGATCTTGTTTGCGCCGGCAGCTTTGAGCACGACGTCAAATTCGGTCTTTTCTTCAGCGGCAGCTTCACCTGCGCCGGCAGCCGGAGCGGCACCTGCAACAGCCATCGGAGCAGCAGCGCTTACTCCAAATTCTTCTTCGAGAGCCTTAACGAGGTCGTTAAGTTCCAACACGGTCATACCTTTGACTTCTTCAATAAATTTAGCGATATCAGCCATTTTTCAAATTCTCCTTTTATTTTTTGTGATTTATTATTCCGCTTGTTTTTCAGCGATAGCGGATACCGCTCTTGCGAGTCCGGCCATAGGCGCTTGCAACAAACCGACGATTTGAGAAATAAGTCCCTCTCTGCTCGGCAATGTGGCGAGTACTTTACAGCCTTCCACGTCCAAATAATCCTTTCCGACCAAACCGCACTTTACGTCGAGTTTTTTAAGGGCTTTTGCTTTATCAAAAGCGACTTTCGCAGGTGCAGCCAAGTCCGTCGAACCGAGTGCGATAGCCGTAGGTCCGTTCAATGCTTCGTCGAATTGGGTATATCCGAGTTCGTTCAAAGCTCTTTTGAGCAATCTGTTCTTATAAACATGATAGCTCACGCCTTTGGCACGATATTCGACGCGCAGTGCGGTATCTTCGGCAACAGTCAGTCCTTTGTAATCGACGAGCACGAAAGAACTTGCGTTTTGCAATTTTTCTTTAATCTCGGCGACTTTTACAGCTTTTGCTTCTTGAGATGCTGACAACTTTTCTTTACCTCCTTCCATTTTTCTCAACCCTGCCGTCACGGCAAGGATTTCGACCAATTAAAAACTCCGTCATCAAAGACAACGGAGCATAACAAACCGATTTTATCGGGAAATGATTTCGTTATACGCTCTATCTGGGTAGGCTTTTTACTATTAAACCTTTCGGTGCCGACTGTCTTTGATTGAGTTATGGTAGTATTATACAGTCTTTTTGCACGCTTGTCAACAAAAATAATGCAAAAAGTCGCATTTCATAAACAAAAAAAGGGCTGCTTTATCGCAGTCCTTTTTTCGTCGATTGTAAAAATAAACTCAGATTTTGTAGTTTACTTTGATGCCGGGGCCCATAGTCGAAGCGAGGACGACGCTCTTGAGGTAGGTACCTTTTGCCGAAGCCGGCTTCGCCTTGACGATAGCGTCCATGAGGGTATTGAAGTTGTCGGTGAGCTTTTCCAAACCGAAACTTGCTTTGCCGACGGGGCAGTGAATGATAGCGGTTTTGTCGACTCTGTATTCGACTTTACCTGCTTTGATATCCTTGATGGCTTTGGCGATATCCATCGTAACGGTGCCCGTCTTCGGAGTCGGCATCAAACCTTTCGGTCCGAGTACTTTACCGAGACGACCGACCTGTCCCATCATATCGGGGGTGGTGACGACTACGTCATAATCAAACCATCCGCCTTGGATCTTGGCGACAAGTTCTTCGCCGCCGACAAAATCGGCACCGGCTGCGGTCGCTTCGTCCGCTTTCGCACCCTTGCAGATAGCGAGTACGCGGAGGGTTTTACCTGTTCCGTGGGGAAGGACGACGACGCCTCTGACCTGTTGGTCCGCGTGACGGGGATCTACGCCCAAACGACAGTGAACTTCTACCGTTTCGTCGAATTTCGCTTTCGCAGTATCGATAGCCAGTTGCAACGCTTCCGCGGTTTCATACAATTTGGCTTTATCGAACGTCTTTAAGGAATCTACATATTTTTTACCGTGTTTCATCGTGCACCTCCTTAGTCAGCGACCGTGACGCCCATGCTGCGAGCGGTACCGGCGATCATACTGACTGCCGCTTCCAGGCTTGCCGCGTTGAGGTCCTGCATTTTGGTCTTGGCGATTTCTTCCAGTTGCGCTTTGGTGATCTGCGCGACTTTGTTCTTGTTCGGAACGGCGCTACCGCTTTCGATACCGCATGCCTTTTTGATAAGCACCGGCGCCGGGGGCGTCTTCAAAATAAACGAGAACGAACGGTCCGCGTAAATCGTGATAACAACCGGGATGATGAGTCCGGCTTGTTTTTCCGTCTTTGCGTTAAACTCTTTGGTGAACATCGGTATCGCGATACCGTGGGGTCCCAAAGAAGAACCTACCGGCGGTCCGGGCGTTGCCTTGCCGGCGGGAAGTTGCAATTTGACGACTGCTGTAATTTTCTTTGCCATAGTCTGCCTCCTTACGTTTGACTACTTGGTACTGACGAGCAAAAATGAAAAAATATTTTTTCGCTCTCCCATATATTTCATAAGGTACGCGTGCGTGTACGCGTAACCGTTATAAAATCCTTTTTCAGATTTTTTCGATCTGATTAAAATCGAGTTCAACCGGCGTTTGCCGACCGAACATTTGTACGATAACGCGCACTTTCTGCTTGTCGTCGTATATCTCGTCCACGACGCCGAGGAAGGTCTCCAACGCGCCGCTTACCACTTTGACGTTGTCTCCGACGGCGATATTGAAATCGTCCGCGGAAATCTTTTCCAGTCCCATCCTCTTGATTTCGTCGACAGTCAGCGGCTTCGGCCGTCCCATCGGTCCGACAAAACCCGTCGCCCCACGCGTATTCGTCACCATATAACGCACGCGATCTTCGCAAATCATCTTCAAAAAGACGTATCCGGGGAATTTCTTTCTGTCGACTACTTTTCTCTTGCCGTTCTTTTCCACGATCGTCGGATCGGTCGGAATGGCTATTTCGAAAATCTTGTCCTGTAACCCGTTATTCTCGATCATCTTTTCGAGATTGGTCTTGACGATCGTCTCGTAATTGGAATAAACGTGGATGACGTACCACTGCGGAACCTGAGGGATTTCATTATTTTCCATAACGATTCATTCCCTCCCGATTATACGCCGACGCCGATAAGCAATTTGAGAAGTTCCGCCAAGCCGAGATCGATCGCCGTAAGCAATACGACCGTAGCGAACACGAGCGCGAGGACGATACCCGTCTGGCTCAGTACGCCTTTGTTGTTCTTGGTGCTTTTCATTTTGCCCCAGGACACCTTCTTCAATTCGCTGAAAAGGTCGCGGAAGAACTTCTTGAATGCCTGTCCGAAACTCTTTTTCTTCTTATTTTTGGCGTTCTTGCCTTTGACTTCTTTTCCTTTTTGGGAAGCAGAGGTCGTATCCAAAGAGTCTTTCGTCAAAGTATTCAATTCGACTTTAGAAGACTTTTTCATTATTTTCCTCCCGATCGAAATTACTTCGCTTCTTTATGAACGGTATGCTTTTTGCAAAATCTGCAATATTTTTTCACTTCCAGTCTGTCGGGAGTGTTTTTCTTATTTTTTTGCTTGTCATAGTTGCGTTGTTTGCATTCGGTGCACGCCAAAGTAATTTTTACACGCATTGTCTTTTTTCCTCCAAAAAAATTACACCGTTAAAAGGTGCTTATACACTCTATCACAAAAGAACGAATCTGTCAAACATTTTTCACTCTTTTTTTTATAAATAATATAATATATAGGCGTTTTTTTCACCGCAAGGCGTCGATGCTGATTTTCAACCGCCGGACGCTTTCTTCCCTGCCGAAAAGGACCGCCATTTCCGTCGCGCCGCCCGGGGTGGTGGCTACGCCCGTAATCGCCGCGCGCAGGCAATATAAAAGCGCGCCTTTTTTGATCCCTTTTTCTTCGCAAACCCGTCCGAATGTCTCGAAAAGCGTGTCGTTATCGAATTTTTCCACCGAGTTGAAAACGTCGAGCGCAATGGGCAAAGTTTCTTTTGCGACCGTTTCGTCGCATTTCAATTTTTTATGGAAATACAGTTCTTTATCAAATGCGCCAAACTCGTCGATAAAGGCGACTTTTTCGGGGATTTCGCTGAAAACTTCGATTCTTCCTTGCAAAAGAGAGGCAAGCAAGCCGTAGTCGTACCCTTTTGCCGCGCTCTTTTCAAACCACGGTTCAGCCAGCGCAAGAAAACGTTCCGCAGGCAATTCTTTGATATAAAGTCCGTTGAGCCATTTCATTTTGGCTTCGTCGAAAATGGACGGAGACTTGCTGATACCGCCTATATCGAAGTTTTCGCGCAAGGTTTCCAAAGACATTTTTTCTTCGTTGCCTTTGGGCGACCAACCGAGCAGGGCGATGTAGTTGACGATGGCTTCGGGCAGGTAGCCTTTGGCGATGAAGTCTTCGAAGTTGGCGTCGCCGTACCGTTTGGACAGTTTTCTCGACGCGTCTTTCATAATGGGCGGCAAATGCATATAGTGCGGTCTTTCCCAACCGAACGCGTCGTACATCAGGTTATATTTCGGCGTGGAAGAAAGATACTCGTTGCCGCGGATAACGTGGGTGATGTTCATCAGATGGTCGTCCACCACGTTGGCGAAGTTGTAGGTGGGCATGCCGTCCGATTTCAACAGGACTTCGTCCTCCATATCGGCGCAAGGCACTTTGATCGTCCCGTAAACCATGTCTTCGTATTCTGTAACGCCCTCGGTGGGAATATTCTGACGGATAACGTACGGCATACCGCTTTTCAGTTTTTCTTCCACTTCGGCCGCCGAAAGGCGCAGGCAGTGTTTGTCGTATTTACGGACGCCGTTCTCGTCGGTCAGGCTGCTAAGCCGCTCTTTGTCGCAAAAGCAATAATAAGCGCCGCCGCGCGAAACGAGTTCTTCGGCGTACTTTTTGTACAGGTCCTTTCTTTCGCTTTGGATATACGGTCCGACGCCGCCGTCCTTATCGGGTCCCTCGTCGTGCGTGATACCCGATTTTTGCAAGGTCGAATAAATAAGATCGATTGCCCCTTCGACAAACCGTTCGCGGTCGGTATCTTCGATACGGAGAATAAAATCGCCGTCGTCGTGTTTGGCGTACAGGTATGCGTACAACGCCGTACGCAGATTGCCGATGTGCATAAAGCCCGTCGGGCTGGGTGCGAATCTTGTTCTGACTTTCATAATACAATACTCCTTCTTCCCTTTACCGTTTTTTCACGGTCGGGAGTGAAAAATGCGGAGCGGGATATGCGAAACGATCTTTCGGAAAAACCGCAGTAAAATATAAATCCGCTCGCTCCGATATTATTGTAGCATATTTTTTCCGAATAGTATATAATTTTAATGGGTTTGACCGAAGATATTTCGGCAAAGAGGGAGGTTTTATATGTATAACGAACACGACAAAGAACGACTGAAAAAATTGCTGCGGATCGAGAGCGTTCAGACCGAAGCGAAAGAAGGGATGCCCTTTGGAAAAGGGGTATACGACTGCCTTACGTGCGCCCTCGATATGATGCAAGAAAGCGGACTTTCGGTCAAAAACGTAGACGGATATTGCGGATACGGCGAAGTGGGCGAAGGCGAACTCTTCGGGGTTCTGTGTCATCTCGACGTCGTGCCCGTCGGCAAAGGCTGGCACTATCCGCCTTTCGGCGCGGTCGAAGAAAACGGAAAAATCTACGCGCGCGGCGCATTGGACGATAAATCGCCTTTCGTCGCCGTCCTTGTCGCCCTCGAACAATTACTGAAAGAAAAACAGCCGAAAAAGCGTATCCGCCTGATTGTCGGATGTAACGAAGAGAGCGGTTGGGCATGTATGGAGCGATACAAAAAAACGGAAGAAATGCCCGCGGCAGGCTTCTCACCGGACGCCGACTTCCCCGTCATCAACTGCGAAAAAGGAATACTTTTCCATAAAATAACCTATCCGAAGCCGAAAGAAATAAGGTCGCTCGACGCCGGTCAACGTCCGAATGTGGTGCCGGACGAAGCGACTTGCGTCTTTGAAGACGGAACGGTCCTCACCGAAAAAGGAATCGCCTCGCACGCGAGCCACCCCGAAAAGGGAAAGAACGCCTTGATTGCGCTCCTATGCGGTATCGCCGACCGTTTTTCCTTTGCGAAAGAACTTGCCGAATCTTTTTCTTCTTATGACGGAAAAGGCGCGGCCATCGATTTTTCCGACCGTGAAAGCGGTGCGCTTACATGTAATTTGGGTACCGCAAAAGAAGAAAACGGGAACCTTGTATTTATGTTGGACGTGCGCTATCCGATCACGGTCAAGCCCGAAGAAATCACGCGAAAACTGCGCGAAAAACTGTCGGCATGCGTAGAAGCGACGTCCGACCAAAAACCGCTTTTCGTCGCCGAAGATCATCCGCTGGTAAACGCTCTTCTCGCCGCATACGAAGAAGAAACGGGCATAAAAGCAAAACCGATAACCATCGGCGGCGGAACGTACGCACGCGTACTTCCCTTGGGAGTTGCATTCGGTCCCTGCTTCCCCGAAAGCGACGCCGATATTCATTGTCCCGACGAATACGTCGATCTATGCGAATGGGACAAAGCCATCGCCATATACAAACGCGCCCTGGAAAAACTCTGCTTCTGACAATCCCTTCCCGGATCCGCGAAAACGAACATATTTGACAAAGCCTACTATAAATATTATACTATACTTATAAACATAATAAAGAGGTCAAACATGCAAAACGTCAAGAAAAAAGTATACTGCGTCGGTAACGCCCACCTCGATCCGGCTTGGATGTGGAAGTGGCAGGAAGGGAGCGCCGAAGCCAAAGCGACGATACGCTCCGCCTTGGACAGAATGAAAGAGTTTCCCGAGTTCAGATTCGTCTGCTCGTCGGCTTCGGTATACGAATGGATAGAAGAATTCGATCCGGATATGTTTGAGGAAATCAAACAACGGGTGAACGAAGGACGTTTTGTCATCGTCGGCGGTTGGTACGTACAGCCCGACTGCAACATCCCCTCGGGCGAGGGTTTTGCACGCCAAAGCCTCTATTCGCAACGGTATTTTTACGAAAAATTCGGCAAAACGGCAAAGGTCGGCTACAACGTCGACTCTTTCGGGCACAACGGAAACATGCCGCAGATTCTGAAAAAAAGCGGCATGGACAACTACATCTTCATGCGCCCGATGCAACACGAAAAAAAGATGGACAGTAACGCGTTCCGCTGGATAGCGCCCGACGGAAGCGAAGTGTTTGCCTACCGCATATCGGGTTGCTACTGCTTTAAGTTCGCCGCGCCCGGCGTCCTTCAAAAAGAACTCGGCTTCGTCTCGTCCAACGCACCCGAAAAAGGCGACTTCGTCCCCTTCTTTTACGGCGTGGGCAACCACGGCGGCGGACCGACTGTCAAACATATACAACTATTGGAACAGTACGCCAAGGAGCATCCGGAAACGGAAATCATTTTCAGCGACCTTGACGACTTTTTCAAGCACATGCGCGAGCAAAAGGATTATTCCCTGCCCGCTTTTCGGGACGATCTGCAACACCACGCAAGCGGTTGCTATGCGGCATATTCGCCCATAAAAACGCTTGTTCGGCGTTCCGAAAATTTGCTTTTGGCAGCCGAAACAATGTCTATGATGAATTATCGCTTATTGAAAAGATCGTATCCGACCAAAAAATTCGAGACGGGCTGGAAGAACGTCAACTTCCTGCATTTTCACGACATTATGGGCGGTTGCTGTATCAAGGACGCCTATCCGGACGCAGAGGTTCTGGGCGGAGAAGCGCTGTCTATCGCAGTCAAGAGCATAAACAACGCCAAGCAAACCATATCGTGGGCGATCGATACTTCGGATCGGCAAAAAGGCATACCCGTCGTTTTCTTCAATCCGCACCCGTTCGACGTCGAGACGCTCGTACAAATCAACAAACAGGTGACGTCGGTGCACGACGGCGACGACAACGAACTGACTTTCCAATACGTCTACTCGCAGACGCATTTGTGTCAGCGGCGTTGCGACTCTCTGTTCCGCGTCAAAGTCCCCGCGTGCGGCTACGCGACCTATTACGTCAACCGCAACAACACGCCCGGTTTTATCGAAAACATCGCGCCCGAAATCGGAAGAATCAAATACGCTTTCGACCGTCTGCTTCCCGAAAAAAGCGAACTCGAAACGGGGCATAACTATATCGAAGACGGCTTTTTCCGCGTCGAATTCGATCGCAAAACGGGTTACATTACCAAACTGTACGACAAAAAGGCAAAAAGGACGCTCAACGCGCCCGCAAAGGAGCAAAAAAAGAAAGGACTGTTCCGACGCAAGAAACAAACGCTCGATTATGCCGCCGTGCCGACCGTCATCGACGAAAAAGGCCACGACACATGGAGCCATGGCAAAAACTACTTTGATAAAGTCGTCGGATACTTTTCGGACGCCGAATTTTTGTTCGTCGAAAAAGGACCTTTGCGCACAAGCGTAAAAATCACTTCATATTATGGAAAATCATCTCTGACGCAGTGCTTCCGCCTCGAAAACGACGGTTTGCTCCGCGTATCGGCGACCGTCGACTGGCATGAAAAACAAAAAATGCTGAAAATCGCTTTCCCACTCAATCTGACCGAAACGTCGTCGATTTACGAAATACCGTTCGGTTCGATAACGCGCCCGACAAACGGGGAAGAAGAATGCGGACAGCAATGGATCGCCGCGACCGGCAAGGAAGGCGGCGTCGCCCTTTTGAACAACAACAAATACAGTTTTTCGGTGCGCGATAACGTGCTTTGTCTGACGGCTATCCGTAGTCCCTACTTCGGCGACCACGGCGCGCCTTTCGTCAGTCCCGAAAGCGAACTGACCGACCAAGGTATCGGCACGTTCGATTACGCTCTGACGCCTTTCGACAAAGATATAGCCGCCACCGTCAAAAAAGCGCGGCTGTTTAACGTTCCGATCGATTTCGTTATCGAAAACAACCATAACGGGACGCTAAAAGAGAGTTTTTGCGGCGTTACCGTCGATTCGGACAATATTGTCATATCGGCAATCAAACGTTCGGAAGACGGCAAAGGAACCGTCCTGCGCGCATACGAAACGGACGGCAAAAAGACGCTCGTGACCATTGCGGGCGGTCTGCTTCCCGCGCCTCTTACGACAGAGTTTACGCCTTACAGCGTAGACACGTATTATCTTGAAGACGGCACGTCCGCATGGGAAAAAGTCCTGATGACGGAGATGAAAGAAGTTAAGTAGGCTACATGAAAGAAAAGATACAGGACCTTTGGTTCAAACTGCGCGGTTATTGGCGCACACCGCCGAAGGGGTACGAAGTCTCGTACAAAGAAGCGACAAATCTCGTCCTCGCAAACACCGGCAACTCGTTGCACGGCGTCTTTGGAACGTGGGCAGGTCTGTCCGTTTCCGTCCCTTTGATGGTATCGTATTTCCGCGTATCGACCGGGGTACTGTTTTTGCTCGGGCTGATAGGGACTTTGCTCGTCTTTGTCAAGCGTCCCATCCTTTCATGGGTAATCGACAACAGTCGCTCGGTCAACGGAAAATTCCGCCGTCTGCTCGTCCTGCCGACGGTGATTTCATCTTTAATGCTCACGCTGGTGCCGTTTATTCCGCAAGTATGGGTTGAGACGAATCTTTTTTCGCTGACGATACCTGCGATACCGGTCATGGGTATTACCGAGGACTCCGACATCGTCGTTTCGCTCGGCATTCTCGTCGCCTATCTTTTGACAGACGGAGCGGCGTTTGTGTACGAATTCGCCACACAGGGACTCGCCGGCTTGCAAAACACAATCACCACCGTTTCGCAGGAACGGTCCGTTATCGCTTCGGTCATCAGTCTTGTCGGCCCATGGCCTGCGACGATCATGTCGGTCGCCATTCCTTTTATGGCGGCGTGGTTCTTCTCGGGCGGCACGGGAAACGTCCTTATTTACCGTATCGTATTCCCCATCTGCGCCCTCGGCAATATCGGGTTTATGCTCTTCGCCTATTTCGGTACGCACGAAAGAATCGTCGCCGGAAAAAGTTTCAAAGCCAAAGTCGGTTTTCTGACCGGAGCAAAAGCGCTTTGCCGCAACAAGTACTTTTGGTTAGTGCTTATTTATGACATTTTCAAAGGGATTTCCGGCGGAGCGAATTTTGCTTTGTGGGTATGCTACTACGCTATCGGCGGCGCGACGGGCGACTCCGTCCTCGCCGTCTGCAATATGATTCTCGGCACCGGTTGCGCGCTCGGCATCTTCGGCGGTCCGCCCCTTGCAAAAAAATTCGGAAAAGTAAAAGTCTTTAACCTATCCAACATGGTATTTGCCGTCGTTCTCGGGTTGCAACTGCTTTTATGCAAAGTCCCGTACGCTTTGCTCGTTTTTTTCTTCCTGCAAAATACGATCAACAGTTTTTCGTACTTTTCCGACATTATGAAGTCGGAGGCGCTCGACTACGAGCAGTACCGCTCCGGACTGCGCCTCGACGGCTTTTGGGCGAATTTCAGCGGGCTTATTTCCACCGTCATCGGCGTATTTACCGGCATGCTATCCCCGATTTTTATGAGCATGGCAGGCGTCGGATTCGGCGATCCGATCGACGTCTCTTTCACCGACAGGGATATCATGTATTCGGCGTTCTTCTACACCACCCTGCTTGCTTTCCTCGCTTCCGTCATCAAAATCATTCCGATGTTTTTCTTTGACCTCAACGAGCAAAAACACGCCGACATCGTCCGCGCCCTCCGTATCCGAGCCTCGTGCCTGAACTATGCAAGCGGCGACCTCACCGACGACGATATTATCAACACCAAAGAAATACTCGACTATTGCCAAAACCCCGAAAACACAAAAAAACAGACCGCGTTTATTCGTGACGAACTCGTCAAACATACCGAATACGACGCGATCGTCGCGCGCTATGACGAAGCAAAGCGCCGCAAAGAAGAAGACGAACAAGCGACGAAACAAGAAAACTTCATGCGCGAATGCGAAGGAGAAGAAAAACGCTGTCAGTACCTCATCGGCAAAGAAAAAGAGCGCGCCCAACGCAAGAATCTGCCGTTTTTTGAAGACGCTTTCCGCGCCGCGTTCGTCGAAAAATCCCGTTTTCTGTGCGACTTGACAAGCGAAGAACAAGCCGCGCTCACCGAAGAAGTCAGCCGAAAAGCAGACGCGGACAAAAACGGCGGACAAGACGACTCGCATAAAAATTGATTACCGGTTTTTTATCGAAAAAACCCTTTCCCCGTACGTTTTACGCCTTTACAAATCGATTTTTTCAAATGTTTTTACCGATTTTTTATAACCGATAAACGTTAACCCCGCAAAAACAACGACGCCGATCGACAGTCCGAGCAGTTGGATACCGATATTGTCGAAGCCAAAAGAGTTCAGCGCATACAGTCCGGGTATGTGCCATAAGGCCTCGGCTATTCCGATCAGCAAAAAACAACATACGCAAAACAAAATAAACGGTTTGCCGAAATAGTATCCCGTCTTGAAAAAACCGCGCACAAACAAAACGTTAAACAAACCGTACAGGATAAGCGCGTAGCCCAAAAAAACGAAATTGGCAGTCAAAAGCGCATTATTGACGTACACTTCCGCCTCTCTTAATACGGTCATCCGAATCATAGACGCAACAAACATCAGCGAAAAAGCCGCCAATTGCAACGATATTACAAAAACAAATTTTGCTTTCACAATGTCTTTTTTGCTTACCGGCAACAAAACCGAATACGCGATATCGTTCGATTCCCGATACGATTGAAAGGATTGGAAAATGCCGAGACAAGAAAAAAACGCCCCGAGCAAAATCGGATATCCGGGCAGAAAGACCAGCAAGCCGAACGCCAAGAAGCAGTACGACAAGATATGCGCGCTTAACTTAAATTCTTTTTTTATCAGATTTTTCATCCTGCTCCCTCTCCATTCTTACGATCGTTTGTTCCAGCGTTTCGTTCCCGATCGAGTACTTCCCGATAAATTCGTTTTTGTCGCACGCGCTGACGATTTTTCCGTGACTGATAAAGACGATATCGTCGGCGCACTTTTCCAAATCCGAAGTAATGTGCGTCGAAAACAATATCGCCGTCCCTCTTTTTTTCAATTCTATAAAGACCTCCGCCAATTCCTCTCTCGAAAAAGGATCAAGACCGCAGGTCGGCTCGTCCAGAATCAGTATTTTGGCATTGTGGCTCAACGCCAATAAAAGATTAAACTTCACTTTCATGCCTTCGGACAGTTCCGCAGGCGTTTTTGACAAATCGAGTTTGAATAAATCGATATATTCCCGCATCAAGTCGTCGTCCCACGCGTCAAAAAACGTTTTCGTCACGTTCACGATGTCCGCAAGTTTCTTCTTCGGATAGTAATTTACGGTTCCGTTTGAATAGCCGATCTTGTTTTTGACCGCCCTTTCGTTTTCGTTTATATCCAGCCCGAAAAATCGGACTTCTCCGCTATCGGCTTTCACGATGTTCAGCATCGATTTGATCGTCGTGGTTTTTCCCGCGCCGTTCCTGCCGATAAACCCGACAATATGCCCTTCTTCCACGTCAAAAGAGACGTTATCCAGCGTAAACGTTTTATATGTCTTCGTTAAATTCCGTATTTCGATAGCAACCATTATTATTTATCCCCGAACATCTTTTTCCGCAACGCGGCAAAGTCTTCTTTCTTGGGAATCGCAATCCCCCTATCGACGTCGCCGAGTACGACAAGCGTATCGCCCGACTTTATCCCGAATATGTCCCTCGCCTGCTTGGGTATCACTATTTGTCCCTTTTCTCCGACAGTAACAGCCCATGCGTACTTCCCTTCGTCTTCTTTCATCATCGTCTCCGTATGTGATAAGTTATACTTTTCATACTTATTATACTCTCTCCGAAATTATTGTCAATCATTTTTGGATACCTCCATATTATTTATTTGCCTTATTCGGCAGTGGAGGCAGGAGCATATTCCGGTAATGAGACAATAACAATAAAAATCCCTCTGCCGAAGTCAACGACAAAGGGAAAAAAATTGTGTTGCGAATTATAGAAACAATAGAAAAGTAAAAACAATATTTTTCCCCTGTTTACTTCGACGAGGAATGTGCTACGCTCGCCACAACGGAGAAGGGAAATAATATGGAGGATAATACAATAACTTTGAATTTCTATATTGATATACGATTATTTTGAAAAATTTTCGAAGTTATCGCGCTTCTGTGTTTTATAAGATAGAGACGATTTTGATATGAATTTAATTGTATCAAAAATAAAGCAAAAGAAGCCGTTATTATAAAAATAACAGAGCCGCGGGTTCAAACGCGACTCTGTTTGGCGGAGGGCGTGAAACGTTAAAAAATCATTTTTCACACCCCGTTTGCCGGGATAAGCTGCCGATTTGCATCCCGGATCGCACCGGGAAAATCAGTTTGCTTTGGTTTGGGGTAAACTTTCAGGTGTGGTTCTGACGTGTGCGCTTGTCTTGATACAAGTGTAATCTATTTTTGTAATAAAGCAATTGATTTTTCGTAGAAAATAGTGTATACTATAAGCAACGCGTAACAATGGGTAAGTATGATTGAAAGGGCGAAAGTATGAAACGACCGGATTATCAAAATCAAATACGCACGATCATCCGTGATTCAAAAGACGGTTCCGTTTTTGTGTCAACCGATTTTTCGCAAATCGCAGAGAAAAAAACGGTCAATATGGCACTGATCCGGCTTGCGGAAGAAGGGTTGATTCAAAATATCCTGTTCGGAGTTTATTACAAACCGGAATACAGTGCATTGCTCGGCGAGGCTGTTGCACCGTCGCCGGACGCGGTTGCTCACGCGATTGCCCGCAATTTTGGCTGGACAATCGTTCCTTGCGGCGATACGGCTTTGAACATTCTCGGACTTTCCACGCAGGTTCCGTCACAGTGGATTTACGTCAGCGATGGGGCGTATAAAGAATACACGTTCGATCATACCGTTATCAGATTCAAGCGCACGACAAACAAAGAGATCTCCAAAGTATCTTATAAAACCGCCCTGACCATTCAGGCACTCAAAGCTCTCGGAAAAGAGAACGTGACTGAAGCTGTGATCGCACGGTTGAAAAAGTTACTGACGCTGGAAGAAAAAGAACGGATGTTTGCCGAAGCAAAATTCGCAACCGCCTGGGTTTACGAGTATATCCGAAGCATTTGTAAAGGGGACGCGCAATGAGAAATATTGCAAAACTGAATGAAAACGACCGCAAGGCGTTATTCCATAACACCGCCGCGAAAATGGGCATGACCGATGCCATTATCGAAAAAGATTTTTGGGTATGTTATATGCTCGACTACCTGTTTCATCGGTGTGCGTGGAAGAATCACATCGCGTTCAAGGGAGGCACGAGCCTTTCCAAATCTTACGGGTTGATCGAGCGTTTTTCGGAAGATATTGACCTTATATTGGATTGGCGCGTTCTCGGCTACGGTGCCAATGAGCCGTGGGATGAGCGGAGCAATACCAAACAGGACATTTTCAATAAGGAAGCCGGAGCGAAGACGGAAGCGTTTCTGAAAAACGAGTTTATGCCGACGATCACCGCAGATCTTCAAAATGAACTGCCCACACCGATCAAATGCTACATAGAAGAAGACGATCCGCAGACAGTCGTTTTTGCATACGACCGAACGTTTAACGATTTCTCCATCCTGCCGGTCATTCGTCTTGAAATCGGTGCGCTTGCCGCGTGGACACCCGCGGCGGTCAAGCCGATCACGCCCTATGCAGCGCTCCATTATGCCCGCCTGTTCAAAGAGCCGACCACCGAAATTCTGACTGTCTTGCCGGAAAGGACATTTTGGGAAAAGGTCACGATCCTGCACCGCGAGGCATACCGCCCGGAAAACAGCACCGTTCCAATGCGCTATTCGAGGCACTATTACGACCTATGGTGCATGGCAAAATCGCCTGTCAAAGACGCCGCGTTTGCGGATATCGACCTGCTCGGTAAGGTCGTTCGCTTCAAAGAGAAGTTTTACCGTTGCCCATGGGCAAGATACGACGAAGCAAAGCCCGGCACGATGAAACTGATCCCCTCGGAGAAGAATATCAAGGCGCTCCGCGAGGACTACGAACATATGAAAAACATGATTTTCGGCGAAAAACCGGATTTTGATGTGATTTTGGACGCGGTAAAAGTGTTGGAAGAGAAAATTAATGGAATTTGCGAGGAGAGTAAATAATGATTAGAGCTGATATGATTTCAACGGTCGGAAGAGCATATCTGACAAGTAACATCGAAAACGATGAGTACAGTTATCCCAAGGCGTTTGCCGCCGCTTCTCTGCCTTTTTCTCCTATTGAAAATAGAGCCGGACGAAAATTTGAAAAATTGGATATCCGATTTGTAAAAGATAATGTTTCCGTTCTTATAGAAACGAAACAGAACTTTACCAAGGCGGATGAAGAACAGTTATCCGCGTACGTGGAATACGAAAAAGCGCTCACAGGTAACAAAATCATTGCCATACTTGCAAATACCACAAATGATAATGTCAAGGTTTGGCGTGGCGTTATTTCCGACGGTGATCTGATGCCTAAAGAAACCGCTCTTCGCGCGATGGACGAATACGTTGATTTTTACACATCAAAGATCAACGACAAAGAAAAGGTGATGCAGAACACTTATAAACTCAATGAAACCTTGCATCGCCACAGCATCCCGGAAAAACTACGTAGCCAGTTTGTCGGAACGTGTCTCCTCGCGTTGAAAAATGGACTCGACTATTCCATCCCATCGCTCACCTCCGCACAAATCAGGGCTCGCATCAAAGAAGTATTGGAAGCTCTGCTGACTTCTGACATAAACAAAGCCGAAAAATTGGCTCTTTTGAATCGAAATGTACTTGATAATCAATATGTGCGCAAACTCTCAAAGGAAGCATTCCGGGAAATACTCAAATCTATCGAAGACGATATTCTTCCGTTCATCAACGACAAAAGCACCTCTGGGCAGGATTTGCTGAATCTATTTTTCGTTACGTTCAACAAATATGTTGGAAAGTCGGACAAGAATCAGGCATTTACACCCGATCATATTACAGATTTTATGGCAAAGATTACGGGCGTAAACAAGCATTCTGTTGTACTTGACCCCTGCTGCGGAAGTGGTTCGTTCCTTGTTCGGGCTATGACGCAGGCGTTGGATGATTGCGCAACCGCTGCCGAGCAGGAAGAAGTGAAAAAGCATCAGATTTTCGGCATAGAGTTTGACGAAAACATATATGGGCTTGCTACTACAAATATGCTTATCCACTCGGACGGGAACTCAAATATTCGTCAAGGAAGTTGTTTTGATTTGGCGGATTGGATCAAAGAAGCAAAGCCAAACGTTATCTTAATGAATCCCCCATATAATGGGCAACGTATTCATCTTCCGAAAAAGTTTGTCGATACTTGGGCAAAAGATAAAAAAGAAGATCCATCAAAAGGTTTGTATTTTGTAAAATACATCGCCGATACGCTTAATTCGATCAACCATCAAGCAAAATTGGCAGTACTTCTCCCGGTTTCCTGCGCCATTGGTACCAGCGGAGATATTTCACATTTGAAAAATGAAATTCTTGAGGAAAATACGCTTGACGCTGTATTTACTCTTCCGAATGAAATTTTCTATCCCGGTGCAAGTGCGTCTGCTTGCTGTATGGTGTTCAAAATCGGGACAAAGCACACCGATGTCTCCAATCCCGATACGTTCTTTGGGTATTGCAAAGAAGACGGCTTCAAGAAGAAAAAGAATCTCGGACGAGTGGAACAAGTTGACGCAACTACCGGAAAGAGCCGTTGGGTAGAGATTGAAAAAGAATGCATTGAGCTTTACAGAAACCGTCGCGCGGTTGATGGGTTATCCGCAACTCACAAAGTAAACGGTGACGATGAATGGCTGTGCGAAGCGTATATGAAAACCGATTATACAAAGTTGACAGAGCAGGATTTTCAGCAGACTATAAATGATTATCTCGCCTATCTTGTGAAGGAGGGACATATCTATGAATCTTGATTTTTCGAATTGGAAGCCGTTTAAATTGTTTGATCTATTCGATTTATATAACGGCGCAGGGATCACTAAAGAAGAAATTGAATGTAACCCGGGAAGCTTTGTAGCTGTGCAAAGTGGTGAAGAAAACAATGGTTGTATTGGAAAAATCGATCGTAATTACTGTATAGATATGGGTTATACATATACCGATGAACCGTGTTTGACCGTGGCAAGGACAGGATCTGCTGGATATGTTGCATATCAACCATTTGGGTGTGTCGTTGGAGACTCGGCAAAAATACTTATTCTTAAAGATAAAAATGCAAAATCTCCCTTAGTATACTTGTTTCTAAAAACCATACTAATGGCAAATCGTTACAAATATACTTATGGTCGAAAAGTAACGGAAGATAAATATCTATCCGAAGTAGTAATGTTACCGGCAATTTCATCCGAATGTCCTGATTGGGACTATATGGAACGTTATATAAAATCGCTCAATCACAAACCATTATCCACTGAAAATCGGGGGGGGGTACGGATCACATACACTTGGTGTTGAAGCATGGAAAGAGTATCGCTTGGGCAATTTGTTTTCAAAAATGTATAAGGCAGAAGCGCACGTAAAAGGTGATCTTGAATGCTATGATTCCCCCTGCGGCAATACCATTCGATTCATTTCAAGAACAGAAATGAATAACGGTTGCGTTTGCTATGTTAATAATAACGAGATTACTGGCATAGAAAAAGGCAATGCAATTGCAATCGGTGACACAACTGCCACTTGTTCTTATCAAGCGAAAGAATTTGTGTGTGGAGATCATATGGTTATTTGCCGCGCTCCTTGGATAAATCCGTATTCGGCATTATTTATCATTTCAATTCTAAAGCGAGAAAAATATAAATTTAGTTATGGGAGAGCTTTTAAGATGGAACTAATTTCAAATACATTTATGAAACTTCCATCATCAAAAGATGGCAGACCCGATTGGTCATTTATGGAAAATTATATGAAATCTCTCCCCTATGGAGACAGAATATAAGGAGGTTAGATTTTGAGCGAAGTAAAAACATCGCAAAAAGGCGTTGATTATGCCGAACCTTGCACGCTAAAAGCCAAACAACGAGTATATTCACAAGCAATGCTTATGAAAATACCGCACGACCATCAAGATACAACAGATATTTCTCTGAAAATCGGAAGATATAACTATCCTTTCAGCGAAACCGTAAGCGATAAACCCAAAAGCGAGTTGACCCTGGATAATGACGAGTTAAATGCTTTGATAAAATACATATCAGAAAACTATACTCCTGTCAATTTGGGGTCAGGCGAGTATATCAATGTTGAAGGTGGCAATGCCGAATTGATCCAACAATTCAAAAAACTCCTTGAAAACCAAAGAGATGCCGCAAGTCTACTCATGGAGAACGGCATTCTTACCGACAATATCTTATTAGCCGCAACAGCAATAAAGAAACAAAATTCTCTTTCGGAATTTGAATCCAAACTTTCTGAAAATTTGGCAGAAAGTTTTTGGCAAAAATGGTTTTCTGATAACAAGTGGGTACTTGGATCGGATTTTGCGCAAATCATAGACGAACGTTCCATAGATACGGAAAACATTGCCGATTATATTATGCGCGCGTTTGATGGGTTCATTGATTTAGTGGAGATCAAGAAGCCAAACGGTATGCCGTTTTGGTCATCAACAAAAGATCACAACAATTATGTTCCTTCGTCCGACTTAATAAAAGCAATTACGCAGTGCATGAATTACATTTATGAAATTGAGCGTGAAGCAAACAGCCAGAAATTTATTGAACGCACGAAGAGCAAAGTTGTAAAGCCGAGATGTATTTTAGTGTTTGGACGTTCTGATAACTGGAATGATGAGCAAAAAGAAGCATATCGAATTTTGAACGCTTCATATAACCAACTGTCGATTTTGACCTATGACCTTTTGCTCGCTCGAGCAAAAAATGTTATTGGAATGATTGATATTCAAGATGAAAACGTCCTATCAGATGATTTGCCTTTTTGAACATGGCTTTGAATTTTTGCAAAAATAAATGAGTGGATGATCCCCGTGCAGATCCGGCAACGGATTTTGCACTGGGATTTTTTATTTATTGCCGTTTTCACAATCGTTGAAGGCGTTATAGAATCATTTGGGATTCACTTTGGCTAAATTTTGAGTAGTGAGTGTAAGGCGTGCGCTTGTCTTGATACAAGTCGGCTCGCTTTGCCCCACCCCACAAAGCCGCTCGCTACGCTCGCGCCTTTGCGGGGAGCCCCAGGTGCTCGCCGAAGACAAGCGCACGCCACGGGAAAACCAAGCGGGCAAACAAAAGAACGACGGGAGGAAGCCCGTCTGCGCTGGACCGCTTGCAGACGAGGCTTTTCTCTCTCGCCGCCGAGGTCTTTTATGGTTGCCGCCGCCTGTGGCATCCACTACGGGCGCGTATATCCTTATATATATAAATACGCCCTATCCGCCCGTTCGAATCCCACATCAAGGTAAAACAAAGGGGCTGTTAAGAAACGCAAGTTTTTTGACAGCCCTCTTTTTATGGCATTAAATCAATTGTTTTATTTGTTTTAACGGAAAATCGAACTAAAATATCTTCTTGCAAGGAGATATTTATGTCGTATTTTATACCATTTCAACCGTGTTTAATGTATTCCTTCAACGAAAAGATGAAGGAAATCAAAATTATTGATAAATTTCTTGTATTTTTAGAAGAATCGGGAGTAGGAAAAATCATTCAAAGCGAAGTTGGCGAATACAAAGAAGGGAGAAGACCATACAATCCATACAAGTTATTTGCAGCAATCATTTATGGTTTTTCCAAGCATTCCGGCTCGCTGAGAAAACTAGAAGAAAGCATAATTTATGACATCAGATTTATGTATTTTTTGGGTGAGGATATACCGTCATACGTTACCATTTCTATGTTTCTTAACAACGTAGTTGTTAAGCATCAACGAGAGATATATATTACAATAGTTAAACACATTATTGAAAAGTTTAAGATATGCGTAGAGGATGTTTTTATTGACGGCACAAAAATCGAGGCGAATGCCAACAAGTATAAATTCGTTTGGAAGCCCGCAACTTTTCATAAAAAACTTAATGAACATATTCGAGAATTACTGATACAATATTTCGACCTTCCCGAAAAGAAAATGCAATTTACTTCAAAAGAAATCGGAACATACCTTTCTTTATTGGAAGAAAAATTAAAGAAAAGTGGTGTCGGGATCAAACAAGGAAAAGGATTACGATACGGAAAAGAATTAAAAGATTATTTTCTGCTGAACAAATATCTATTGAAAATTTTGGAATATGAAGAGAAGGAAAGAATCTGCGGAACCGATCGAAGATCCTATTACAAAACAGATAAAGATGCCACGGCAATGTATTTGAAAGAAGACTATTATTCGGGTTTGGGTAGTAATATGCATGCCGGTTATAACATACAGATTGCCGTGGCAAAAGGAATCATTTTAGATTATTATGTGGGACAAGAACGGTCTGATTCTCCTGCTTTTATTCCGTTTTTAGAACAAATGAAGCAATATTATGAGGCTTACCCAAAAAATATATGCGCAGATGCCGGCTATGGTTCGTTTAAAAATTATGAATATTTATATCGAAACAAGATAGGAAATTATGTAAAGTATAATACATGGAATCAAGAGGTAAATGGAAAATATATTGATTTATATCGCTTTAATGAAGAAGGAAAGTTGATTTGCATGAACGGAAAAACAGCGACAGAATTATCAACTTGCAACGGCAGACATCCCAAAAGCAAATGTAATTCTTTTTTCTTAATTGAAGATTGTTCAAAATGCGAATACAAAGAATACTGCAATCGAAATGTAAAAGAGAAAGAGAAAAATCAGAGAGTATTTGAGACAAGTAGAGAATTTAATATATACAAAAATATTGCCAAAAGTAATTTATTAAGCACCAAAGGAATAGAACTGCGTGTAAACAGAAGCGCCCAAGCCGAAGGCGCATTCGGCGTGATAAAACAAGATATGGAGTACGATCGCATACGACGCAGAGGACTGGAAAAAGTTTCAGCGGAAATCATGTTGGTTTGTCTTGGCTATGTGTTACGGAAACTGTTTAAACTATTCGATGGAACAGCAAAAATGGATTATTGGATAGCACCTTTGTCCCTAACACCCGAACAATTACCCGCAATTAATTTGGAAAAATTACTTAAACAAAAAAAGAAAACTAAATCCGTAAAT